>JANQQG010000143.1 GCA_028285065.1 Phycisphaerales bacterium
ACCCCCTGGGCCCCGTCGTACCGCCGCAGTCGAAGGCGGCTCCGGCAGCGTCGCCGGCATCCGCATCACCAACCCAGGCCGCCTCGTCTACCCCGACGAAGCGATCACCAAGCTCGACGTCGCACGCTACTACGAACGCATCGCCCCGCGCGCACTCGAACACCTCGGCGGGCGCCCGCTGACCGTCGTCCGCTGCCCCGAAGGCCTCGTCGGCGAGTCCTTCTACCAACGCCACGTCGGCCAGGGCTTCCCCGACGCCATCCGCGGCATCGACGTCGACGACGAAGACGGCCCCCTCATCGTCATCGAAGACGCCAAGGGCCTTGTCGCACTCGCCCAGTTCGGCGTCCTCGAACTCCACCCCTGGCAGGCACGCATCGACCGACTCGACCGCCCCGACCGCATGATCCTCGACCTCGACCCCGGCCCGGGTGTCACCTGGCCAGACGTCGTCGCAAGCGCCCACGTCATCCGAGAGTTCGTCGAGTCGCTCGGCCTCGAGATCTTCGTCAAGACCTCCGGCGGCCGAGGCGTCCATCTCGTCGCCCCCATCGCGCGCCGGCACGAGTGGTCCGAGGTCAAGGCCTTCAGCAAGGGCATCGCCGACGCCCTCGCGAAGATGGCCCCGCTCAACTTCGTCAGCGTCCAGACCAAGACGCTCCGACAGAACCGCATCTACATCGACTACCTCCGCAACCAGCACGGTACCACGGCCGTCGGCGCCTACTCCACCCGCGCACGAGACGGCGCCTGCGTCTCGACCCCACTCGCCTGGGATGAACTGACCCCCGACGTCGGCCCCGACCGCTTCACGATCCTCACCGTCCCCGATCGACCGGACGACCCCTGGCACGGCTTCAGCGACGTCCGCCAATCACTCACCAGCACAGTGTGGTCGAAGCTCAAGACACGGTCGGGACACTAATCCATCACAACCCGCCCCGGCTTCTCTACCCGCATCCCGCCACCATCCACAACCGTGTGATGGAACCCCTCACGCAGCGCACACGACGCCCACTCCCCGCGCGGCGTCATCGCGATCAGCGCCACCTGGTGCTCCTTCTTGATCGAGTACCGCTCCTCGATCCGGCGCAGCACCTCCATGCACGCAGCCTCCGGCTCCGCGCCCGCGCGCATCAGCTCCACCACCAGAAAGCTCGCGCACACACCCATGATCAGCTCGCCCGTCCCCGTGGCCGCTGCCGCCCCGGCGCGCTGATCGACGTACAGCCCCTGCCCGATGATCGGCGAGTCCCCGACCCTCCCCGGCACCTTGAACGCCATCCCGCTCGTCGAGCACACACCCGCCAGCGTCCCCTCCTGGTCGAGCGTCAGGATCGACACCGTGTCGTGCCCCGACGGCTCACCCGGCTCCGGATCAACACCCGCTTCCTCCACATTCGCCGGCGGGATCCACCCCGTGTACGGCGACCGATCGAACGCGTCCGCCTTCCGACGCCACTCCTCCCACTTCTCCCGGGCAGCGTCCGTCAGCACAGGCCGCGGCTCGAACCCCTCACGCTCCGCGAACTCCTCCGCCCCGTCGCCCACGAGCATCACGTGGATCGTCTTCTCCATCACCCGCCGGGCGATCTGCGTGGGATTGGGATACCTCCGGATGAACGCGACCGACCCGCACCGATCCGGATCCGTCATGACGCACGCGTCCAGCGACACCCGCCCATCCGCGTCCGGCATCCCCCCCGTCCCAACCGAGTCCACGCGCGGGTCGTCCTCCACGAGCGTCGCCGCCGCGACGCCCGCGTCCAGGGCGCTCTCCCCGGCGCAGAGGCGTCGGTACCCCTCCTCCGCCCCGACGCCCCCCCATTTCCATGTCGCGAGGATCAACGGCTCCACGGGCCCAGCCTACCGGCGAGCACCGAACGCCGGAGATACGCTTGCCCCATGAACCGCATCGACGCGATCTTCAACGACCTCCGAGCCTCCGGGAGCAAGGGCGTCATGCCCTTCGTCTGCGGCCAGCATCCCGCCCCGGGTGCCACCGCACAGGTGCTCCCCGTCCTCGAAGCAGCAGGCGCCAGCATCGTCGAGGTCGGCATCCCCTTCAGCGACCCCATCGCCGACGGCCCCGTCATCGCGGCCGCCATGTACGAAGCCCTCCGCGCCGGCTCCACCCCCACCAAGACCCTCGCCGAGATCCGCCAGGCCCGCGACGCCGGCCTCTCGATCGGCGTCGTCGCGATGGTCAGCGTCTCCCTCGTTGAGCGAGCGGGCCCCAAGCAGTTCGTCGCCTCGTGCGTCGACGCGGGCGTCGATGGCTTCATCTTCCCCGACGCCCCCCTCGAGGAAGCCGACCACCTCATCCGGATCGCCGCCGACGCCGGGGCCACCGCCTCCCTCCTGATCGCACCCACCACCCCCATCGACCGAGCCGCCCGCATCGCCGAGGCCTCCACCGGCTTCGTCTACGTCCTCGCCCGCTCCGGCATCACCGGCGAGCGGGACGACGCGCCCGACGTCTCCGAGCGTGTCGCGGCCCTCCGACAGGTCACCGACCTCCCCATCGCATGCGGCTTCGGCATCTCTACCCAGGCCCAGGTCGCCGAGGTCGTCCGCCACGCCGACGCCGCCATCGTCGGCAGCGCGCTCGTCCGCCGCATGACCGAGGCTGCCGCCCAGGGCGGCTCGCCCGCCGATGCGGCACAGCTGTTCGTCCAAGAGCTCGCCGGCGCCCTCCCGCAGACCGCGCCGCGGGACTAAGATCCCCTTTGGTGGCAGGCTTTCCGGGCTTGGTGTGGAGCCTGGGCGGGCCTTAGCGAACGGACAACCTCGGATCACGGAAGGAGAGGTTCTGCCATGAGCATGGCGGTGTCATCCACGTTCGAGCAGGCGATCGCGGCAAGCGCTTCCTACAACGAGCAGAGCCGCGACAGCGACACATCACGGCGCGTCGACGAGTACTTCGGCGAAGACGTCTTCAACTTCGAGACGATGCGCGCGCGCCTCCCAAAGCAGGTCTACCGCGACCTCATGCGCACCGTCGAACTCGGCGAGCCGATGAGCACCGAGGTCGCCAACGTCGTCGCCACCGCCATGAAGGACTGGGCAGTCGAACGCGGCGCCACACACTACGCACACTGGTTCCAGCCACTCACCGGACTCACCGCCGAGAAGCACGACGCACTCGTCACCGTCGACCCCGGCACCGGACAGATGGTCTACGAGCTCTCCGGCACCAGCCTCGTTCAGGGCGAACCCGACGCATCAAGCTTCCCCTCCGGCGGACTCCGCGCAACCTTCGAGGCGCGCGGCTACACCGCGTGGGACGCGACAAGCCCCGCGTTCATCGTCCGAGGCGAAGGCTACGGCACCCTCTGCATCCCAACCGCCTTCGTCTCCTGGACCGGCGAGGCACTCGACAAGAAGACCCCCCTGCTCCGCTCGATGGACGCGCTCTCCAAGCAGGCGATGCGCATCCTCCGCATCTTCGGCACCGACACCGGCGTCACCCGCGTCCAGACCACGCTCGGCGCGGAGCAGGAGTACTTCCTCTTCGATCGCAACCTCTACTTCGCACGCCCCGACCTCGTCTCCTGCGACCGCACCCTCTTCGGCGCGCTGCCCCCAAAGGGCCAGCAACTCGACGACCACTACTTCGGCGCCATCCCCCCGCGCGTCCTCTCCTTCATGGCAGAGGTCGAGCGTGAGCTCTACAAGCTCGGCGTCCCCGTCAAGACCCGCCACAACGAGGTCGCCCCCGGCCAGTACGAGATCGCACCGACCTTCGAGAACGCAAACGTCGCCTGCGACCACCAGATGCTCCTCATGGAGACCCTCAAGCGCATCGCACCGCGCTTCGGACTCCAGTGCATCCTCCACGAGAAGCCCCTCGCCGGTGTCAACGGCTCCGGCAAGCACAACAACTGGTCGATGTCCACCAACACCGGCGTCAACCTCCTCGACCCGCAGGACGAGACCCACACGAACATGCAGTTCATGGTCTTCCTCTGCGCCGTCATCCGCGCCGTCGACCTCCACGCCGACCTCCTCCGCTCCTCCATCGCCTCCGCCGCCAACGACCACCGCCTCGGCGCGAACGAAGCCCCCCCCGCGATCATCTCGATCTTCCTCGGCGACATGCTCACCGACCTGATCGAGCAGCTCGAGCAGGGCACGCCGAACCGCACGATCAAGGCGGGCAAGCTCGACCTCGGCGCGCTCTCGCTCCCCGACCTCCCGCGCGACCCTGGCGACCGCAACCGCACCAGCCCCTTCGCATTCACCGGCAACCGCTTCGAGTTCCGCGCGGTCGGCTCCAGCGGCACCAGCGCGTGGCCCATGGCAGTGCTCAACGTCGCCGTCACCGAGTCGCTCGAGTTCCTCGCCACCGAGCTCGAGCAGCGCGTCGGCGCAAAGCCCACCAGGGCCGGCCTCGAGGACGCCGTCAAGGAAGTCCTCCGCGACGTCATCAAGAAGCACAAGCGCGTCGTCTTCAACGGCGACAACTACACCGAGGACTGGCAGAACGAGGCCGCCGCACGCGGGCTCCCCAACCTCAAGGACTCCGTCGACGCCCTCCCGATCGTCTCAAGCGACAAGGCCAAGGCCCTCTTCGCCAAGTACAACGTCCTCACCGAGGCCGAGGCAGAGAGCCGCGCCAACATCTTCCTCGAGAAGTACGCCAAGCAGGTCCTCATCGAGGCCGGCCAGATGGTCCGCATCGCGCGCACCATGATCCAGCCCGCAACACTCGACCACCAGACCCGGCTCGCCGGAGCCGTCAGCGCCACGCAGGCGGCAGACGTCGAGTGCGACTCGATCCGCAGCCAGCTCGAGGCCTACGTCGACCTCTGCGAGCGATTCGGAGCCGCCTCCGACGCGCTCGCCAGAGCACTCGAAGGCGAGGAGCCCGAGGACGTCTTCGAGCACGCCAAGCACGTGCGAGCGGAGATCCTCCCCCTCATGACCAACCTCCGCGAGCTCGCCGACGAACTCGAGCGCCGAACCTCCGCCGACGTCTGGCCACTCCCGGTCTACGCCGACCTGATGTTCATCAAGTAGCCGAAGGCCCCGCCGCCTCCGCACACCGGCGCCCCATTCGCGCCCACATTCCGCGCACACGCTGGCGCCCGCCAGGTCATAGCCGCACGCGGTGCACCGCCCGTGCCTGGTCCGCCATGCGCGCCGTGTGGCGCCGAGGCCGAACAGCAGCAGCCACCACACCGCAGCAGCGATGATCGAGTTCCCGACTGCCCCCGCCCAGAGCACCCGCGTCGGCAGCATCAGCGGCGTGATGTCACCGTGCTCGCTCCAGTCCCTCGGCAGTTCAACTCCGACGACCGCGCGCCCGCCATCGGGACCTGGCTGATGCGCGCTGACGAGCGAGCGAAACGGCCAACCCCAAGCAACCGTGTGGATGATCCGCTCTTGGTCCAGGACCGACCACCGGGGCGGTGTGGCACCGACAAACACCTTGAGCGCCGCCTGACCCCGGGTCCCGACAACACCCTCCGCTTCGAGGAGTGGGTCATCCGGATCGATGCCCCAGACCCTGAATGCGTTCGCATGCGTGTCGTAGCCCGGGTGTGGCCCAAGGATGACCATAGTCCAACGAGGACTCGTCCCGACCATCCCGTAGGTCTGTGTCTGTGGGAACAAGCCGACTCTCGATGAGTCACCCATCCATGGATGATCCAGCAGGGCGATCGCCCAGGCGGTGCCGACCATCGTGACCACGCCCAGCACGAGGCAGACGAGTACACGCCACATGACCCTGGATCGTCTCACCCGTCAACGCTCCCGTTGACTCCCGCCGCCCCCCGACACTCACGCCGGCGGCTGCACCGACGACCCCCGCAAACGCTCCGCAAGCGCTCGCACCCACCCCTCGTCCGGCACCCCATACGGCCGGAACTTCTCCAGCGCCCCGCTCTCCCCGCCGCTATACAGCGCCCGGTTCACCCCCAACGTCGACGCCCCAGGCGAGTCGATCACCTGGCTCGAATCCGTCGCGCTCATCTGCAACGCCACACGACGCGAGAACTGCCGGATCGACTCGCGATCCAACCCCCGCTCCAGGTTGTCCAGCGAGTCGCACCACGCGATCGTGTGCACGCCCAGCGGCGGTCCCTCGCGCAGGATCGTCTTGAACAGCGGTGCCGGCGATGCGTCCTTCTCCGCCCCATCATCCTCGCCGAACGAGAACCCAAAGTCATCATCCGACCGACGCAGGTCACGCACACGATGCAGCCCCGCGATCACCAGGAACACCGGCGCCTCCCCAGTGCTGTTGCCCGCGAGCCGATCGGAAACCGTCCGATCGATCGACGCGATCACCGGCCCAACGTCGTCGAGCCCCAACACCTTGCACGACTCCGGCGCGATCGCATCCGCAAGCCGCGCCGACAGACCCGCGAACGGCGAGTCGGGCCGCGCAGCATCGATGAAGTACAGCTTCGCCGCCGCGTCACCATTCCCTGCACGCTGAGCCCCAAGCCCCACGAACGCGCTCAGCAGCATCCCGAGCGCCGTCTCCTCCTGCTGACCGACGATCAGCAGGTTCGACGCGCTCTCACGCCGGAGGAGCGCGTGCGTCGGCTCCTTGATCGCGATCGGCTCGCCGAGCCAGGCCGCAGGGACCTCCGGGGCCCCGGGATCGCCCGTAGCAACCGCCCGATTCCGCGACAGATCGCCAAGCTCGTTGCCCTCGAAGACGACCGTGTCGTGACGCACCACACGCGACGGGTGACGCTCAGCAAGCTGCGCGGCCTCAGCCAGGCGCTTGTCACGCTCCGCGTCCGGCAGCCACGCCACCTGGAACGGGCTGTTCCCGTCGATCAACCCGCCCGCATCGTTGTAGATCGCCTCACCCGGACGCGACAGCAGACGCGGGGCGGTGTTGTCCTCGCTCATGATCAGGTACGCGTCCGCCTCCGAGCACTGCAACGCCACGCGCACGGCCATCTGGTTGATCGTCGCCCGCGCCAAGCTGTATGCACCGCCAAGCGTCTGCGAACCAAGCACGAGGTGGATGCCGAACGCACGACCCTGTCGCACCAGCCGGTCCAGCAGGAGCGCGGCGTCCTGGCCAACCCGGTCGTCCTGAACGAAGAACTCCTGGAACTCATCGATCAGAAGCAACACCCGCGGCAGCGCCTCGGAGCCCTCGAGCTCACGATACGCCTGGATCGACTGCACGCCCAACCGCCGGAACAGATCACCGCGACGCCGTAGCTCCGCATCAACCTCTTCCAAGACGCTGAGCCCGAACTCACGATCGCTCTCAATCGCCACGACGCGCACGTGCGGGATCTGGTGCGTCGCGTACGTCTTGAACTCAACGCCCTTCTTGAAGTCGACCAGGTAGAACTCCACTTCGTCCGGCGCGTACCAGAGGGCCGTGTTCGTCACCAACGCGTGCAGCAGCGTGGACTTGCCTGATCCCGTCTTCCCCGCGATCAACGCATGCTGCGCGACACCCTCACCGAGCGTCATCGGCTGCAGCTTCGTCGCCCCCGATCGCCCAAGCGCAACCCGCAGACGCTCCGCGCTCGACCGCGACCACGCCTCCTGATCGTTCTTCGGCGCGATCGACGCGAACGGCACACGCACACGAGTCGAATCCACCGCACCCTCGCCAAGCCGATGCAGGATCGATGTGAGCCGCTGCTCATCCGGCGGCGTCTCGAGTGTGATCGGGAAACGGCTGAGCACTTCGTCGTCGATCCGGAACGCCCCCGGACCATCGGCCTCCTCGCGTGAGCGAAGCAGGCGCGTCCCCTGTGCGCACAGATCGACGGGCCGCAGCCCGCCCGGAAGCGACTGACGCGTGTCACGCACCATCAGCGTGAACACCCCACACCGCGCGCCGCTCTTGACGATGCTCGCCAGCCGACGCGCCGCATCCTCGCTGAAACCCGCGGGGAAGTCCGCAACCACCAGGAACCGGTACGGCTCCGCAATCTCGCCCGCCTGCTCGTTGTACGCCGCGATCGTCTCGAACTCGTTGCGGAGGTACTTCTGGATCACGTCCTCCATGTGCTCCGTCAGATCCGCCAGACGCTGCTCGATGTGACGCTGCTCCGTCCAGATCCGAGCCCCAACGAGCGCCTCCTCGTAGTCCGCAAGGTGCATGAACCCCGCGAAACTCTGCCCCAGCCCGACCGGATCGATGATCGTGAACCGCGCCTTACCCGGAGGGAACGTCGTCAGCAGCCGCAGCATCAGCGCACGGATCGCATCCAGAGCCGCATCACGCGAACCCGGGTCCGCCTCGATCAGCAACGACCCGGCGGTCGGGAACGCGACCGACCCCGGCAACTCCAGCTTCGGTTCGACGTCGAGCGCAAACTCGCCCGATTCCTCCAGCCCGCCCGGCAGCTCACGCAGATCGACCCGCACCGACGCGTAAGGCACCGCATCCGGATACGTCACACCCGGACGCCACGACGACCACGACTCAT
>JANQQG010000144.1 GCA_028285065.1 Phycisphaerales bacterium
GGATTCTCCGTGAACGTCAGCGTGCCGGTGCCCGTGGCACCGTTGAAGCCGCCGATGCGGATGGTGTAGTTCTCGCCCGGGACGACGCGGATGGTCACCTCGGACTGCAGGTCACACGAGTCATCGTTGCACGCCATCAGGCGCGTCTCGAAGTCGTCGCAGCCCGTGCGCTCGTAGACCGCGAGCTTGGTGTCGAACGTCGAGCCGCAGAGGCTGATCGTCAGCTCACCGGTGAAGGTGGACGGGTAGTTGAACCAGATGTCGCTACCGACGTTGTCATCGCCCGAGTTGTCGCACAGAGCGTGAGCGATGCCGTCCGTGGTCGCGTTGGTCGTGTCGAAGTCGATGGTGCCCGCGACGCCCGCGCGGTTGTCGCAGTTGTCGTTGAAGGGGGGCTCCGGCGGGGGCGGGGGCGGAGGCGGCGGGGGTGGCGGTGTGCCGCCGCCCTGGCCACCGGTCACGGTGAGAACGAACTCGCCGGACGCGTTGTTGTAGCCGGAGACGCGGATGAGGTAGGTCGTCCCGGCGGTCATCGCCATCGACAGGCTCTGGGTGTAGCCGGAGCAGCCGGAGGTATCGTCGAGGCACTGAAGCTGCGTGCCGCCGCACGAATCGAAGACCGCGAGCGCGGTGTCGTAGGTCGCGTTGTTGCACGTGCTGATCGAGACGGTCTCGCTGACGGTCGGGGTGTAGGAGTACCAGACGTCAGGCGAGTTGGCGCTCGCGGCGCAGGAGGCGGTCCCGTCGCTGTTGGCGCCGAGGGTCGAGCCATCGACGGCCACGCCGTCGGTCAGCGCGATCGCGTCGGCGCAGTTGTCGTTGTCGGTGCCGGGAGGCGGCGGAGGCGGCGGCGGCGGGGGAGGGGGCGTGCAGCCGGGGCCGGTGACGACGAGGTCGCCCGTGCCCTGTGCGCCCACGCCACCGACGCGGATCAGGTAGCTGGTGCCCGCGACGAGCGTGAAGGAGGTGGAGGAGCCGAGCCCGCAGCCGGCGCCGTCGTCGTTGCACTGCAGCTCAGCGCCGGCGGGGCAGCCGTCGGCGTGGATGGACAGCGCGGAGTCGAAGGTGGCGTTGCAGGTGTTGAAGTCGTGGACGCCGTCGCACTGCGCGGTAAAGCGGAACCAGACGTCGGAGTCGATGGTGGCGCAGACGGACGCGGGCCCGTCGGTGGTCGCATCGACGGTCGTGAAGGACGTCGAGCCCTCGCTGATGTCGATCGCGCTCGCGCAGTTGTCATTGCTCGGGGGCAGCGGCTGGCCGGTGCCGGTCCCGGGAATGACGGTGTTCACGGTCATCTGGCCCGGGCTGCCGGCGTCGAACATGCCGACGGTGGCGCCGCCGGTGGTCGGCGCGCCATTGGCGGTGAACCAGAAGTTGTACAGGCAGTCCCAGCGGATCGCGTTGGTGTTGCTGCTCCAGGTGACGCTGGACGACGTGACGGTGCTGGACCAGTCGGTGCTGTCCCAGATCTCGCCGGAGTGGTGGTCGACGTCACGGAAGCCGACGCCGGTCACGCTCACACCGGCCGGGATCGGCACGCTGAACGAGCCGGCGCCCCGATCGGAGTTGTAGTTCTGGATCGCAAACTCGTAGCGGTACTGACCGCCGCCGAGGTTGACGGCCTTGGCGCCGACGATCATGCGACCGTCGCCGGGAACGTCGACGTTGGTGAGCGAGACGGACGGATCCGCATCCTGCCAGGCCTGGATCGCGTACTTCTCGCGCTGCGTTGCGCCGACGTTGGAGGTGCTGAACGAACCGGAGATCGAGACCTCACGGTACGACTCGTTGTTCATGTCCGTGCCGTGGGGCGGCTCGTCCGGCGTCACGTAGTGGCTCGTGACGTAGTAGCGAGCGCCGGCAACGGAGAGCTCAGACGCGGGGACCCGGATGCGCTTGTACAGCGCATCGCCGGTCTGGCCCTGCCCGGTGAACGGGTAGGGGAAGGCCCCCGTCACGGGATTGACGTCGGACTTGGGCCCGAGACCGCCCTGGCTGCCGTTGAGGCTGGCCGAGTAGGGGTCGGAGCAGCCGACGCCGAGGGTGTCACAGTTCGTGGACGCACAAGGACCACAGAGGGTGCCCGAGAGCGCACAGAACCCGTGCTTCATCCAGCCCTGGCCGAGGTGGACGAAGCGGTCGTTGTGCAGGCGGAACATGTTCTGCGTGATGACGGGGTGCTGGTTGTTCCCGCTGATCCAGAGGAGGATGTCGTCACCGATGTTGCACGAGGTCGTGCCGACGGCGTACGCGTACTCACCGTTCAGGGGTCCGTACCGCGCCGTCGACGGCAGATCCGCGACGATCACGTCCGGACCTGCCAGCGCAGTGGCAGCAAGGGCCGTCGTCGCGCTGAGCGCGCCGAGGCGTGAAAGCGTTTGTGTGCGCATGAGTTCGGGTCTCCACATTGTCTTGGGCAGGAACGCTACCCCACCGAAAAGTGGGGGTACCTAAGACTAGCGGAGGACCGGTTGTGTGCAAGAGTGATTTTGTGCCTATCGGACGCCCACCACGCAAGAGCGCGCGGAACAGCTCCAGAAGGCCACCAGCGGCAGGTTGAACGCCGCACAACCGTATCGTATTGCCTGTCCCCCCACAAGTGGGTTCTGAACCCACTCCGCGCCGCCGCGCGCTCCCTTGTTGTTGCAACATCCAATGTCGCACCAGGGAGCACGGACAACGGACGCACCTCGCTCGCCCCGCCGACCTCGATCGCTGCGTGCGCCGGCGCGTTCGTGCGAAGCGCAGCGCACGCGCCGTCGCCCGAATCCGCTACAGCGCAACCTCCGTCGGCCGCTCACGATGCAGCATCAGCCAGTCGGCGTTCTCCCCGAGCGACTCTGAGCCGAGCTCCAGCAACAAGCGCCGGACCAAGTCCCGGCGCACGGCCGGCGCCGCTCGTTCCAGCTCCGCGACCGCACGCTCGGCGCCATCGAGCAGCAGACGCATCCGCGCGTACCGCTTGGCGTGCTCACCGAGCACCCGGCGCGTCGCGTAGAACTGCGCGAGCACGCCCACGACCAGGAAGATCGCGACCGACGCGAGCACCGTGTTGGCCATCGCTTCGGTCAGGCCCCCCTTGACCGCCAGCGCCGAGATCACCAGGGCCCCGAACAGCAGCGTCGACATCCCGAGCGCGGCCGTGTACGCCCCGCGCGTCAGCACAGAAGCCCGGCGCGCAGCGCGCTCGCTCCTCGCCCCCGCGCGATCGAAGTACCCGCCCTGATCCGCGACCCACTCGCGCAGCACCGCCTCGGGCTCCTCGCGGGCGCCACCGCGCGCCCCGTGATCAATCAGATCGACCGCGCGCAGGGCAGTCCGGATCCAGTCGAGCTCCCCGCGCTGCTTGCGCAGGTACCGCTCGGCCGGCTCGTCGGGCAGCCCCGCCCGGCGCCAGTACAGCTGCACGCGCAGCCCCTCGCTCAGTGCCCGTGCGTCCAGGTACCGAGACTCGAACTCGTGACGCCGGATCCGTACGTGCCACAAGACGAACGACGCGAGCAGGAACGCGAGGTACGCGCCCAGCAGGTACGGGTTGAGCTGGTACAGCGACGAGTAGAGGCCGAAGCAGATCGACCCGAGGAAGCTGAACCCGACGAGCGCGTGCAGCGTCCGAATCGACTTGGCCTGCAGATCATTCGCGACACCGTCCGCGCCGATGAACAAACGCTCGCCCTCGCCAGATCGTTCAACGTTCGCGGAAGCGGCACGCCCCGGCTGCGCGCCCGTCCGGGCCATGTCACGGTTGAACTGCTCCAGGCGCCTCAGCTTCCGGTGCGTGCGCTCGGGCTCGTCCGGGTCACTCGCCAGGATCGTGACCAGCCCCACTCGAGCGGTCGAGCCATCCGGACCGTCGCTCGCGCGCGGCGTCGCGATGTGGACCACCACCCCCGTCTCGGGAGGATCAAGCAGTTGCGAACCGGGCCCCTCGAGGCGGACGGGCCCACCCTTGAGCTTGTAGCCCACGACGTCAGCCGTCCCGCCCTGGCCGCCCGCCTCCTCGCCGTCCCAGAGCGCGATCAGCAGCGTGCAGCGCTTGGCGATGTCGACGCCCAGCGCGCTGTATGCCGCATCGCGCCCATCCGGTCGGTCCGGGAGCGTCCGGACCGTCACAGCCTGATGCGAGAGCTCCCGAAACTCGGCACGCGATGCCTCGGTGGCAAAGTCGCGCTCGTACTCCTCGCGATCCATCGGCAGCACGCCCGCGATCGCGTGCCCAGCACCGAGCGCCGCACGCGCAGCGATCCGGTCGGCGCCCTCGGCCAAACCGGTCAGCAACACGATCGGGCAACTCGGGCACCGCGCGCTCAGGTCGTCGAGCGCCTCGCGCACGCGGCCTTCGAGTTGTGCCTCGTGCTCTGGCGAGATGTCGCGATGCCCCGTCACGCCAACGACGATCGGGATCCCGTCACGAACTGGTCCTGCGCCCGGCGTCGCCATCGGGCCGCAGTCTAACGCCCGGGAGTGCGGGGGGCGGTGGGGGCGGTGGGCGGGGGTGAGGGTCCAACGGTCGCGACGTCCTGTGCGGCATACAGCTCCTCGTCGCTGAGGAGCACGACGGCGCCGGCGAGATCGATCCGGCGTACCGCCAGGCGCTCGGCGCGGCGCAGCAGCGCGTCCGCGTCCGTCGAGAGCGGGGCGGTATCCCAGATCTGGAGGGTCTGCCCCTCAACTGCCACGAGGCGGTTGCCGTCCAACGCGAGGCCGACAAGCTCATGCGTGTATGCGTCGACCACGCCCTCGGCGCCACTGCGCGCATCCCAGAGCCGCGCGACCTGCTCGAACTCCGCATTCGTCGAGGTCGTCATCACCAGCCCACCCTGAAGGCGGGCCCCGGAGACCGACGTCCCCGCGTTCATCGTCGCAGACTCCGGCTCGCCCGTCGCGGCATCGAGAATCCGAGCCCAACCCGCGGACGTCGAGACGAGGACACGCGCCCCGTCCGATGAGAACGACAAGGACGTCACCCATCCCTCGCGTGCCGTCTTGGTTCTCCACAGTTCACTCCCGTCGCGCTCGAGCAGGTGCACGCTCCCATCGCTCGCCCCCATGAGGATCCGCTCCCCGTCAGGCGCAACCGTCACGGCCGAGATCCCTGCGTCCGCGGGCAGCACGACAGGCGTCTGCTCCGACAGCGTCGTGGGGTCGATCCGGCGGAGCGAGCCCGCCCAATCGACGAACACGATCTCACCACCGACCCAGCCCAGATGACGCGCCGACACCCACCCGTCCGGGCCGCTCCCAACATCGATCCAGCGGGGCTCCTGTCCGCTCGCCGGCTCCCAGACGTACAACGACTGCGCACCACCACCGTCTGGTATGCGGAGCATCACGCAACGCTCGCCCGTCTCGTCGAACACCATGTCCACGATCGCGTCCGACGGCCCGTCGATCTCGCGGCTCTGCCCCTCCGGTCCCCCGCCCTGCCACCCCGCACGGCTGTCCGGATGACGCGGGTAGCTCACGCGGACCGGCCCGCTGACCGTCTCGAGCGTGTCGCTCCTGAGCCAGACCGCCATCCCCGCACTGATCACCACGACGCGCTCCCCATCCGGACTCAGACGCAGCAGCGACACCGCCCCATCGAACGTCCGCTCGCCGAGCACCTGACCGTTCTCCGCGTCGGTCGCGCGGACCAGGCCCCCCTCCGTCGCGGTCACGATGCGCGGGCTCCCCGGCAACGTCTGCAGGTGCATGATCCTGTCCGCGTGCTCGGCGCTGTAGAGCGGGCCGGGCCCAGCCGGGAGCGACCATGTCTGGACGAGCAGTTGCTGGTAGCCGCGCGACGCAAGGACGACGATCGTCCCATCGTCCCGGATCCGAAGCGCCTCCGGTGTCCCGCCGGGCGTGACTCGTGTCGTCACCCCCGCCGCCTCGAGCTCGACGAACGAACTGCCCGAACTCGCGAGCAGTTCCAACTCCGGATCGAACACGATGTCGTTGACCGGCGAGTGGTGGCGCTGCCCGGTCACGATCACGCGCGACGCGTCCGTCCGCCAGATCCGTACGTTCCCCTTCTCGTCACCGAAGATGATGCCCGGCGACTCCGGCGGAAGCGCAACAGCCGTCGTCCCGATCGACGTCGCCTGCGGCCACGTAATCGCACGTCCCGTCGCTACCTCCCACACCTGCAGCAGCCCGTCCGGAGTCGCCGTGGCGATGTACTGGCCCGTCGGATCGAACTCGAGCTCGCCCACCCACAGACGCGGCTGCTCCGGGCGCAGCGCCGGCGCCACGTCCCGCCACATCGACGCCGGATCAAACCGAGCGAGCATCCGTCCATCAGCCACGTCGTACGAAGCCGCGTCCTCCTCGAAGGTCGCGAACCGCAGCCCCTGCGGCCCCAGCCGCAGCTCGCGCCGCTCGTCCATCGTGATCGCGTTCGGCACCCCCGGCTCGTCCCCTCCGCTGAGGACCAGTCCGTCGGAGTCCTGTCGTGCGAGGATGACCGCACCGTCCGCGCTCGCCACGATCGTGCGCATGTCATCGAAACTGTGTTCGCGCTCGGGGAACGCCCACTGGTGCGTCCGCGTCCCGTCCCGGTCCCATCGCTCGAGCCACCCCCGACGCACGGTGAAGAAGCAGGCGTCGTTCGCGCCCCACACGCACTGGTCGACGGAAACGTCCCCGTCGACCGCCAATCCGTGCTCGTCGCCCGTCGCGACGTCGATCAGGCGCGGGGACTGCCCGCACACCATCACAAGACGACCGTCGCGTGAGATCACGGGATCCCAGTAGGAGCCGGTCAGATGGGCCGTCTCGAGCCTCGGCAACCGGCGCGAGACGGAGGCGAGGCGAACACGGTGGACGTGCTCGGAGTCGGCGCCCTCCGGCTGGACGCGGAGCGCGTGCACATAGTGCAGGAACGCACCGGTGATATCCCCGGCGAGGTACCGCTCATCACCCTGCTGCACGTGGTTGTCGCTGAGGCGCTGCAGACTCTGGCGCGTCCGCTCGTTGGCGATCCCGCGTTGCTCGATCGCGTCGGCACGCGAGATCAGCGCGAAGACCGTCAGCGCAAGCATGATCGCGGCGACGACACCCAGGACGCCCGCCGAGATGGCCAGCCGCTTCTGCCGCCGAGCCGCCTCACGCCGCTTGAGCTGATCGAACCCCACCCCGAGCAGCCCGGCCAGCAGCTTGAGCCGCGCGTCCGCGGGCCCATCACCGATCTCGCGCGCGTCGGCCGCGATCGGCTCAGCCCGCTCGTCGGTCAGTTCCCCGTCCGGGCCGACCTCGTACCGCAGCGCCGGCGGGAAGCACTCCTCATCCGCCTGGTCCGGATGGTCGCTGGCGTTCGGTTCGCCGTCCACGATGATCGCCAAGACGCGATCGTCCCCGCCGAGCCGCTTGAACGTCAGCACCTCCTCGTTCACCCAGCGCGACCTGGCCGAGCGCGGCGAGCACACCACGATGAGGTACCGCGAGCCCGCGAGCGCCTCGCGGATCATCTCCCCGAGGTCCGCCGACGTCGGCAGCTCCTCGCGATCGCGGAAGATCGGCGAGACGCGCGACGGCACCGGCCCGTCCCGCCCCGGCGTGCCGACCAGTCGCTTGGGGGTGCGATAGCCCTCGAGCTTGCGGTGCAGCCGGTCCGCGACGCGCCTGTCCCGGTGCGAGTAACTCATGAAGCCGCGGTAGGTCCAGCCCGAGTCGCCCATCGGCTTCCGAGTCTACCAGAGCGCGACGTGCCTCCGGCGCCGGCGCACGCCGGGTATGCTTCGCGCGTGACCCAGGCGCCAAGTGAGGGAGAGCGATGATGAGCGTGCTCGGTCCGCCCGCCGGCGGGGGCGACGCTGCGCCACGCCGCATCCTCACCATCGACGGAGGGGGCATCCGTGGCGTCTACGCGATCGCCATCCTTCAGCGCATCGAGTCGCTCCTGCGCGAGAAGCGCGGGCGCCCCGACCTCGTACTCGCCGATGAGTTCGACCTCTTCGCAGGCACCAGCACCGGCGCCATCATCGCCGCAAGCCTCGCCTGGGGCATGCCCGTCGGCGTGATCGACGAGATGTACGCCGAGCACGGGAGAGCCATGTTCTCCCGCTCATCGCTGCTCAGGCGCATCCGCGCTCGCTACCGCTCCGACCGCATCGCCGAGCTGTTCAAGGAGGTCTTTCGGGAAGACGACGGCACCGACGCGACGCTCGGCTCCAACCACCTCCGGCGCCTCCTGCTGGTCGTCATGCGCAACGCCTCCACCGGATCGGCCTGGCCGCTCACCAACAACCCGAACGCCAAGTTCAACGACCCCGCCCTGCCCGACTGCAACCTCAACGTCGACCTCTGGCGCCTCCTCCGCGCCTCCACCGCGGCCCCCACCTTCTTCCCGCCCGAACAGATCGACGTCGGTGAGCAGTCGCACACCTTCGTCGATGGCGGGATCACGCCCTACAACAACCCCGCCCTTCTCGCGTTCCTGACTGTCACCCTCCCCCAGTACCGCATCGGCTGGGAGACCGGCACCGACAAGCTCCTGGTCGTCTCCGTCGGCACCGGCGGCGGACGAGCACGCCTGCCAGACAAACGCGTCGCCAAGCTCCACCTGCTCGACCTGCTCACCTACATGCCCGTTGCGCTGCTCGGCTCGATCAGCGAGCACCAGGACATGCTCTGCCGCGTCCTCGGACGCTGCCTCTGCGGCGAACCGATCGACGCCGAGATCGGCGACCTGCACGAGCCCTCGCTGCTCGCGCCGGAACGCGAGCTGTTCACGTACGCCCGCTACAACCAGCCGCTCCCGAGTGCCGTGCGCATGGACGACGTCTCCAGAATGGACGACCTGCGCAAGATGGGCGTCGACACCGCGGACGCGATGGTCCGCCTCGAGCATCTGTTCCCCGACTGACTACTGCTCGCCCGCTTCCCGCAGGCGCTCGATGTTCGCCCGCATGGTGCTCAGGTAGTCCTCGCCTGCCTCCAGCCGCTCCGGCTCGACGAGCTCCGCCGGGCTGAACACGACGTTCCGTACGCCGAGCTCCGCGGCCAGCGCATCCGCCACGGAAGCACGTGGCTCCGACTCCCACAGCAGCACGATCGGCTTGTTATCCGGGTTGCCAACACCCAGGACCGCCGCCTTCGCGACCTCCGCGTCATCCGAATCCGGATCCAGTGCGAGGTTCTCGATGTCCCACCCGTATCGGGTCGCGAGGTAGTTGTACGCAGGGTGGCTCGCGACGAGACGAACGCCGCTCAGCGACCCGGTGGCCTGCGACAGCGCGCCGTCGAGCGATTGCAGATCTGCTTCGAGTCCATCCAAGCCGCTCGCAAACCGCGCGCTCTGCTCCGGGAACGCATCGACCATCGCATTGCGGATCGCACGCGCCTGGCGGATCGCATTGTTCGGGTCGAGCCACGTGTGCCCGTCGGTTCCCTCGTGCGTGTGCTCGCCCGCCGGGCCGTGCGAGTGCGTAACCGTCCCCTCGATCTTGATCAGCTCGTCCCGGAATGAGTCGCTGGTGTTGACGATGCGCGAACGGGGGAGCGGCGCGTGGAACACCCACTTCTCGAACGACGCACCATTGAGCACGATCAAACGCGCACGCTTGTACGCCTCGATCGTCTCCACCGGCGGATTCCAGAAGATCGGGTCCGCGTCCGGCGGCACCGGGTTGACCACCGGCACCGCGTCCTCACCCGTCCCCGCGATCCGCTCCGTGAAGTACGTCGTCGGGTAGAACGTGGTGTACACCACACGTTCCGCCTCGATCGCCTCCGGCGCGGGCGTCTCCGAGCACGCCGCGAGCGTGAGCAGTCCGAACAACCCCAGGCAGCCTCCGATCACGATGCGCTTCACGACACCCTCCATCACGAAGAAAGGAACGGCACCAACACCTGCGTGGCACCGACCCCGGCGCCCGAAAGGAGCGCGCCCAGCAGCGCACCCCCCGCGAGAATCAGGACCAACTCGAACCCGAAGAGGCAGGCGACCGCCCGCCGCGGAGAGCCGATGTCGTGCAGCGTCCGCACTTCCTCCTCGCGGATCCGGTACGACAGCACCGCGATCAACGCGATCAGCGCGAGCGTCGAGACGCCCAGCACGCCGGCCACCGCGTTCAGCAGCGACTGGATCCGCACCACGAACGCCATCAAGTCACCAACGACCCGGTCCGGCACCACCGCCTGATGCCCCGGCGACGCGTTGATCCGCGCCGCCAGGATCGTCGACGTCTTCTCGTCCTCCGGGTACACGAGCACGCCCGTCAGCGGCAACTCGTCGCGTGACCCGTGCAGATGGAAGCTCGACGCGTTCTCTCCGCTGATCTCCTGGAACGTGATCACGGCGCCCGACAGCGCCACGTGCTCATCCGTCCGCCCGATCAACAGATCATCCCGCTCGATCGACTCGGCCTCGTCGTGCCCGTGCGCGATCCCCTCGACGACCCACACCGTCTCCAGGTCGATCAGCACCGCACCATCGTCGGGTGTGCCCGTTGGTTCGAGCACGCCGACAACACCAAGCCGCACCGAGACCGGAGACGTGATGTCGTACAGCTCACGCTGGTCCGTCGACAGCTCATCACCCGGCGAGACGCCCAGCCTCCGCGCGGCCTCTGCACCCACCACCGCCTCGCCCAGGCGCGCAAGACCCCGCCCCTCGTCGATCCTCAACCCGCGTCGCTCGAAGTACTCGTAGCTGGTCGCGACGACCGGCGATCCCTGCGCCGTAAACGACGCGTGGATCGGGATCGCCTCGACACCGGGCTCTTCCAGCAGCGACTCGTACAACCCGTGCGGCGTCGTATCGATCTCTCCCGGCCGGAAGAACAGCGTCGCGAAGACGAGGTCATACCGGCTCCCCTTGGCGCCAACCACGAGGGGAGCCGTGCGGGCACGCGCCCGCAGCGAGTTGTCCAGGTCAGCGACCAGCAGCGCCCCGATCGCCGGCAGCGCAAGCGCGATGCCGATGCACCCGACCATGATCAGCGTGCGCACGCGCCGGAACAGCATGTGGCGCAGCGCGAGCCCCATCAGCGCCCTCATGACCGCGCCTCCCCGGTGCCGGCGGGCGCGGTGGGCGTGGCGGGGGTGGGGGGGTTGGGGGGGGGTGGCGGGGCCAACGAGTCCACCTCGATCACCCGATCGAATCGATCCAGCAGCCGATGGTCGTGCGTCACCATCAAGACCGTCGCCCCCGACCGGTCCGCCTCGCACAGGATCAGGTCGAGCGTCGAGTCCGAACGCGCAGGATCCAGGTTCCCCGTCGGCTCATCGCACACGAGCAAGCTCGGGCCCGTCACCAGCGCGCGACAGATCGCCACCCGCTGACGCTCACCCTGGCTCAGACGCCCCGGACGCCGTCGCAGCACATGCCCGATCCCAGTCTGCTCCGCAAGCCCGATCGCACGCTCACGCGCCCCGTCTCGGCCTGGCAGCGCCCTCGTCAGCCGGTACGGCAGCAGGATGTTCTCCAGCGCACTGAGGTAGTCCAGCAGCGCAAAGTGCTGGAACACCATCCCCACCGATCGCAGACGCAGCGCCCGACGCTCGGCGTCCGACAGCGACGAGACCTCCTCCCCATCCAAACGCACCGACCCGCTGTGCGCACGGACGATCCCCGTCAGCAGACGCAGCAGTGTCGTCTTCCCGCTCCCGCTGGGCCCGACCAGTGCCGCATGCTCCCCGCGCGCAAGCATCAGCGAACCAATCCTGAGCGCGAACCCTGGCACGCCATCCGACGACGCGTACTCGAATACGACGTCGCGAGCCTCGAGCAACGCCCCACCCGACTCGTGCGGCTGCGCCATGGGATCAACTCTGTCGATCGTCTCAGGCATCGTCACGGCAGTCGGAGGTGGAGTCAGAGCTCGATGCGGTCGAGGGTCGTG
>JANQQG010000185.1 GCA_028285065.1 Phycisphaerales bacterium
CCTCGTGCCCCGCGTGCGCGAGCCAACCGCACGCAAGGCCGAACCCCGTCGCAAGCGGCACCACCAGCGGCACCAAGAAACGCGACTGCACGTGCGTCAGCGCAAGCCACGCCGCCAGCCCACCGAGTGCGCCCAAGACCAGCACCACACCCAGCGTCCGCGTCTGACGCCACACGCACGCGATCACCAGGCACACCGCGCTCATAGGGAACACGAACACCCACTGCGCGTGCATGATCCCGCGATCCGACGAGAACAACAGCCCGATCCGGTCCATCAACGTCCCGTCGAACCGGTGCGCCGCCCCATACCGAGCGACCTGCTCCGCGCTCCAGTGCGCACTCCCGAACAGGTCCGTCCCGAACGGGAAGATCGGATTCCCACCGGCAAGGAAGTTCCGCACCAACCACGGCGCCATCACCGCCACCCCCGCGACGGACCCGACCAGCACCATCGGGACCCACTTGCGCTTCGGCGCATACGCGAGCAGCGCAAGCCCCGCGACCGGACCCAGCAGGAACACACCCGTCGGCTTCGCGCCCGCGGCCACCCCGACGAGCGCCCCCGCAACGATCGCGCGCTTCAGCGCACTCGACCCGCCATCAAGCGAAACGAGGACCGCACCAGCGCCGAGCGTCACCAGCACCATCTCGTTGTACGCCATCGAACCGACCACGACGCTCCACGGCGTGCCCAGCACCATCGCCGCCCCACAGCACGCGCCGAACCGGGCGCACCAACCAGGAACGCTCGCCCGATCGAGCGCCACCCAGACGCACCGAGCAACGGTCAACGCGCCCACCAACCCCACCAGCGTGTGCAGCATCTGTGCGCCCACGACCCCAAGCCCATCTCCCGCGACCAGCGCATCGGGTGCCGACCCAGCACCCACCATCGCCGCAACGTGCAGGAACGCCCCCTCCATGTAGCTCGGCAGGTACGAGTACACGTTGTGCTCGACCGGCCACAGCCGACCGGCGCCCAGCAACCCCTCCGAACCGCTCAGCCACTCCTTGACGAGCTGCATGTGGTAGCTCAGCACGTCGTACCCGCCGCCCTCCGAACCCCACAACCACCCGGGCGGGCTCGACGCCGCCACCAGCGTCAGCCCGAGCGCCGGCGCACCCAGCCACAGCCAGACCGGCGCCACCGGCCAACGCTCCGGCCGCAGCTCGCCCGACGTCACCTGATGCGCAAGCACCACCAGCCCCACCCCAACGAACGCCCACGCCCCGATGATCCCGCCGGGCCCCGACAGCAACCCCAGCACGCCGAGCATGTGGCTCGCGAACAGCGCCAGCCCCAACCCGCACGGCAGCTGAAGCCAGACCGCGCTCGGCGAGTCCTTGGCGAGCACACGAACCACCAGCCGCCCCCACCCCATCGCACCAAGCAGGTACCCCAGCGCAAGACCCCCGCCCAGCGACACCATCGTCAGCGTCGACGCCAGCGCGGCGACCGGCGTATCCACCGGCAACCCGACCACGCTCATCCCAGCGCACGACGCCAGCAGCAGCACGATCGCACCCAGCGGGCCCGCCCACCGGCGCAGCGCACTCGCCTGCGACGGGTGGGGGGCGTGGGGCTGCGGAACAGGGTTGGTTGATCCGGCGGGGGTCGCCTCGGGCATCGGCCCAGTGTAGGTCCGCGTGCGCGCCGGCACGCTACGATGCGCTTATGGACCTGTCCGACACGAGTTCCGCCCGATCCTCGTCGCTCGACGACCTCGAGATCATCGAGCCCCTCTGCGCTGTCTTCCGACGACGCCTCAAGGCCGAGGGACTCAAGTACACCCCCGAGAGGGCACAGATCCTCGACGCCATCCTCTCCATGGATGACGTCTTCCAGGCCGACCGGCTCCTCGAGTCCATGAAGGGGCAGGGCTTCCGAGTCAGCCGCGCAACCGTCTACAGAACCATCAAGCTCCTCGAAGACGCCAAGATCCTCCAGCAGGTCCTCGTCGACTCCGAGCAGGCACACTACCAGCTCGCCTACGGCACCCACTCCGCCGGCCTCATCGTCCGCACCGACACACACGAGATCAGCTCCATCGAGGCCCCAGGCCTCCTCGAGCTGCGCAACAAGGTCTGCGCCGAACTCGGACTCAAGCCCGAAGGCCACCGATTCGTGATCTACGCAAGCGCCAAGCCCGCCCCGGACGCCTGACCCGCCTTACTCCACCCCGATCGCCGGCGGCCCATCCACCTCCGACAGGATCGTTCCGACGCGCCGGATCTTCAGCCGCGCGCACGCCTCGTGCAACCGCACGATCGCCTCGTACGGCGCCGCGTCCGTCGGATCGATCGCCACCACCACGCGCTCCAGCTCCACACCCTCCACGAACGACCCCAGACGCGCGATCGCCTGATCCAGGCTCGCGTTCGTCACCCCAAGCCCGTCGCACCGGGCACGCCCGCCCTCGCCAAGGTCCACCTTGATCGTCAGACGCACCGGCGGAAGCTCGAACCGCTCGAGCACCTCCGTCGACGCCTCCTCACGCTCCACGGCAGTCCGGAACGACAACTCCGGCCCGACAACCACCGTCGCGGCCATGAAGAAGATCAGGATCACCAGCACGACGTCCACCATCGGCGTCATGTTCGGCCCGAACTTCTCGCTCAGCGTTGCCGGCATGTCGCGACGGCGCAGCTGCAGCCGCGGCTCATCGCCCTCGCCAGATTCCAGCGACATCGTCCGAGGCGGCGGCGGCGGGGAGGGAGCGGGGGGGGTCATCGCGCGTCCTCCGCCACAAGCTGCACACCACGCGCGCCGGCACGCTCACACGCACGCAGCGCGGGCGCAACACGCCCGAACGGCACACGCCGACCCGCGCGCACCTCGATCGGACCCGGCGCATCGCTCCCCTCCGCCGGCGTCGCCAGCCACATCCGAACGCTCGCCTCCAGCTCACGCTCCGACACGCTGCGCCCCTCGACGACGATCGCCCCATCCGAGTCGTCCAGCGGGATGTTGATCACCAACGCCTGCGCCTTCTCGTCCGGCTGACCAATCCGGGCCTCCGGCAAGTCCACGGCCGCCAGCTTCTCGCCCGCCAGCGTCCCCACCATCAGATAGAACACGATCAGGCACATCACCACGTCGATCAGCGGCGTCGCGTTGATCGCCTTCGACGCCCCGTCCGCTCGAGGAATGGTCGGACCGCGCGTGCGCACGCCCTCAGCCCCCCTCGCTCGTCTCGCCCGCATCGGGGTCGATCGCCATCGCGCGCTCGACCAGACCAGAGCTCGTCGCCATCGCCCCAGTGCACAGCTTGTCGATCACCCCGCGATAGAACCCGAACACCGTCAGGCACGGCACCGCCAGCACCAGCCCAAGCAGCGTGTGGAACAACGCCTTCGAGATGCCCACCGAGAGCTGCGCAGGCCCCGCGACCCCGCCGCTCTCGCCAAGCTCCGCGAACGCGATGATCATCCCCCACACCGTCCCCGCCAACCCCACCAGCGGCCCGAGGTTCCCGATCACGCTCAGCGGCTCGATCTTCCGGAACCAACGAGCGCACTCCGCGCTCGCCGTCATCTCCGCCGCATCGATCGCCGCCCGCTTCCCGTGCTTGCGCGCACGCAGGCACCCATCGAGCACGCGCGCAACGAACGTCGTCTCACCATCGACCACGCGCGCCGCGGCACGAAGATCGCCCCGGTTCAGGTGCTCACGCAGCGTCCGCTCGAGGTCCAGGTCGTTGAAGCGGCTCGCACGGATGTCCAAGACCGCGCGCACGATCACGGCCACCGCCGCGAACGACCCGATCACCAACACCCCCGTGAACAAGTCCAGCGACTGGATGAACAGGTCCCAGATGGTGACGCTGAACGCACCACCAGACCCCGCGCCTTGAGTCAGAACCCCGCTCACTGCTGCTGCGATCGGCATCCCGGGAGCCTACCGCGCAGACTCCGAGCCCTGCAGGAGGCAGGGCTCGGCCCCGCCGAAGGCGGAAGTCCCCGGCGGCAGGATGCCGCCGATTGGTCGTCCGACCGTCACCCACGAACCACACTCGCATCCCGAACGTCCTTTGCAGGACGCGCCCCACCCCGACCAAGCCTTCACCCCACGGCAGGCGGCGGATCCTCCAGATCCTCCTCCCGCACGTCGCGGCTCACCACGTACTCCCCCGACATCCAGCGCGACAGATCCACCAGCCGCGCCCGCTCATCGAAGAAGGGGAACGTCGGCGAGTCCGGCGGCACCGCCTTGCCCGTTACCGGACACGTCGCCCACCCCGGCGCAAGCTGCTCGGCGCTCGCGCGCAGCCCGCGAATACCAGGTCGATCCCCCCACAAGACCGGCGGCTCCACCACGATCAACCGCCCCTGAGCCTCACCCTCCGGGTCCGCCTCGATCCGAACCACGCACGTCCACTCGTCGTCCGGCAACTCCCCACCAAGACGCTCGGCCCACTCCACCGCCACGACCGCGCTCCCATCATGCGCACGGTCCCACCCCAGCGACTCCAGCTCATCCGCCCCGCCAAGCCGGTACGCATCCACATGCACCAACGGCGGCCCGTCACCCTCCTCAGACGGGTATTCGTTCATCACCACGAACGTCGGGCTGGACACGATGCCCGGATCGATCCCAAGCCCCATCGCGATCCCGCGCACGAACCGTGTCTTCCCTGCGCCCAGTTCGCCGAAGATGGCCACGAGATCGCCCGCGAGCAGAACCCGCCCGAGCCGCTCGCCGACGGAGACGGTCTGGTCCTCGGAATGTGAGCGGATCACGATCCGTTCGCGCGTGGTCATGGGCGATTGTTGGTGGTCGTGGCGCGCCTAGTCCAGCACTTCGACGATCCACGCGCCGCGCGCTTCGAGCTCGTCCGGAACGCCGTCCCGCCCACCGATCAGGCTCGCCCCGAGCTCGCTGTCGAGCGGCAGGTCGCCAAGCGGCAGGCGCTCGTCCGCAGTGTTGAAGACGCACAAGACCTGTTCGCCCTCGTGCTCGCGAACCCAGATGAGGATGCGTGGATCCTCCACGAACCGCTTCGACAACGACCCGATGCGCAGCGCATCCGACCCTTGACGAGCACGAACCAACCGACGGTAGTGGCTCAGCATCGAGCCCGCGTCATCCATCTGAGCCGCGACATTGACGGTCGAGTGGTCCGTCTTCGGCGCCTTCCACGCTGTCCCAGTCGTGAACCCCGCGCCCTCGCCCGCGTCCCACTGCATCGGCGTGCGCAG
This sequence comes from Phycisphaerales bacterium, assembly GCA_028285065.1. Lineage (GTDB taxonomy): Bacteria > Planctomycetota > Phycisphaerae > Phycisphaerales > UBA1924 > JANQQG01. The sequence continues at coordinate 5,202 of JANQQG010000185.1, forward strand.
GTCGGGGTCCGGCTTGGACGCGCTCATGCCCAGTTCCTCCCCGTAGTAGATGAACGGGACGCCCGGCATCGCGAACTGGATCGATGCCGCCAGCTTCGCCGCCTCCACATCCCCGCCGAGCTCGTGCACCGTCCGGTTCTGGTCGTGGTTGCGCAGGAACGTCGCGTACATCCCATGCGGGTAGCTCGCAGTGAGCCGGTGCATGTGAACCGCGATCGGCTTGCCGCGTCCCACGCGGAGGCCCTCTATGATCTTGTTGGCCAGATCGAACTCGAACGCGGCATCCATCTGATCGCCCACGTACCGCGACACGTCATCCGTGTCCGACCAGATCTCGCCGACGAGGAAGACGTCCTCGTCGATCTTCTTGACCTCGTCGTGGTACATCTTCAGCCACCGGTGCGTCGCCGGCGTGCTGGACTGCACGCGCCCCTCCTCGATCAGGTGCCGGATCGCGTCGAGGCGGAAGCCGTGCGCGCCCATCTCCTCGATCCAGAACCGCGTGACGTCGATCATCTCACGCGTGACTTCCGGGTTCCGGTAGTTCAGGTCCGGCATCCCCGCCCAGAACACGCCGTAGTAGTGGTCGTCGGCGCCGGGGACCTTGTGCCACACCGGCTGATTCCACGGCCCCTTCCAGTCCGGGCGATTCTCCTCGAACGTGAACCAGTCGCGTTTGGGCGAGTCGGGATCGCCCGCCGCCTCGACGAACCACGGGTGTTCGCGCGAGCAGTGGTTGAGGACCAAGTCGAGGATCACGCGGATGCCGCGCTGCTCGCAGGCCTCGATGAGCTCGAGGAAGTCCTCGTTCGTGCCGTAGTCCGGGTCGACGCGCCGGTAGTCCGTGACGTCGTACCCGTGATACGACGGCGACTCCATGATCGGCATCAACCACAGCGCGGTCACGCCGAGGTCGGTGTCGGTCGTCGCATCGCCGTCATTGAGATAGTCAAGCCGCTCGATCAACCCACGCAGGTCGCCGATCCCGTCGCCCGCCAGCGGCCCCGCCGTCGAGTCCGCGAACGACCGCACGAACACCTCGTAGAACACCGCATCCTGCCACCATGCATCCAGGTCCGGCCCGATCCCCCGCTGCGCGGCCGGCGCGGGACGCCCCGCATCACCCGCACGGGCGTTCGGGTCAACCGTCGCTTGCGCGAAGGCGGTCTGCGAGATCAAGAGCTGGGCGACGAATGCAGAGGCGATCATGGCGCTCAGCGACGACAGTGCTTTGGGCGCTGGCATGCCCGAATGGTAGTGGGGCGGCCTGTGCGGATCGCGTACGCTGGGGTCGTCCACGCCCGAAGGAGGCCTTGATGTCCCGAATCCTCGCCCTACACGCGCTCCTCTTGCTCTGGCTCATCCCGGCGCCCGTCGCCTCCGCCGACCCAGGTTCCTGGGCCTCGGTCATCGAGACCGCCGAGGAGCGGTTCGGTCCCGATGGCGTCGAGGCCGCCCGCTTCCTCGCCGAGTACGCGCCCGCGCGCGATGCGGAGATCGACCCGGAACTCGTCCTCGAGAACATCGAGTACGCGCTCCGCGCACGCGCCGAGTTCCCCTGGTCCGATGAGCTCACCGACGAGCTCTTCCTCAACGACGTGCTCCCATACGCCTCGCTCGACGAGACGCGCGAGCGCTGGCGACCCGAGCTGTTCCCCATCGCGGCCGACGTCGTCAAGGACGCGAAGACCTTCGCGGAGGCGGCCCAGGCGCTCAACCGCGAGCTGTTCAACCGCATCAACGTGCACTACAACACGGGTCGCAAGGCGCCGAACCAGAGCCCCTCCGAGTCGATCGCGCAGGGGCGCGCAACGTGCACGGGTCTGTCGATCATCCTCGTCGATGCCTGCCGCGCCGTCGGCGTCCCCGCTCGAATCGCCGGCGTCTTCGAATGGCACGGCAAGCCCGGCAACCACACATGGGTCGAGGTCTGGGACGGCACGTCGTGGCGCTTCACCGGCGCTGACGAGTACAACGCCGAAGGACTCGACCGCGCCTGGTTCATCGGCTCCGCAGCAAAGGCAATCCCCGGCGACGCGCGCCACGGCGTCTGGGCGACCAGCTGGCGACGCACCGGCAACCACTTCCCCATGGCATGGAACGCCGAGTCGCGCGACGTCAACGCCATCGACGTCTCGGAGCGCTACGTCCCCGCGCCGATGTCACCCCGCGCCATCGCCGTGCGGCACATCCGCCTCTGGGACGGCCCCGCACCCAACGGCGAGCGCA
>JANQQG010000218.1 GCA_028285065.1 Phycisphaerales bacterium
GGCGCGTCTGGGCGTTGCGGGGGGCGGTCGTTGGGTCGAAGCGACCTGCCGGGGTAGGCTGTATCGGAGGAAACAGCGTTTGAGACCATACCTGTTCGCCAGCGCCCTGTGCCTTGCGCTCTTCGGCGTCGATGCCGTTGCGGGTGTTGCGCGGGCTGGTGCTCCCCCGTCTCCGGTGATCGATCGGGCGTCGTACGAGGACAAGCTTCGTGGGATGTGGCTGGGGTCGTGCATCGCGAACTGGACGGGTTTGCAGAGCGAGGGGCGTCGTCAGGCGCCGCCGTTCTACACGGATGCTGATTGGCCGTTGGCGTTCGACGGGTTGTCGATGCGCTACATCGTGGACCAGGATCCGTGGTTGGCGGACGACGACACGGACCTCGAGTACCTGTACATCGATCTGCTTTCGGAGGAGCCGGACAACCGGCTGAGCGGCGAGCAGATCGCGACGGCGTGGCTGACGCATGTCGACCCGGCGTTCGTGTGGGTGTCGAACGCGCGCGCTCTTGCGCTGATGAATGAGGGGGCGCTCCCGCCGGGGACGTGCCATCCGCCGGCGAACGGCGGGTATCTGAAGATCGATGCGCAGCTGACGACGGAGATGATCGGCGCGATGGCGCCGGCGATGGCTTGGCGCGCGCTCGAGATGGCGGACTTGCCGATCCTGACGACATCCCGTGGGCATGCGGCGCACAGCGCGCAGGTTTTCGTGGTGATGCACGCGCTCGCGTCGCGCGTCGATCCGGAGCTGACGGGGCGCGAGCAGGCGGTCTGGCTCGTGGAGCAGGCGCGTCGGTACGTGCCGGACTCTTCGAAGACGGCGGACATCATCGACCACGTGCTGGCGGATTTCCTGGCGAATCCGGATCCGACGGACTGGGAGCGGACGCGTGATTTGATCTTTCAGCGGTACCAGGCTGATGCCGCGGCCAACGGTTTCTTCTTCCGTGGGTTCACGGAGTCGAGCGTGAACTTCGCGACGGGGATCATGTGTCTGTTGTACGGGGAGATGGACTACCTGGAGAGCGTGCGGATCGGCTCGCTTTCGGGGTGGGACTCGGACAATCCGACGGCGACGATCGGCGGGTTGATCGGGTTGGTTCGCGGGCACGACGCGCTCGTCGAGGAGCTCCGGGTTGAGTTTCCGGGGCTCGAGCCTTCGGGGGCGTACGACGTCGAGCGGACGCGCGACAACTACCCGGTTCCGATCGACACGTTCGATGCGATCGTTGGGCGGATGTGCGCGGTGGCTGAGCGCGAGGTGGAGCTTGCGGGCGGTCGTGTCGAGCCGGGTGTGCGTTGGCTGGTTCCTCCGGCTCCGGGCGAGAGCCCGGTGATGCTCAATCCGCGCTGGCGGGAGCATCTTCGGAGTGCGCGGCAGGACTTCAAGGCGAACGCTGAGTTCGTCAATGGGTCGGCCTCGGTGGCTTCGGCTCCGCCGAGCCCGTCGACGACGTTTGGACGGAACGTCCCGGCGTTCTTCTTCAACGGGCTGGAGACGGATGCCTCGGGCGTCGAGCCGGCGCAGTCGGCGAGTCAGTTCTACTCGTCGGCTGGCGCGGCGATCGGGCCGGGCGAGGAGATCGTGCTGGAGGTCCGCTACCCGCGGCCGATCAGCGGCGATCGGGTTCGGTTCATCGAGGGCAACCATTTCGGGGCGCCCGCGGACCCGGTCGACGGTGGGTGGTTCGACACGATCGGGGTGGAGGTGCGGATCGGTGCGGCTTGGCAGGCGGTGGGTGTGACCCCGTCTGAGGCGCTGGACAGCGCGATCCCGTGGCAGGAGATCGATCTGGTCTTCGACGGTGGGGCGCTGGAGGTGACGGGGATCCGGGTGCGCGGGGTGCCGGGCGGGGCGGACCGGTTCGTGACGGCGTGCGAGGTCGATCTCCTCTCGGCGCCGGTCCCCCTTACTCCAGGGGCGCTGGACACGAACGCCGATGGGTGGCTGAACGTTGAGGATCTGTACAGTTGGTGGTCTGTCCCGGTCGATCTGGACGCCGATGGCGTCCCGGGCCTCGGTGACGCCGCACTGGTGGAGGCCTGGATCCGATGGAGTCAGACAACGGGGATCGCAGTCCCGCCGGAGGCTCCGACGAGTCCGTGATGTCTGGCGCTGGGGGGGGTTCTCGCCCGCGCGCGATCGACTTCATCAAGCTGGCGCGTCCGCATCAATGGACGAAGAACGTCTTCGTGCTGCTTGGCCCTGTTTATGGGTTGGCGGACCGGTTCTCGAGTGAGGGTGTCGAGGCGGGATCGGTTCTCGAGGTGGTGGGTTCGCAGGCGGGTGCGATCGTGGGGGCGGTGCTCGCGTTCGCGCTTGCTTCGAGCGCGTGCTACGTGGTCAACGACATCCGGGACGCGGAGGCGGATCGGGCGCATCCGCGCAAGCGGCATCGGCCGATCGCGGCGGGGCGGATCGCGCCGGGGGCCGCGAGCTGGTACGCGGTGTTGTTGTTGGTGCTGAGCGCGGCGTCGCTCTTGTTGATTCCGGCGGAGGGGTCGTCGCGGCTGCTGACGCTGTTGCTGGTTGGGCTGTACGTCGGCAACACGATGTCGTACACGGCCGGGCTGAAAGAGCTGGTGATCATCGACGTGATGAGCCTGGCGATCGGGTTCGTGCTGCGGGTGCTGGGGGGGTGTGCCGCGGCTGGGGTGGAGCCGAGTAGCTGGCTGCTGAACGTGACGTTCTTCCTGAGCATGTTCCTGGCGTTTGGGAAGCGGCTCGGGGAGCGCCGGACGATGGGCGGCGGGGCTGAGGCGGGGCTGGCCCGGGGTGTGCAGGCGAAGTACACGGACGACCTGCTGCGGATGATGGTGGTGGTGACGGCGGTCGCCACGCTGCTGACGTACGCGGGGTACGTGCAGTCACGCGAGGAGGCGTACCGGCTAGGGGATGCGGGCCTGAACCTGCTGTGGCTGACGGTGCTGCCGGCGAGCTACGCGATGCTTCGGGCGATCCTGCAGTTGGAGCGTGGGGCGTTCGACGATCCAACGGAGCTTGCGATCCGTGATCGGGCGTTTCAGGCGGCGGGGGCGTTGTTCGTCGTGCTGACCGCCCTGATCGTGTGGAGCGTGCGGCTCTGAGGAGGGGGGTCGGATGCCCCCGAGGGGGCCG
>JANQQG010000225.1 GCA_028285065.1 Phycisphaerales bacterium
CGGCCCGGAGCGAACGAGACCACCGAGCGAACTCTGCCAGGACGCGCGGGTTGTGCAGTCGCCCGAACCGAGATCGCGGGAACGGGACCACCTCACCCACGTTCGGGTGGGTGAGGTGGTCCCGTTCCCACGATCTCGGTTCGGGCGACTGCACAACCCGCGCGTCCTGGCAGAGTTCGCTCGGTGGTCTCGTTCGCTCCGGGCCGCGCGATACGACCTGGTCGTGGACTGCCAGGGACTCGCCCGGAGCGGCCTGTTCACACGAATCACGAGCGCCGCTCGGCGCATTGGGTACTCGGATGCGCGCGAGATGGCGCACCGGGCGCTCAACGAGCGGATCGATGCCCCGCGATCGCTGCATGCGGTGGACCGGATGATGCGCCTAGCGCTCGCCGCTGGGGGCGAGCCGGTGATCGACCTGCGCTTGCACGCGTGCGCGAAGGAACTCGCGGGGGTCGACGCAGAGGCGGAGTTGCTCGAGCCGTACTTGGTGCTGGCGCCGACGTCGGTCTGGCCGGGCAAGCGCTGGGACGCGCGTCGGTTCGCGGAGTTGGGCACGCGTGCGCTCGACGACGCCTCGTTCGGCGTCGAGCGTCTCGTGGTGGTCGGTGGGCCGGGCGAACGTGAGCAGATCGGCGAGCCGTTGTTGCGGCTGATGGACACCGACCCGCGTGTGACGGATCTCGTCGGCAAGACGTCCGTTGGGCGTCTGCTGGCTGTGTGCGCCCGGGCTCGCGCGATCGTGGCCAACGACTCGGCGACGCTTCACATGGGGGTCGGGCTGGGCCGGCCGCTGGTCGCGCTGTTCGGGCCGACACGGGTGGAGTTGGTCGGGCCGTACGGGCGGAGCGACTGCTTGGTGCAGCATCTTCGTGAGGGGGACACATTCGCCCACAAGGACCGAGACATCGGGCGCGCCATGATGGAGCGCATCGGTGTCGATGAGGCGCTCGAACGCCTTGGGGCACAACTCGCGGCGCCGACGGCGCCGCCTGTCTACCGGATTCTCAACCCGTCAGCGAGCGGCGCCGACGCCTTCGAGGTCGAACTCGATGACACCCTCGCGGTCGAACCCGCCCGCGTCGAAGACGACGCCGTCGAGGATCACACGAACGCCGACCGGGCGTGATGGCGCGTCCATTGTCCCGCCGGTGCGCTGCTGCTCGATGCGGACGGAGTCACCGATTCGACGTGCGGTGAAGGTGGTGCGGGCGAACTCGCCTTCGCGGTAGCCGAAGCCCTCACCGGCGTCCTCGTAGAGGGTGCCGTCGGCGACGCCCTCTTCATCGAAGCAGACGAGCAGTGTGAGCTTGCCGTTGAGTGCGTCGGGGTCGCGTGTGTGCTGGACGACGGGGCCCAGGGGGACGATCGCGCCGCCTCGGATCATGACGTCCGGGAGGTGGCGGTTGTCGGAGCCGCCGACGAGGTCGACGGAGCGCCAGATCCCTCGCGGCAGGCAGACCTCGCGATCGGCCTCGGGCGTGACGCTCCCGGCGACGAGGATGTCCTCGCCGAGGAGGAACGCGTCGTCCTCGGAGCGCAGCGCCGGGTCGACGGGGTCGGCAAAGAAGAGCGGGCGTGCAACGGGCATGCCGTTGCGCGATGCCTCCTCGAACAGCGTGTAGAAGTACGGGAGCAGGCGGTAGCGGCGCTCGAGCGCGAGGCGGCTCGCCTCCTCGACCTCGGGGCCGTACTCCCACGGCTCCTTGTTGCGGTTGCCCTTGCCGGTATGCCCGCGGCTGAAGGGGAGCATCGAGCCGATGCCCATCCAGCGCGCGAACTGTTCAGCGTCTCCGTTGCCGATGAAGCCGCCGATGTCCGGACCGGAGAACGGCTGGCCGCTGAGGCCGAGGTTGAGGATCATCGGGATCGACGCCTCGAGGTCGTCCCACTCTGCGGCGTTGTCACCTGTCCACGTCGCGGCGTAGCGCTGCCCGCCGATGTAGTTGGCGCGGGTGAGGACGAACGGCCGCTTCTCGGGGCGTGCATCGAGGATGCCCTCGCGCGTTGCGCGAGCCATCAGTATCCCGTAGACGTTGTGGTAGCGCGCGTGCGGGCCGGGGGGCAGGTCGCCGCCGCCGCGATGGAGGTTGTCCTCGGGCATGGTCTTGCTGGCGACGTTGAAGACGGCCGGCTCGTTCATGTCGTTCCAGACGCCGTCGACACCGAGCGCGATGAAGTCCTTGTACAGGCCGGCCCACCACTCACGCGTTTCGGGGCGTGTGTAGTCGGGGAAGGTGCACCAGCCGGGCCAGACCTCGCCCTCGTAGACGCTCCCGTCGGCGCGCTGGACCCAGTGCTCGCCGGCCGTGCCCTCGTCGTAGACGAAGTAGCCCGGCTCGCGCTTGGGCGCGGGATCGATCATCCAGATCGAGCTGAAGCCGTTGTCGTGCAGGTAGGCGTTGAGCCCAGCGGGATCGGGGAACTGCTCCGGATCGAACGTGAAGATCCGGTACTCGTCCATGTAGTCGATGTCCATCCAGATCACGTCGCACGGGAGCGAACGCGAGCGGAACCCGTCGGCGATCTCACGCACACGCGAGTCGGGGTTGTACGAGTAGCGGCACTGGTGGTAGCCGATCGCCCACAGCGGCGGGAGGTCGATCGTGCCGATCAGTTCGGCCAACCCTTCCATCACATCCTGCGGCGATGCGCGGTCGATCACGATGACCGGGAAGCGCGGGCCCTCGGAGGCGAACAGGACTCCGTCGGCCAGGTTGATCTCGCAGCGCCACGTCGTGTCGGCGAGGACGCCGAAGGCGCTCCCGTCGGCGCGCACACCGAGCACCCACGGGTGGGACTGGTAGAGGGACTTGGAGTCTTCGTTGTAGCCGTAGGCGTCGGTGTTCCAGCACTCACTGATGCGTCCGTTGCGGATGAGCGGTCCGGCGATCTCGCCGGTGCCGTAGAGGCTCGTGCCGGGCTCGATGGCGAGGCGTGCGGTGAAGCGTCCATCGTCGCGCCGTCCGAAGTCGGGCGTGGCGTCCCAGCCTGCGGGGACATCGCCGATCGCATCGAACTCGCGGACGAGGGCGAGCGAGGGCCCCCAGGCCCGTTCGTCGAAGCCGCGCGGCTCAAATCGGACGATCCCGCGTCCGATGGCCTCGCCGGTCTGGGCGATCGCGGCCTGCGGCGCGAGCCAGGCGAGGGCGACGAGGGCGAACAGAACCGCGCCGAGGCGCGACGTGCCGAATGACCTTCTTGCCATGTTCAGAGACCTCCGCCTCAGTCTTCGTGCTTCCCGCCCCCACCCGATTCGACCGGCGCATGCACGAGGACGACAGGGGCCCCGAGACGCGAGAGCACCTTGCCGGTGGTGCTCCCGAACAGCAGATCAACCATCCAGGACTCAGCGTATGCCCCCATCACCATGAGCCCGTACCGGTCGCTGTCGACAAACCGCTCGATCAGGGCCGCCTCGTCCCCCTCGCCCAATGAGAGCACCTGGGCGCCCGGCGCCAACTCGGCTGCCTGGTCCGAGGCGTCCTCCGCGCGGAGCTCCCCGCGACCGACCCCGAGCACGCTCATCGGCCACCCGGCTCGCTCGGCCAGGGCCTGGCCGAACGCGAGCGCATGACGAGAGACCTTCGTCCCGTCGTAGGCAGTCAGGACCCGGTTGACCGGTTTGAGCTCGCCGCCGACGACCATGACCGGGCAGCAGCAGTGATTGACGAGGTCGCGGGTGCTCGAGCCGATCCCGCCCCGCTTGAACCTGCCGGCCATGCCCACGGCGATGAGGTCGCCCTCACGCGCCTCGCCCAGCAGCGCGTCGGCCAGGGTGCCCGGCACGATCTTGGAGCTGAAGAGGACATCGACGTCCTCACAGTACGCGCTGATCTCCTTGAACCACCCTTCGACCTGCTCGCGCTCCTGCTCGTTGCCGTCGCCCCAGCCTTCGCTGGGCACGGCGACGGGCATCATCGGTTCCAGGCAGGCCGCGGGGTCGAGCCCGACGCAGGGGCTGCGTCCGGGCTCGATGGCGTGGAGCGCGACGACCTCGGAGTCGGTCGACTCGGCGATCATGGTCGCGTACGCAAAGGCGGAGCGCGACATCTCCGAGTTGTCGAAACCCACGATGATCCGGTCAAGCACTGGGCGTCTCCGTTCCCGCATGTAGCCTATCACCACGAACGGGGCCGGGGCCCCTCCCGG
>JANQQG010000235.1 GCA_028285065.1 Phycisphaerales bacterium
TCCGAGCCCGCCGCCCCCGCAGCCCCGTCGACCTCTGCCCAGGGCCCCGAGGAGCGTCTGGTCCTCGTCCGCCCCGTCATGCTGCGGGCCCGCCCCGGCCTGTTCACCCTGCTCAGCGTCCTGACCCTCGGCGCCCTCGTCGGGGGGAGCATCCTGCTCATCGAGGGCATGAACACCTGGGCGATCCTCGTCGGCGTCGTCCTCTTGGCCCTCGTCGTCGTCTGGGTCTGGTGGAAGCTCAAGACCATCTCCACCTCCCTGGAGATCACCACCCGACGCACGATCCGCTCCATCGGCCTGCTCTCCAAGAGCACGAGCGAGGTCTACCACGCCAACGTCCGCAACATCCAGCTCTCACAGAGCTTCTGGAACCGCCTCTGGAACGTCGGCGCCATCGGACTCTCCAGCGCCGGCCAGGACGAGATCGAGATCGAGATCAAGGACATCCCCAGCCCGGCGAGCGTCCGCGATCTGATCAACCGCCACCGCACGCGCTGAGCCCGCTACTGAAACCTGGTCGGGACCCCCTACGAATCTCAAACCCACGCCCGCTCGCCCGCCGACCGGCAGCGCAACGCCACGCGATGGCCTACACTGGCCACCCGCCACCCGGGCCCACCGTTGGTCCCTTCCCGCCAGGAGTTGACGTCCCATGGCATGGATCGCACGCCTCAGGCTCAGGATGCTCGCCTGGGTCGCCGCAATCGGGCTCGCCACCGTCGCGACCGTCTCGTTCGTCGGCCTCCCGTGGATCCCCATCGTCGGGTTCGCCGTCGCGTTCGTCGTCGGCGTCAACAAGTCCACGCGCCCCCTCGAGCGCGTCACGTGCCTCCAGTGCGGCCTCGATCTCACCGAGCAGCCGATCGGCCAGTACGGCGTCGCCTGCCCCGACTGCGGCGCCATCAGCCAGCCGCTCGTCCTGACACCGGTCGATCAGCCCGCCGCGCGCACCGACACCGACCAGGCCTGATCTCTCAGGCCCGTCGATGCCGGCGCCCCACCCCCGCTCGCCGGGCCCTTAGGCCTCGGCCAGCTCGCCGATCTTCTTGTTGTACTCGTCCGCGTCCATGTCCTCGATCTCGGCCTTGTCGAGGACGGCGTCCATCGCCTTGGCCTCGCGGACCTGCTGGAACGCGGAGTTGATCTGACCCGTCTGGATCAGCTGCTGACGCAGCACGTCCGGACGCTCACCACGCTGCATCGCAAGCTGCACGATCCAAGCGTTCAGCTCCTGCTCCGAGACCTGGACCTCCTGGTCCTCGGCGACGCGGTCCATCAGGAACACGAGCTTGAGCTCGCGCTGGGTCCGCTCCGAGCTCGCGCCGCGGAGCTCCGCCAGACGCTCCTCGATCTCGCCCGCCTCGGTGCCACGCTCGAGCAGCGCCAGACGCGCACGCTCGAGGTTCCGTGCCGCCTGGGCGGCGTTGAGACGCTCGGGAAGCTCCATGTCGACGGCATCGAGCAGGTGCTTCGAGATCTGCGCCCGCATCGCCTGCTGCTGACGACCACGCACGCGGTGCTCGAGCTGAGACTTGATCCGCTCACGCAGCTCGTCGGCGCCCTCCATCCCGAACTTGTTCTTCGCGAGTTCGTCGGCATCCGCCGGCACGATCCGGTCCACGCGGTTCGGCGTGAACTCGACCTGCAGCTTCTTCCCACGAAGCTCCTCGCGCTCGTGGTTGTCCGGGCCGGTCACCTTGACCTTCACCGTGTCGCCGGCCTTGGGAAGACCCAGCTGCTTGGCGAAGTCGTCGACCGCGACGCCGAGGATCATCCCCTTGCCGTCCTTGTCCTTCGGCGGGACGCGCACGACCGCGTCCGGGATGTCGTAGAACTCCTCCTTGCCGGAGGTCATCACGGCACGACCGGTCAGGTAGTCACCCGCCTCCGGCTTGTCGCGCTCCTGGAGGTCGCCCTCCTGAACACACACCCGCTCGAGCTCCTCGCCGACCATCTCGTCGGTCACCTCGAGCAGCGGGCGGATGATCTTCATCCCCTCCAGCTCCGGGAGCTCGAACGAGGGCGGCACCTCGACCTCGATCTCGAACTTCAGCGGCTTGCCGGCCTCGAGCTCGACGTCCTTGAGCATCTCCGACGTCGGCTCGCCGACGATCCGAAGCTCGTTGTCCTCGACCGCGCTCTGGTACGCCGACGCGACGAGCTGCTGCTTCGTCTCCGCACGCACCGCCCCGCCGAACCGCTTCTCGAGCAGCTTCCGCGGCACGCGACCCTTCCGGAACCCGGGCAGCGACGCCTCGACCGCAGCCGTCGACATTGAGTCGGCCAACTGCTCGTCAACCGTCTCCTTGGGCACCTCGATGAGGATCTTCTTGAGGCAAGGCCCCGCGTCCTCGATCTTGACCTTGTTCGGACGCTCGTCCACAGCAGCCTCTGCCATCGCGCCTGCTCCCATCAATGGGTCGTTGCCCCTCCCCAGGGACCGCAAGTCTACGCAGCCACCATGCCCCCGATCCCGCCCCACCGCCCCAGATCCGCAACCCCAACGCCGCACCCGATCCCGCCCAGCCCCGCGTTGACCAGCCCACCCGCCCCTCACATACTCAGGCTCCAACACCCCAGCCGGAGTGGCGGAATTGGCATACGCGGCGGATTCAAAATCCGCTGGCCGAAAGGCCGTGTGGGTTCGAGTCCCACCTCCGGCATTGACCCCCACC
>JANQQG010000247.1 GCA_028285065.1 Phycisphaerales bacterium
CCGGGACCGGTAGCGACGCAGGAACAGCGCCCGGCACGCGCTCACGTCACTCACCGTCGCCGCCAGGGCCCGACCGAGTTCGACGCCCGCCCAGAGGGCAAGCCCGATCCCCTCGCCCCCGACGGGCTCGACCGCGCCCGCGGCGTTGCCGATGCGCACCGAGCGTGGGTGCCCCGGCCGGATCAATGGCGAGCCGGGAACGGGGCAGGCCATCCAGTCGCTCCTCCGCCACGCCGGGTCGAACCCGGGCCACAGCGATCGGAGCATCGCGTCGGCGTCGGCGCGGTGTCGCGCGATGAGTTCGCGCCTGGCGACGAGCGCGCACGTCGCGAGTTCGCCTTCGACCTGGATCGTGCCGACGTACGCCCCTTTCGCGGCTCGCATCCGCAGCCCGTCGATCGGCTCGGGTGGGACGAAATGGCACTTGTGGGCCAGCACGCCACGGCGCGCGGGCGTGTTGGGAGACGGGTCGTGTACGGCGCGCCCGTCGGCATGGATGACGAGGTCGACGTCGAGCTCGCCGGCGCCCTCTCCTTCAAGCGTGAGCGTTGCGCCGTCATCGCGGTAGGCGACGCCTCGCACACGAGTATTGAGCAGGGCGCCCGCTCCGCAGGCCATGCTCTCGTCCGCGAGCGCATGGTCGAGTGTCGCGCGCGACAGTGCCCAGGCGGGCTCGGGCATTGTCCAGGAAATCGTCCGGTCCGACTTGCCCACGGCGCGGTCGATGTGGAATGTGCGCACACGGCGCGCCCCGAGGTCGCGCAAGCGCTCGGGAGAGAGCAGTGATTCGAGGTGCGCCGTTGCCGCAGGGGAGATGAACTCCCCGCAGACCTTGGCCCGAGGAAAACGCTTCGCCTCTACCAGCGTGACGTCGAACCCCCGGCGAGCGAGCGTCACGGCGCACGCCCCGCCCGCGGCCCCCGCCCCGATGATCGCCGCGCGCAGGCTCATGTCGCTGACGCCGCGCTGGTGGGTCGGTCGATCCACGCGTCGGGAAGTTCGCCCGCCAGCGTGAAGCGAAACGCGAGGGGGTACCTGCGGTAGCGGCAGTAGTCCAGTTCGAGCCGGCGCGCGATGTCCGTGACCTCGCTGCGCGTGAAGCCTTTGCGCACCGAGACCCGCGCGTCGAACTTGAGGTGCTTCGGCGTGGGGGCGGTGAGCACCGTGATCGCCGCAAGAGCCGTGCGTGACCGGACGAGGTCGTTCCAGATGATCCCGCGGCGGGCGACGCGTTCCATGATCCGGAGCATGGTGAGCACTTCGAGGTCGGGCAGGTGATGGATGAACATCCCCGCGTGCACGTAGTCGAACGAGCTGGGGCCGAAGTCGTCGACGAGGGTCATGGCGTCACCGAGATGGAAGGTGATCCGCTCGGCCAGGTGCTGCTCCGAGGCAAACGCACTCGCGACGTGCTCGCGGGCGAGATCGAGCGTGGTCGGGTGGTTGTCCGTCGCGGTCACGCGCAGATCGTGCCCGTTCTCGTGAGCCCAGCGGACGACGCGGACGGGGATGTCCGCCGAGCCCGTGCCGACGTCCAGCATCGTGATCGGACGGTCCTTGGGCCAGCGCGCGGACCACAGCTTGAGCGGCTCGATCAACGCCTTGGCGCCCGCGAGGCGCCGGTTGACGCCCCGGATGAAGCGCAACGCCTCGTCCAGTTCGCGCCGTGGCGCTTCGGGATCGTCCATGAACTCTGGTTCGAAGTGGCGACGCATCGTCCTCAGGAACGAGCCTACCACGGGCTTTCTGCCCGAAGGGGGCGTTGCGGAGGCCCGCGGGCCCGCCCGATTCCCGCGATGGGGGCCTCCTGCCGCCTGCGAGCCGGGCCCTACACTTCGTCCATGAGCGAGACCCCGACCCAACGCCCTCCGGCGACGATCCGGACGCTCGCGCGGATGTGCGACGCGGGCGAACGTTTCGCCTGTCTGACCTGCTACGACGCGACGAGCGCCAAGTGGCTCGAGCGCGCCGGTGTGCACGTCCTCCTCGTGGGCGATACGGCCGCCGAGGTCGTGCTCGGCTACGAGCGGACGATCGACATGCCGCTGGATGTGCAGTTGGCGCTCACCGCCGGCGTCAAGCGAGGTGCTCCGCGGACGGTGGTGATGGGCGACATGCCCTTCATGAGCTACCAGGCGGATGACGCAGAGGCGCTGAGGAACGCGGGGCGGTTCCTGACCGAGGGGCTCGCGGACATCGTCAAGCTCGAGGTGGACGCGACGTTCGCGCCGTTGGTCTCGAAGATGGCCCGCGCCGGGATCCCCGTCTGTGCGCACGTCGGGAGCAAGCCCCAGCACGTCGCACGCGATTCGGGATACCGGGCCGCGGGGCGCACGGCCGACGCCGCAAGGAGCGTCGTCGGCGACGCGATCGCGCTCGTCGAGGCCGGCGCCGTGATGGTGCTGGTCGAGGCGGTGCCCGATGAGGTCAGCCAGCGGATCGTCGAGGAGGTCGGTGTTCCGGTGATCGGGATCGGCGCCGGCCCGGCGTGCCACGCGCAGATCCTCGTTCTCCAAGACCTTGTGGGGATGACGGACCACGCCCCACGGTTCGCCGAACCGGTGGCCAACCTCGGCGAGGCCCTGCGTGATGCGGGGGCCGAGTGGGTCCGCCGGGTCCAGACCGGTGCGATCGGTGGGCGCGGCTACACCATGGCGCCGGGGGAACGTGAGCGGTTTGTGTCAGCCAACGGGCTGCGCGAGGCCAAGCCCGCGCCCGTCGCGGCTGATGAGCCCGGGCCTCGGGACCGATAGCAGACCGGGTCGGATCCCGTTTCAACCGCCGAGGCCCAGCGCGGTACGCTGAATCAGGTGCCCCGCCTCCCACGAAAGCAGGTATGGGTCCGGAAACACCCACCCCACGTCGTGCGTTGTGTACGAGAGGGGCGGGCAGCCCGTCCGACCAGGAGAAGCCAATGAGGCGCTTCGTCAGCTTTGGTCCCGCGTTCGTCGTGCTCGTGACCGTCCTGGTCACCCTCATCGCCGCGCCCACAGCCGTCAAGCGGATCGGGCACGCCACGACCGAGGTGCGCGTCCGAGCGGCCCAGAACATCCTGGACGAAGAGAACATCCTCGAGCAGATCAACCGCGCCGTCCGCGCGGTCGCCGAGGCCGTCGAGCCGACGGTCGTGCACATTGCGGTCCAGCGTCGCTCGCGTCCGGGCCAGGGCAGCGGGTGGGCGTTCGATGATCAGGGGCACATCATCACGAACTCGCACGTGGTCGAGGGGGCTACGCGCATCACGGTTCAGTTCTACGACGGGACCTCGGTCCGAGCCCGATTGGTCGGGCAGGACCGCAGCACCGACATCGCGGTGCTCCAGGTCGAGACCGACGACCTCTTCCCCGCGCGACGCGCGACCGGCGACGAGTTGCGTCAGGGTGATCGCGTCTACGCCTTCGGCTCACCGTTCGGCTTCAAGTTCTCGATGAGCGAGGGCATCGTCTCGGGCCTCGGGCGCGACCCGAGGGCCGTCATCAGCCAGGACGGGTACACGAACTACATCCAGTTCGACGCCGCCGTGAACCCGGGCAACTCCGGCGGGCCGCTCGTCGATGTCACCGGACGCGTCGTCGGCATGAACGTCGCCATCGCGACTGCTCCCGGCGGGTCCGGCGGCCCAGACCAGGGCCAGAGCGCGGGCATCAGCTTCGCCATCCCACTGGCAACCATCGAGGCCGTCGCCCAGCAGCTCATCGACAACGGTGAGGTCCGCAAGGGCTTCCTCGGGATTCGTCATGAGAGCAACGACGACGCCAACCGTCAGCGCGTCCAGGGCCTGGGCTACAGGGGTCGCGGCGTTGCCATCACCGACGTCGTCCCCGACGGTCCCGCGGCCGAAGCAGGTTTGATGGCCGACGACATCATCATCGAACTGGCCGGACGCAACGTCCTGAACCTCGCCTCGCTCCGCTCGACGATCACCAACCACCGCCCGGGCGACGACCTCGCCGTCGGCGTGTGGCGCAACGAGCAACTCGTTGAACTCGTCGTCCGTCTCGAGCGCCTCGTGACGACGGACGAGCTCCTCGATGCCAGGCGAGAACTGCAGAATCTCGGCATCGCCGAGGTGGTCGAGACACGCCAGGGCGTTGCCGTCAGCATCGTCGACCCCGGCACGCCCGCGACGGCGGTCGGCCTCGTCGGGGGCGATCTGGTCGTGAGCGTCGAAGGACGAGACGTGACCGACGCGCAGTCGCTGTACACGCTGCTCGTGCAGGAGGGCCTGCTGGACGGCTCCTCGGTCCGCGTGATGATCCGCGACGCGGCGGGGCGCGAGCGGGCGGTCGTTCTCGATCCCTAAGCCCTAGCCGCCCCCGACCGGCGACAAGCGGACGACGACCTCCGTGCCGAATGGCGGAACGGCGTCGCGATCGGCGATCCACTCCGGCTGCGCGAGTTGTGAATCCGGGCTGAATGTCGTCTCGTAGGCGATCGTCTCCGTGCCGAAGGTGGCGAGACCGATCAGCAGGCCGTCGTAGTCTGCGCTGTAGCGTTCCTCGCCCTGGCGCGTGACGAATGCCGAGCCGCTGAAGCGCCACGCGTCATCGGCGGCCCCGAAGCGATCACCGGACCGGGCGGACACGATCCAGTCCGCGATGCCCGCCTCGACGGGCTTCTTGTTTTCGTCGGCGTAGCGGAGCGAGATGCGGACGTTCGGGCCCTTCGGGTCGATGGGGACCAGGCGCCGGTCCACGAAGTCGAACCCACCCGGCTCACCGGGCTCGAGGCCGAGCACGAGCAAGGCGGCGTGCACGTGCGAGGGCCTGGCCAGCGAGACGAGCAGTGCCTCGTGCTCCTTCGTGTCGCTGATGCAGGCGATCACCTCGAGGAACACGATGTCCGATCCGGGGTCAGACAGGTCGAGCGGCACGAACGCGTCGAACTCGACGTACCCGCCTCGCTCGGCGCGGTTCAGGCGGACGTGGGGCGCGAACTCGACGAGGCCGACCGGTCCAGGCTCGGGCGCCTCGACGACGGGCTCGACGACCTGATCCGTCTCGGGTTCTTGCACACGCGGCGTGTCATCCTCGACGACGACGGGGGTGCTGTCCCCGGGCGGATTGCGCTCGGGCCCACCCGAGCAGGCGCCAAGCACCAAGGCCGCGAGCAGGGCGACGGTCGTGGCGAAGCGATGCGGTGAGGGGTGGGGTGGGGGGCTGGGCATGGCTGACTGTACCGCGGAGCATCCAGTCGGACGCGGTCACATGAGCGATGTTGGGTCGACGTCCACCGCGACTGTCGAGTCGCTGGCGAGCAGACGCTGTGCCCGTGCACCCGCGAGCACGCGCTGGATCACTTGACGCGTGGGCGCAAGCAACTCGATCCCCACGCGGTACTTGCCCGCGATCCGCGAGAGCGGGCAGGGCATCGGACCCATCAGCTCCAGCTCCGAGGGGCCGGTGCGCTTCAGGAACTTGGTGATCGTCTCGGCACGCCCGTGTGCGTGCGCGTGCTCCGCGTCACGGACCACGATCCGGGCCATCGCTCGTGTCGGGGGGAGCCCGGCGTCGGACCGGAAACCCAGCTCGTGACGCGCGAAGGCGTCGTAGTCGTGCGTGGCGGCCGCGCTGACCGCCGGGTGATCCGGGTTGAGTGTCTGGACGATGACGCGCCCGGGCACGTCGGCGCGCCCGGCCCGGCCCGCGACCTGCGAGACAAGCTGGAACGTGCGCTCCGCGGCCCGGAAGTCGGGCATCCACATGGCCGTATCAGCCGAGAGGACGCCGACGAGCGCGACGCTCGGGAAATCCAGCCCCTTCGCGATCATCTGCGTGCCCAGGAGGACGCGGGCCTTGCCGCTTGCAAACCGCTCGAGCGCACTGAAGTAGTCGCGCACGGAGCCCATCGTGTCGGTGTCCACGCGCAGCAAGAACGACTCCCGCTCGTCGGCATTGACGAAGGGCGCGCACGCGTGGGCCACCTCGATCTCCGCCCGCTGCGTGCCGGCGCCAAGCGTCGTGAGACGCGACCGGCAGAGCGGGCACACGCTCGGGATCGTCTGCTGGCTCAGGCAGTGGTGGCAGCGCAG
>JANQQG010000149.1 GCA_028285065.1 Phycisphaerales bacterium
GATACGTCTCCGTCGGCGGCGTGCTTGAGCCCTGGCGCGCCGATGTCGTCGCGGCCTCCGGGCTGCCGGGCGTGCACCTCGAACTCCGCCCCGTGCGCACGACGTTCTACGACGAGACCCTCGCCCCGCTGGTCGGCAAGGTCGGCATCGACGGCGACGGCCTCATCGGCCTCGAGCGCATGCTCGACGACGAGCTCGCGCCCGATGCCGGACGCCTCCGTTACGTCCGCGACGCCGGCGCACGTGCGCTCTGGCTCGAGCCGGGCCAGTTCAACCCGCCCACGCGCGGGCAGGACGCTCGCCTCTCGATCGACCTCGAACTCCAGCGCATCGCAACCGAAGAGCTCCAACGCGGCATCGAACGATGCGATGCCGCGGGCGGACGCCTGATCATCGCCGACCCGATGACGGGCGAGATCCTCGCGATGGTCGACATCGTGCGTACGCCCGAGGACGCGATCCCCTTCGACTGGGACGATCCGGCCAAGACGCTCCCCGACGGATCCGCGCCGCGCTACATCACGATCAAGGAGAACCCGGCCGCCAAGGACGAGCCGGCGCTGGCCCGCGTGCGCTGCGTCGAGGACGTCTACGAGCCGGGCTCATCGTTCAAGCCGTTCATGTGGTCGGTCGCGACCGAGGCGGGCGTCGTTGCGTTGGATGACGTGATCGACACGGAGGGCGGGTCGTGGCGCACGCCGTACGGGCGTGCGATCAACGATGTCACGCGTCGCGACGAGATGACCTGGCACGACGTGCTGGTCAACTCCTCGAACATCGGCATGGTCAAGGTCACCAGCGAGCTCTCGCCCAAGCAACTGCACAACGCGATCGAGCGCTTCGGCTTCGGGACGCCCACGCGGATCGGCCTGCCCGGCGAGAGCCCCGGGATCGTCACCAGCCTCAAGAACTGGACCAAGTACACGCATACGTCCGTCGCGTTCGGGCACGAGGTGGCCGTCACGCCCCTGCAGATGGTCCGTGCCTTCAGCGCGTTTGCGCGCGACGGGAAGTACGCCGGCACGGTCCCTCGCTTGCGCCTGACGGCCGTCGCGAGCGAGGCCGAGGCGAACATCATCCTCGAGCGCGTCCTCGACGAGCCGATCGCCCTGCAAGCGCGCACGGCACTCGCCGGTGTCGCCGAGCGCCTCAACCGCAACATGGCCGTCTTCGACCCCGGCGGACCCGAGCCGCGCTACGAGATCTTCGGCAAGTCGGGCACGGCCGACGTGCCCATCGGCAAGGGGCCCGATGGGAAGAAGCTCCCGCGCGGGCACGACGGGTACTACCCGAACCAGTACATCTCGAGCTTCATCGGCGGCGCCCCGGTCAAGAACCCGCGCATCGTCGTGCTCGCCGTCATCGACGACCCAGGCCCAGATCGCATCCGCAAGCGCCGCCACTACGGCTCCCCGTCCGCGGGCCCGGTCGTCCGGCGCGTCGTCGAGCGAGCGCTCCCGTATCTCGGCGTCGAGCCGGTCGAAGAGACAGCCGAGGACGAGACCGGGGCGGTCGCTTCGGGGATCTGACGACGAGGCTGTTGATCAGTCTGCGTGCTACCGTGCGTTCGTGTTCGGACGCCTGCGCTTCTTCTTGCGCGGGTTCGGACGTTCGCCGTGGAGGGGGTGGCCGCCGGTGCCGGCGCCGTGGCCCTGGCCGCGGTGCTTCTTCTTCTTGCTCTTGTGCTTGGGCTTGTTGCTCGCGAGCTTGTTCGCCGGCTTGCGCGTGGGCTTGCCGCCGGTCTTGCGCGGCCGACGCTCTTCGCCCTGCTCGCTCCCGCCCTCTTCCGTCCGCGTGATCGGACGCGGCTTGGACCGCGCCGGCGCGTCAGCGACCGGATCCTGCAGCGACGACATCGGCGAGGACACGGGGCGGCTGGGCTTGCGCCGCGGCTTGGCCTCCGTGCTCGACTTCGCATCGCGCTGGGGCCGAGGACGGTCCCACTGGCGGGGCTTGCGTTCCTCCCGGTTCTCTCCGGCGTACTCGCCGCGAGCCCTGTCGAGCAGCTCACGCTCCGGGAGCGGCGGCAGGTCCTCGACGACCGGCACGCGCTTGCCCGTCAGACGCTCGATGTCGCGGAGCAGGTTGCGCTCGTCGCGGTCGCAGAACGCGATGGCCGTCCCGCGGGCGCCGGCGCGGCCAGTGCGCCCGATGCGGTGCACGTACGCCTCGGCCTCGACCGGCAGGTCGAAGTTGAACACGTGCGTGATGCCGTCGACGTCCAGCCCGCGCGCCGCCACGTCCGTCGCGACGAGCACGCGCGTGCGTCCCTCGCGGAAGCGGTCGAGCGCTCGCTGACGCTGGTTCTGCGCCTTGTTCCCATGGATCGCGTCGCTGGAGACGCCCGAGCGGTCCAGGTGACGCGCCACCTTGTCGGCGCCGTGCTTGGTCCGCGTGAAGACCACGGCCCGCGCCACGCCCTCGTCCTCCAGCAGGTGCAGGAGCAGGTCCCGCTTCTGCTTGCGGTGGATCATGTACACGGACTGGTCGATCAACTCCGTCGTCGCCTTGCGCGGCGCGATGGTGACGCGCACCGGGTCGGTCAGCAGCGAGTCCGCGAGTTGGCGGATCTGCTTCGGCATCGTCGCGCTGAAGAGCAGCGTCTGGCGGTTCTCGTTCTCGATCGCGGACGCAATCTGGCGGATCGGGTGGATGAAGCCCATGTCGAGCATGCGATCGGCCTCGTCGAGGACGAAGATCTCGATCGCGTGCAGGCTGACCAGGCCCTGGTCCATGAGGTCGATCAGGCGGCCTGGCGTGGCGACCAGGACGTCGACGCCGCGACGCAACGCCTTGACCTGGTGGAACTGGCTGACGCCGCCGTAGATGACGGCGCCGCTCAGGCCCGTCTGGTAGCCGTAGGCTGCGAAGCTCTCATCGATCTGTGCGGCCAACTCGCGCGTCGGGCTGAGAATGAGCGCACGCGGGTGGACCTCGCGCCGGTCCTTGTCGATGCGCCCCGTGAGCAGGCGGTGCAGGATCGGCAGCGCGAACGCGGCCGTCTTGCCCGTGCCTGTCTGCGCACACCCGAGCACGTCGCATCCGGCCATGATCGGCGGGATCGCCTGCGCCTGAATCGGCGTCGGTGTGGTGTACCCCTCGATGTGCACGGCCTCGAGGATCGGACGCGCAAGGCCCATCGAGCGGAAGTCGGTCGGCAACTCGCCCTGCGGCGCCGTCGGCTCGGGCATCAAGTCCTCGAGCTTGCGCATCGGCTCACGCGGCGCGCGAGACTTGTTGTCGTGGCTCGGCTTGCGGTGGTCCCGGCGCTTGCTGGGACGGTTGTGAGGCCGGTTGTTCTTGTGGCTTGTCTTGGCGCGTGCGCGCTTCGTCTTCTTCTCTGGCAACGGACTACATCTCCTCCGCGGGCGCGTGCTCGAAGCGAGCGCGCCGCGGCATCGTGAAAGCTGGCTCGCTGGGCGTGTCCCGTTCTTCCCGGTTGTCGGGGGGGTGGGAGCCGTGGTGCGGGCCGTCTGGGTGTGGAGCATCCCGTCGCAACCGTGCGGTCGGATGCTGCCAGCAGATTCCCAGGACGGAACCGGAAGGCGTCGCGATCTCCATCGGCGACGCGTCGGTGCAGGCTGAGGCCTACCGGCTATTGGGCGAATCGTAGGCACGCACCCGGCCTGAGGCCCAGGGAGATGGGAAGCTCCGGTTCGGTGCTCAGGCGGGGTTCGTCGCGGTCCCCGCGATGTGCGGGCTGGCCCAGAGTGCGGGGGCACGGAACCGATCGAGTTCGAGACCCTCGAACCCGGCGTCTCGGATCACCCCCTCGGTATCACGGCAAACGTCGCACCCATCCCCGATCCATCGCCAGGGCCGGCGCACGATCCGCTGGATGAGCCGGAGCATCGTCTTGGGCTCCGCGATCACGTGTTCGATGAAGACGAACCGACCGCCGGGCTTGAGGATACGACGTACCTCGGCGAGCACCGCCGGCGCGTCCGGAACCGAGCAGAGCACGAGCGTGATCACCACGGCATCGGCGCTGTCATCCGGCAGACCGGTGTCCTGGCCGAGCGCAATGCGCACGTCGATGTCCTCGTGGCCGGTGTCACGGGCCTTCGCGCGAATGTGCTCTTCAAAGTGGTGGTTGGGTTCGATGCCGATCCAGCGGATGCCGGTCGGGAGCATGGGCAGGTTGGCGCCCGCGCCCGCGCCGACTTCAACTACGGTGCCGCGAAGAGAGCCGAGCAGTTTGCGCTTGCGTTGATCGATGAAGGCGTCGTACTTCTTGGCGCCGCGCGCCATCATGCGCGCGAACATCTTGCGCCGGAAGCTGGCGCCGGGCCCACGGGCGTCCGTTGCGGGTTGCGCGCTCGTGGTCGGTCCTCCTTGTAC
>JANQQG010000012.1 GCA_028285065.1 Phycisphaerales bacterium
ACCTCCGCGGCGCAAGCGACGCAGAAGCCGTCACCATCATCGGGTGCGGCTGGCCGATGACCGCCTGGGCGCACGGGCTCGATGAGTCAACGTTCGAGCCCGGCTGGAGCCGACCTCCACCGAAGAGCATGCACATGGACTGGGCAGACCGCGTCAGCACAACGCGCCCGGTCTTCCTCGGGCTCGCCGTCGACACCGTCGCGCTCGGCGCCGCCTTCCTCGCCCTCAGCAGCGGCTTCGCCTGGATCAACCGGTCCATGGTGCGCGCACGCCTACGCGACTCGGAGCGCACACGCAGGTGCATCCGCTGCGGCTACGACCTCAGCGGACACATGAGCGAGGGCGCCAGCGACACCTGCCCGGAGTGCGGCATGCAGGTCCCGCCAAACATCGCGGCCGCGCAACAGACACACCAGTCTGACTGAACTGCCTCTGAACGTGTCACGCTAACGTAACCATGCCCGGCAAGGGGGTCGACACGAACGATCTCTCGGTCATGCTTGGGCATGCTCGGCACCACGAAGAGGACACTCCCCCGATGAGCCGCCTCCGTCTTCTCATCTTCGCGTGCATCTCGCTCGCACTCGGCGCGCTGACCACGCTCGGCTTCGCCTGGATCCCCGCGGCCCTCGCGACGAACACCAAGGCCACAGCCATGCTGGGCCCGTACTGGGAAGCAACCGAGATCTCCCACGAAGCGCAGACGCCCGACGCCCTGCACGTGCAACGCGCCGTCAAGAACCGCTTCTTCCGAGAAGTCCTGCTCTCGGCGCGGACCCCAGACCAGAGCCTACCGGTCGAGCGTCGCCCCGCCTGGACCAGACACCCCACCGACCTCGAACCAGACGACCCGATGCTGGACGATCCCGGCTCCATCGAAACGTCGAACATCGGCGCCGGCTTCCCATTCGTCTCGTTCACCGCCTCGTGGATCGCCCCGACCACCATGAGCGCGTGGCCGACGTACGACGACGCGCGCCTCGTCAGCATCGCCGGCACGAACTACGCGATTCCGATCGGTGCGTACTGGCCCGGACTGCTCGCCAACACCGCGATCTGGACCGGCGCGTGGCTGGGCCCGTTCCTCGTGATCCGCGCCGCCTGGCGCCGGACCCGTCGAGGGAAATGCCCGGAGTGCGGGTACAGCCGCGACGGGCTGGCCGACGGACCATGCCCCGAGTGCGGCACCGCGCCCAAGCCCAAACATGCGCTGGCAACCGACTCATGATGCGACCCCCGCTCCGACGCCTTGCCGCCGCGCTCGTTCTCGGCGCCGCGACAACGCTCGGATTCGCATGGATCCCCACGGCGATCACGTTCGATGGGGTCAGCGCCAAGCCGGGGCACCCGCCATCCAACGATCGCTGGCACGGCGCCCCGGGCGGCATGACCGTCAGCCGCAGCGAGTTCACGCCCTTCGTGCGCGCGGTCGTCACGTTCGAATGGGAAGCAATGCGCGTATCCACCCGGGTACCCAGCACCGTCACGATGCTCGAAGGCGAGTTCCCGCCGCCGCGCTGGGCGCCCACGCCACCAACCGACACACCGACGCACACAACGACGATCGGCGCGGGGTTCCCATTCGTCACCTTCACGATGAACCGATCCCAGTCGATGTTCCAGTCCTCGCTGGGCCCACTCCAACCAGCAAAGGTCGTCACCCTCGGGAGCGAACGCTGCGCGATCCCGCTCCGTCCCTACTGGCCCGGCCTCATCGGCAGCCTCCTCGCCTGGACACTCGTCTTCGCCGCCCTGCTCTTCGGTCTCGGCGCCGGACGCCAGCGCCTGCGGATACTGCGAGGGCGCTGTATCCGATGCCGTTACGACCTCAGCGGTGTCGCGCGCGACGAGTCGAGCGGCACCGTGACCTGCCCCGAGTGCGGCCGGCGCGTCCCCGCACGCACACGTGCCGCGACATGAACCTCCGCCACGCGCCCACCATGATCATCCTCGCGCTCGCGCTCGGCGCCGCGACCACCCTCGCCCTCGCGTGGCTCGCCGCCCGCGCGACGCCCCGCCACTTCACGGCTCCCGCCGGTCCGAACGCGGTGTGGCACACGACCCTGGAGAACAAAAGCGTGCGCACCGCGCGCATCGGCCCGTTCGTGCGCCGGGTGGCGGTCTTCGAGTTCGACCTGCTCAGCGAGTGGGAACCGCCCGTCACCCGACGCCCCGGCCCCGGCCCGCACAAAACCGTCCCGTGGGCGCGCAGCAAGCCCGCGCCCCACCCGTACGCGGTCACGGCCACCGTCGGCGTCGGCGTCCCCTTCGTCGCGTACACACAGAGCCGCTCCGACCAGATGTTCGTCTCCGACATCGCGCCCGGCATGACGCCCCCACCCGCGTACACGCCCTTCGTCTTCACGGGCAAGCCACCCATCCGCCCCTACTGGCCAGGCGCGATGGCCAACACACTCTTGTGGGCGGGCGCCTGGGGGGCCGCAGCCCTCCTGCTGTGGCAAATCAGACGCCGACTCCGCGGTGCCCACGGAAGCTGCACCCGCTGCGGCTACAACCTGGCTGGCGTGCCGAGAGGCACGGGGTGCCCCGAATGCGGCGACCGCGCCCCGCCCGCGCGGCGCGCCCACAATCCGGCGTGACCGACCCACCCCACCCCGCCGATCATCCACAAGCCCCGCACGAGCACTCCACAGGCCCCGGCTCCCACATTCCCGCCGAGGAGCGTCCATACAAGCGACGCCCCCCGCCCTACGGGAAGCTGCTCCTGATGGTGATCGGCATCACCCTGATGGTCCCGATCGGCCAGCAGTACCCCGCCATCGCACTCCCCGTCGTCTTCGTGATCCTGGTGGGGCTCGCGATCGTCTTCAAGCGAGACCTCGACGCCCTGAGGCGGCTCCGCCACGCCGACCGCTTCTGCCCATCCTGCGGGCACGACATCGAGGGGGATTACTCTGAGCCCTGCGCCAACTGCGGGTGGGACGCCTTCGCCGAGGAGGGCGAAGCGGAGCAGGATCCATGACAGAGATCGATCACTCCAAGCAACTGCTGCGCAAGGAGATGCGAGCACTTCTCGCCGGGACGCCCCCCGCCGACCTGACGGCCGCATCGCTCGCGATCCGCGACCTCGCACTCGCCGAGGCCCCCCTGAACGAGCCCGGCGCAACCGTCCTCCTCTTCGCCCCACTCCCGGGACGCCACGAGATCGACCTGCTCCCACTCGCGGAGGCGCTCCGCGCCCGCGGCGTCCGAACCGCCTTCCCCGCAACACGTTGGGACGACCGCGCGATCGAGGCGCGCCTCGTCGAAGACCACCAACGCGACATGCGCACTGTCACCCACGACTCGATCAGCCTGACGGAACCCAACCCAACGTGCGCACTCGTTGAAGCCCGCAACCTCGATGGCGTACTCGTACCCGGCCTCGCATTCGACGCCGACGGGCGCCGCCTCGGACGCGGCGCGGGTTTCTATGATCGCTTCCTTCTGACCACCCCGGCGCCGGTCTACGGCATCGCGCTCGGGGCGCAACTCGTCGGGCGTGTGCCCGCCAACGCGCACGATGTGCCCGTTGATGCGATCATCACGGAAACTTCGATCCTCCGAACCCCCAACCGCCGACCCGACTAAGTCCCCCCACCCCCACCCTCCCTCCCCACCACTCCCCACCACCTTCGTCGTCCCAGTCCTTCGACGCCTCGTGCGCGCGCCGGATCGCGACGCGCCCAACCGCTCCCCCCGCTTCGCCCCACCGCACGTCCACGCAAACGGAGTTCGCGATGGCACTCGCCTCCCAGTCCGCACGCACCCGCAGCCTCTCCAGCCGCGGCGGCTACACCGGCAGCAACTCGCGCCGTCGTTCGCGACGCAACAAGCGGATCATCGGAGGGCTCGTCGTCCTCGCGCTCGGCGTCGGGATCGTCTGGATGGTCACCCGCGGCGGCGATGGACCGACCGACAGCACCAACGGAACCGATGTCGCCAGCAGCGGCGGCGCTCCCGAGGGAGGCGCCCCGCCATTCGTCGCCGTCACCGACAACCGGACCAACGACGAGCGCCGCGAGCGCGACGTCACCCCCCGGCCCGCCGAGCCGCCGACCCTGATCACCGGCCAGCCCGCCGGAACCGAGACCACCGAGCCCATCGTCGGCGACAACAACCCCTCCGGCGCCGACACCGAGGCCCCCATCCGCGAGCCGCTGAACGACACCGAGACGACCGATCCGGATCCGGTCGTCCCGAGCACGACCCCCCCCGGACCGCCCGCGCTGGCGTCGGACATCGAGGCGCGCCTCGAGCAGGCCGAGCTGCTGACCACGGAGCGCCGGTTCGTCCAGGCGCGCACCGTGCTCAACGACCTGCTCCACGACGACCGGCTGACCTCCACGGATCGACAGGGGATCCGCCAGTGGCTGACGGACATCAACCAGACGCTCCTGTTCACGCCGCAGGTCTTCGCCGAGGACCCGCTGCAGTCGACCTACCAGGTCAAGTCCGGCGACTACCTCTCGACGATCGTCAAGCGTGAACAGCTGATGGTGGACTACCGCCTGCTCGCACGCGTCAACGCGGTGCGTCCCGAGCGCATCCGCGTGGGCCAGACGCTCAAGGTAATCCGCGGGCCGTTCCACGCAGTCGTCGACAAGAGCGACTTCCGCCTGGACGTCTACGCGGGCCCGACGCCCAACACGCCGCGCTCCGGCGAGGTGATCGATCAGATGGACGACGCGATCCACCCCGGCTGGGTGTACGTGCGCTCGTTCCCGGTCGGCCTCGGCGAGTACGGGCTGACGCCGACGGGCACATTCCGCGTCAACGGGCGCTCGCGCCTGGTCAACCCGGGATGGACCAACCCGCGCACCAACGAACGCTTCAAGCCCGACGACCCCAAGAACCCCATCGGTGAGCGATGGCTCGGACTCGTCGGCATCGACGACTCGACCAAGACCACCAGCGGCATGGGCATCCACGGGACCGTCGAGCCCGACTCGATCGGCCAGGAGCGTTCGATGGGCTGCGTCCGTCTGCTGGCACCCGACGTCGAGCTCGTCTACGAGCTGTTCGCCGGCTCCGACTCGTTCGTGTACATCGTCGAGTAGGCAGGCAAGACAGCCCCCGGCCGGCCCAGAACGCCCGCGAGGTCGACCCCGATTCTGGACGCCAGACTGGGCGCTGAACGGGGCCAAAACACCCCCCTTTCGGACCCCTCCAAAGAGCGTCTTTGAGGCCCGATCCGCCTATAGTTCCGGGTCCGATTCTCGCCTGCGCCACAGGGCCAAAACGCCCCTTCCGCACGCCTGACGGACGGCCCCGATCCGGCACCCAAACGGGCACGCTCGGACGGCCCCGTTCTCCCGCACCCAAGCCCCGGAAGCAGGCACCTTGGCCGACGACACCAGCCCAACCCCACCCTCTCCCTCCGCTCAGCCCCCCAAGGCGAATGGGGAGTACGGGTCCGACGCCATCAAGGTCCTCGAGGGACTCGAGGCCGTCCGCAAACGCCCGGGCATGTACATCGGCGGCACCGGTCTCGGACCGCTCCACCACCTCGTCTACGAAGTCGTCGACAACTCCATCGACGAAGCCATGGCCGGATTCGCCGACACCGTCGGCGTCACCATCCAGGCCGACGGCTCGTGCATGGTCGTCGACAACGGGCGCGGAATCCCCGTCGACCCCATCAAGCACGACGACCCAACCCTCGACGGAAAGCCCGCACTCGAGGTCGTCCTCACCAAGCTCCACGCCGGCGGCAAGTTCCAGCAGGAAGGCTCCGCCTACAAGGTCTCCGGTGGCCTGCACGGCGTCGGCGTCTCCTGCGTCAACGCACTCTCCTCGTGGCTCGAGGCAGAGGTGTACCGCGATGGAACCATCCACTCGATGACATTCGAGCGAGGCGTCGTCTCCAGCCCAATCAGCGAGGTCGGCTCCATCCCCGAGGGTGACGACAGCGCCAGCGGCACGAAGGTCACCTTCATGCCCGATGAGGAGATCTTCGACGACACGACCTTCGACTACTCCATCCTCGCCAGCCGCATGCGCGAGCTCTCCTTCCTCAACCCCGGCGTGAACATCAAGCTCAAGGACGAACGCGTCGGCCCCGACGGCAAGATCCGATCCGAGTCCTTCTGCGCCGAGAACGGGCTGCTCGAGTACGTGCAGCACCTGATGGAAGGCAAGCACGCCGTCAGCGCACCCGTGCACGTGATCAAGAGCGAGGGCGACCTGATCTGTGAGGTCGCCATGCAGTACCACGACGGGTACAACGAGAACATCCTCACGTTCGCGAACAACATCAAGAACGTGGACGGCGGCACGCACGCGCAGGGCTTCAAGGTCGCGCTGACGCGCACACTCAACGCCTACGCACGCAAGAACGGGATCCTCAAGGAGAAGGACCCCGTCCCCACCGGTGACGACCTCCGCGAAGGCCTCGTCGCGATCATCAGCGTCAAGCTCCCCGACCCGACGTTCAACAACCAGCCCAAGGAGAAGCTCCTCAACCCGGAGATCGAGGGCTACGTCGCCGGCGCCGTCAGCGAGAGCCTCGACACCTGGCTCGAAGAGCACCCCGGCGAGGCCAAACGCCTCTGCCTCAAGGGCATCGTCGCCGCTCAGGCGCGCGAGGCGGCGCGCAAGGCACGCGAGTTGACCCGCCGCAAGAGCGCGCTCGACTCCGGGTCGATGCCGCACAAGCTCCGCGACTGCAAGACCAAGGACGTCGACCGATCCGAGCTGTTCCTCGTCGAGGGTGACTCCGCAGGCGGGAGCGCCACGCAGGGACGCGACGTCGAGACGCAGGCCATCCTCCCGCTCCGAGGCAAGCTGCTCAACGTCGAGAAGGCCCGCATCGACAAGGTCCTCGGCTTCGAGGAGATCCGAACGCTCATCAGCGCACTCAAGTGCGGGATCGGCGCCGACTTCGACGCCACCAAGCTCCGCTACGGGCGCGTCGTCATCATGACCGACGCCGACGTCGACGGGAGCCACATCCGCACGCTCCTGCTCACGTTCTTCTTCCGCCAGATGCCCGAGCTGATCAAGCGCGGCAGGATCTACATCGCCCAGCCGCCGCTCTACCAGCTCGCCTGGGGACCCGGCAAGAACAAGAAGTACAAGTACGTCGTGCGCGACTCCGAGCTCGCGAGCATCCTCGCGACCCGCGGGCTCGAGAAGGCCGTCCTGCTCGTCCGCGACGCCGAGGGCGCCGTCGACGAAGGCACCGGCGCCGTCGTCGGCGAGCCGACCGTGCGCACACGCATCGAAGGCGCCGAGCTCGAGCGACTCGTGCGCACGCTCCGCCGCCTCGAGGAACTCGTCGGCGTCGCCGAGCGCCGCGGCATCACCTTCGCCGAACTCCTCGAGTCACGCCACAGCGACCTCGCACGCGAAGCCGGCGACGAAGGAAGACTCCCCACGCACCGCCTCGTCTGGACCGGCGGCGCCTCCTTCGCCTGGAGCGAGCAGCAGGCACGCGCCATCGCCGATTCGCACGGACTCAAGATCGCCGAGTTCGACGAGAACGGCATCGAGGAAACGCCCGCCGAGCTCTCGGCCGCAGGCGCCGACAACGGCGCGCCCAAGCCCGCCGAGCCCGAGACCCCGCGCCACGTCACCGTCTCGATGCGCCTGATGCACGAGACGCGCGAGCTCGAGAAGATCTTCGAGCAGCTCGCAAACGCCGGACTCGCCATCGAGGACTGGGGCCTCGTCCAGGAAGAGTCCGTCACGGGTGAGCGCCTGCCGACGAAGTACGCCTGGGAACTCTCCGCGAGCGCGCAAGCCGCAGACGACACACCAGACGCGGACGCCGAAGACGACTCCGACGAAGCCACCGCCGCGCCGACCGGCAAGCTGCTCGAGGTCGCCAACATCCCCGGCATCCTCAAGACGCTCGAAGACCTCGGTCGTCGCGGCGTCG
Source organism: Phycisphaerales bacterium (assembly GCA_028285065.1). GTDB lineage: Bacteria > Planctomycetota > Phycisphaerae > Phycisphaerales > UBA1924 > JANQQG01. Next base: position 7,883 of record JANQQG010000012.1, read on the forward strand.
AGATCAAGCGATTCAAGGGGCTGGGCGAGATGGACGCCGAGCAGCTCTGGGACACCACGATGGACCCGTCGCGCCGCACGCTGATGAAGGTCACGCTGGACCAGGCGTCCAACGAGGCGGACTACCTGTTCAGCGTGCTCATGGGCGAGCAGGTCGAGCCGAGGCGCCGCTTCATCGAAGAGCACGCACTCGAGGTCAAGAACCTGGACGTCTAGGTCCGCGTTCTAGGCGATCCCTACCCGATCGCGCTGCAGCCCCATCCCGTCCGAGAAGCGGGCCGGGTGTGCCGCGCGCACCGCCTGCGGCATCCCCTCGACCCATGGAAATGCCCGATTGAACCCCCCTGTTTGGGCCGGTATCCCGCTCCGCCGATGATGCCCGACAAGCAGGGGTCAGTTCGGAGAGGCACGATCATGGCCGGCAACAACCACCAGGCATCTCGCGGCAAGGGCGGCTTCCGCCGTGGGTCGATGGCCGAGGAATCGGGCCGGCCAAACTCCGTCGGGCTGGGACGTCGCGACCTGGAAGCACTCTGCGAGGAACTGGGCTCGGAAGGCGATCCCGGCGTCGCCGATGCGCAGCGCCGGCACAAGCGCCGCGACGTCCGCATCCCGCGCGTCCCGATCCAGCTCCGCCACCCCGGCGGGCAGGTCACGACCCTCATCGTTGCGTGCCGCGATCTCTCCGCAGGCGGCGTCGGGATCCTGCACAACGCCTACCTGCACCTGGACACGGAGTGCATGGTCTACCTGCCGGGTCGCGCAGGGAAGCACAAGCGCGTCGCGGGCGTCGTCCGCCGCTGCCGCCACCGTCGCGGCATCGTGCACGAGGTCGGGATCGAGTTCGAGGACCCGATCGATCTGCGCGAGGTGCTCGACCTGGATCTCGGCAGCGACTGGTACTCGGTCGAGCGCGTCGAACCGTCCGAGCTCTCGGGCTCGGTGATGTACGTCGAAGGCTCGGAGGTCGACCGGCGTCTGCTGCGCCAGCACCTGGACGGAACGGAGCTCGGCGTCACCTGCGTCGAATCCGGCGATGAAGCCCTCGCACGCGTCGGCCCTGACGTGGACCTGCTCATCGCGTCGTACCACCTCCCGGACATGGAGGGGCCCGACCTGATCAGCAAGCTCCGAGAGCAAGGCATGCACGCGCCCGCGATCCTGCTCACCATCGAGGACTCGGAGCTCGTCCGTTTCAAATGCTCGTCCTGCGGCGCCAACGCCGTGATCACCAAGCCCGTGGACCCAAACCTGCTCCTCCGCGCGATCACCGAGTTCTTCGCCACCGAAGACCTCGTCCACCACGGAACCGCCAGCGAACTCAGCCCTGACCACCCCAACGCGCAGCTGATCCCCGACTTCCTCGCCGAGCTCGGCAACCTCGCCAAGCAGCTCGAGGAGGGCGCCGAGTCGGGGAACCTCGAGGCCCTCGGCACCATCAGCGCGCAGCTCATGGGCGCCGCGCCCGCGCTCGGGTTCACCAGGATCGGCGATCAGGCCTCCCAGCTCCGCCGGGCCATGGCACGCGAGGACGCCGGGGCAACCAAGAGCGAAGCCCTCAAGCTCGTCGGCCTCTGCCGCACGGCCGAGACGCGCCGCGCCGCCTAGGCCCACCGACGCCTGACTTGTCACCACCGGGCTCATCCCCGATGCTGCCCCGATGGGAGCATCGCTCAGCGACCGGATCGCGCACGCGCTCAACGACGGACGCACAGTCGTGCGCACACGCGCGCTCTCCGGCGGCTGCGTCGGCGACGTTTCGCTCGTCGAGCTTGACGACGAGACCCGTCTCGTCGCAAAGACCGGCAGCGCCGACGCCAAGCTCGACGTCGAGGGCCGGATGATCCGCTACCTCGCCGAAGTCGGGCACGTGCCGACGCCGCAGGTACTACACGACGCGCCCGACCTGCTCGTGATGAGCTACGTCGAGAGCGGACCCGGCGACGCGGAGCACGATGCCGCGGATGTGCTCGCGCGCCTGCACAGCGTCAGCGCGCACGATGCCGAAGGGCGCGCCGCCTACGGCCTCGGCTGGGACACACTCATCGGTGGGCTCACGCAGACCAACAACTGGACCGACTCGTGGACGGTGTTCCACGGGGAACAGCGCCTGGTCCTGATGGCCGAGCAAGCACAGCGCGCCGGCAGGATCGATAGGGCACTGGTCACTCGCGTGCGCGCGCTCGCCGACCGACTGCACGACTTCGTCCCTGACGACCCCGGCGGACCCGGTGGCGGACGCCTCATCCACGGCGACGTCTGGTCCGGCAACGTCCTCGCGCTCAACGGGAAGATCACGGCCCTGATCGACCCCGCCATCAGCTACGCCGACCCCGAGTTCGAGCTCGCCTTCATCACACTCTTCGGCACCTTCGGCGACGCCTTCTTCCGGCGCTACACCGAGGCCCGCGCCGAGGCGGATGACCCCTGGCCGGACCCGGAGGGCTTCTGGCGCACCAGGCGCGACGTCTACCTGCTGTTCCCGCTTCTGGTCCACGCGCGGCTGTTCGGAGGCAGCTACGTTGCTCAGGTCTCGGGCGTGCTGTCGAGGCTTGGGTTCTGAAGCGAACTAGACTCCGGGCATGCCCGACAAGGCGGTCGTACTTCTGAGCGGCGGACTCGACAGCGCCACAGCGCTGGGGTGGGCGCATGCAGACGGACACGACTGCTACGCGATCAGCTTCGACTACGGGCAGCGCCATCGGCATGAGCTCGAGGCCGCCGGCGCGGTCGCGGCCTCGCTCGGCGTCGTCCGTCACGAGGTCGTGCAGATGGACCTGCGCTCGCTCGGCGGGAGCGCCCTGACCGATGACGCCATCGACGTGCCCAAGCACGACAGCGCCGACGCGATCGAGGACGGTGTACCCGCGACGTACGTCCCGGCACGCAACATGGTCTTCCTGAGCGTTGCGATCGGCTGGGCCGAGTCGCTCGGGGCCCCAAGCGTCTGGATCGGCGTCAACGCAATCGACTACTCCGGCTACCCCGATTGCCGCGCGAAGTTCATCCGCGCCTTCGAGCAGGCCGCGGCTCTCGGGACGACCGTCGGCGCAGAGCACGACGCACCCATCCGCATCGAGACACCGCTCGTCGACCTGACCAAGGCCGAGATCATCCGCAGGGCGCACGAACTCGGCGTGGACCTTGCGCTGACACACTCGTGCTACGACCCGGTCGAGGGCGACGGAACGCCACTCGCCTGCGGTCGCTGCGACTCGTGCCTCCTGCGCGTACGCGGGTTCCGTGATGCGGGTGTCCCCGACCCGACAACGTACGCAGACGGGGCGCCTTCATGAGCGAGCTGCCCATCCTCGAGGACGCATCGGATGACGGCGCGCGCAAGGTCGATGTGCTCCCGATCAGCGAGACATTCGTGAGCATCCAGG
>JANQQG010000024.1 GCA_028285065.1 Phycisphaerales bacterium
GAGTCTTGGTTGATGGGGCGGGGTGATGGGGCCGGGCGTGTTTGTCGTTCGGATGAGCGGGTGTGCGATCCGGTATCCTGCGTGTCGCTCTTTGAGCGAAGGAGAGAATGGCCCTGATGAGCAGAACCGCCTCCGGCGCGAAGAAGACCTCGCGGACTCGTTCGACGCCTGCCAAGGCGACGCAAGCGGCCAAGGGGGGCACGCCTGCCAAGCAGCACAAGCACTTCGTGCTCGACACGAACGTCCTGCTGCACAACCCCAACGCGCTGTTCGTGTTTCAGGAGCACGAGGTGGTGGTCCCGTTCACCGTCGTCGAGGAGCTCGACAAGCTCAAGCGGCAGAACGATGACATCGGGCGCAACGCGCGTCAGTGCATCCGGCACCTGGATCGATTGCGCACGCGCGGGCGGCTCATCGAGGGTGTGCCGTGGGGCGACAACGGCGACGGCGAGCCGATCCGGCGTTCGAGCGGTCCGACGGGTTCGGTGCGCATCGACATCTTCGCTGGCGGGGACAGGCCCGCGGTTCTGCGCGAGGACACGCCGGACAACGCGATCATCGCGGTGGCGTGGGCGCTGCACGAGCGCGACGAGCGGGCCGTGTTCGTCTCGAAGGACCTCAACGCCCGGATCAAGAGCGACTCGCTGGGGATCCGGACGGAGGACTTCGAGAACCAGAAGGTCGACGCGGACCGGCTGTACACGGGGTACCACGAGCTGACGATCTCGGGTGATTCGATCGACGAGCTGTACGCGGAGCGGATGCTGCACATGGACCGCGTGGCGGATGCGCTGGTCGATGAGAAGCCGGATGGGTCGACGGTCGAGCGCGAGGTGTTGGCGAACGAGTACCTGGTGCTGCAGGACGACGAGGACGAGCACCACTCGGGGCTTGCGCGCCGCTTGGCGGACACGGACCATTTGATCCCGGTGACGGGGCCGCGCAAGCCGGTGTTCGGGATCATGGCGCGGAACGTTCAGCAGACGATGGCGCTCGATCTGTTGTTGGATGACGAGGTGAAGATGATCACCTTGCTCGGGGCAGCGGGCACGGGCAAGACGTTGCTCGCGGTGGCTGCCGGCATGGCGAAGGTGTTCAGCGAGGAGCGGTACGACAAGCTGCTGGTTGCGCGTCCGATCATGCCGATGGGGCGCGACATCGGGTACCTGCCTGGTGACAAGGACGAGAAGCTCGGCGCGTGGATGCAGCCGATCTTCGACAACCTGTCGTACTTGCTGTCGACGCGTGGGTCTCCCTTGCAGACGCCGGAGTCGTTCACGACCGAGCAGCGTGTGCGCAAGCTGGTGGCTGATGGGAAGCTGGTGCTCGAGCCGCTGACGTACATCCGAGGGCGATCGATCCCGCACCAGTTCATGATCGTGGACGAGGCGCAGAACCTGACGCCGCACGAGGTGAAGACGATCGTCAGCCGCGTCGGTGAGGGGACGAAGGTGATCCTGACTGGCGACGTGCAGCAGATCGACAACCCGTACCTGGACTCTGCGTCGAACGGCCTGTCGTACACGGTCGAGAAGATGAAGGGCAACGGGCTGGTCGGTCACGTGACGCTGACCAAGAGCGAGCGTTCGTCGCTGGCGTCGCTTGCCGCGCAGCTGCTCTGATGGCTGGTGACGGACCGATCGTGCTCTTGATGGCGATGCGCGATGAGGCGCGTGGGATCATCGGGCGTCTTGGGCTTGTGCAGGTGGAGGCGCGCCCGTGGGCGTCGTGGCTGCCGATGCGGTTGTACGAGGGGGTTATTGATGGCGAGCGTGTTGCGCTGGTGCTGTTGGGCGTCGATCCGGCGACGGGTGTGGACTGCATCGGACCGGAGGGGGCGACGCTCGGGGCACGGGCGGCGGTGGACGAACTGGGCGCGGGGTTGATCGTGAACGCTGGAGCCGCGGGTGGGTTCGAGGCGCGCGGTCAGGCGGTGGGGGATGTGATTCTGTCGGGTGGGCCGTTCTGGTATCACGACCGGCGGATCCCGCTGGGGGACTTCGAGGCGTACGGGCGCGGCGGGTACACAACGGCCGACGTGTCGCGGCTCGCGGACCACCTCGGGCTCCCGACCGGTGTGGTGTCGACGGGTGCGTCGCTGGACGCGCCTGCGAGCGATCTGATGGAGATGGGTCGCACCGGAGCCGCGGCCAAGGACATGGAGGGCGCGGCGATCGCGTGGGTGGCGAAGCTTGCGGGGGTGGAGCTGGTGTCGCTGAAGGCGATCACGGATCTCGTGGATCACCCTGCGCCGACGGGCGAGCAGTTCATGGCGAACCTGCACGTGGCGATGGAGCGGCTGACGGATGAGCTGGAGCGGTGCGTGCGCGCGCTGGTGGGGGATCGGTCGCTGGTCCGACCACCTAGGTAGGTGGTTCAGTGACACTCGAGGATTGACGTTGGCAGAATGATCCGATGGCAGCCCCCACTGATGCGGAGATCATCGCAACGCTGAAGGCGGGCGATGGCCATGACCTCGTCATCCTGCTAGTCCCGAGCCATGAGAAGGACAACAAGCCGCTTCCAACGGGGCGGCAGTCACAATGGGCAGATGCCGCCTTGGAACTCTTCGCAGAACTGTGGGGCGGGGGTACTGCGTTGCAGGCGCTCAAGGGCAGCTACATGTCCGATGAGACGGGTGAGATTCTCTGGGACAATCCAGTCGCGGTTGAATCCTATACTGACAGAGACCGAATAGAGAACAGTGACTACCTGACCAAACTGCGCAAGTTCATACTCCGTATGAAGAAGGACACGAAGCAAGAGTGCGTCATGCTCGTCATCAACACGTATCGGTGGTATCTCTGACGTAATGCCACGCCCCCCGCTCAACCCATACGCACTGGCGAGATACCTAGGAGGGGTGTTTCAGGACGGGGGCACCCAGCCGGTCTTTGGGGACCTGGGCAAGCTCCAAGTGGCGGCATCAGCCCTTGCCAACCGCCCAGCGATAGTGCCAGATGTTGAATTCAGCGACTCGGACGACGAAGTACTGCGGAAGTGCTTTGAGCACATGCGAGATGGACTTGCCGTGGATCGGTTCCTTGCGGACCCGGTGCTCGCGCGGAGGTTCACGGGTGCTTGTCGCGAAGTCGGGCTGACGAAGGCGCCTGCGGCGATCAACAGGCGGTTGCTTCGGTTGCGCAAGAAGGCCGGTGGCGGGCCCTTCAAGCGAACCACTCGCATTCCCAGGCACCCGGGTCTCCTGGATCGCCTTGGGATGGGCGTGGAGTACGCCGCGGTGCGGATTCGCATGCGAAACGGGGCATCGGTTGACGACATTCTGGCTGATGTCGAGATCGGTGAGGAGTTCGAGAGACTCGCTCGGGAGATCTCGCCGGGTGGATCTCCAGTCGAGTATCGGGTGTGCGCTCTGCAGATCAGGAAGGACAGGCCACTTACAACGGAGGAGCAGTCACTGTTCCACGAGGTGAACTCGAAAGAGATCGAAGAGGAACTCGTTCCGATAGGCCCGCTGGACCACGTGGCAGTAGATGATGCACCACCCGAGGCAGGAATCCTGATGGTCTTGGCGCCGAGCGCGTCGTTGTTCGTCAATCGATTCTCAGACCTGCACGTCGCGGCGCAGCGAGTTGCTGATCCAGCCTTCGGCGATGGGCTCGCGCGAACGCTTAGGACTTGGCAGCCATCACTGGCCGAGACTCAGGTGCAGTTCGTGACTGCGACAGATCTTCCGGGTCCGATCAGTCTCTGGCACAAGCGCCTGCTGGTGGACCTGATGCCGCTGTTCAACTGGTCGCCGACCCTGAAGCTCGCAGGCTGAATCAGGGGTTGAAGAAGTCGTTGACGAAGTCGAAGAAGTCTTGGTCGTTGGCGTTGCCGTCGGAGTTGTAGTCGAAGCCTCCGCCGAAGAAGTCGTTGACGAAGTCGAAGAAGTCCTGGTCGTTGAAGCCCTGGTCTCGGTTGACGTCGCCCCGGGGGAAGCGCGGCATGACGACGAGGAGGCTGTTGTACGACTCGTCGGGCTCCGTGCCGGCTCCCTGCTCGGGGTCGTCGAAGGACTGGTCGGCGTTGGTGTCGTAGGTGATGCGGGCGCTGACGAGCAGTGCGCCGAGCGGGTGGTCGGCGGGGTCGGCCCAGGTGATGGCGCTGCGGCTGATGCTCGAGCTCCAGACGGCGTTGGATGCGATCGAGTCGCCATCGACGAGGCCGAGCGAGTCGATGCGGTAGCTGGTGGCGGAGTTCTCGCCGTCGATCACGTCGCCGACGCGCATGAGGAGTTCGAGCGTGTAGGCGCCGGCACCGTCGCGGTTGGCGCGGACGAGTGCGGTGGTGAGCTCTTCACCGGAGGGGCCGTTGAGGCCGACGGTGGTGGTGAAGTAGAGGTTCCCGTTGAGGTCCATCGCGGGCGAGGACATGGAGGGTCCGGTTGTGCCGGGGCCGAAGACTTCGCTGGTCGCGGCGAGTCGGCCGACGGGTGTCGCGTCGATGGAGCCGTCGCCTTCGCCTGCGTCGGAGGTGTTTGGGATGCCGTCGACGCCGAAGTCGCCGAGGATGGCCTTTCCGTTTCCTCCGGAGCCGGGTGCGTGGGCTGCGACGGTCCACCCGAGCAGCGTGCCGGCGGTGTCGAGCTGCGCGACTGCAATGTAGGTGTCGTCGCCCTGGGGGGTCGCGGGTCCGATCGAGCCCATGGTGGCTGCTGCGGCGACGAGGAGGTCGCCAGAGGCGAGCGTTCCGAGCGCGACGGGCCCGTTGCCTCCGCGGAAGGAGACCTGCGAGCCGTAGTTCGTGAACTCGTGCTCGGCCTGGTCGAGTCCGAAGTCGGCGGGTCGGAAGCCGTCGGTGGGGTCGACCATGTCGGCGGCGAGATCGGGGAGTGTGATGTCGATGGAGGAGTCGACGGCGCCGTCTGTGTCGACGCCGGTGATGAGGATCGAGCGTGTGCGGGTCGCGCCGCCTTGCCTGGCGAGCATGCCGATGATGCCGGCGTCGCTGACCCCGTTGGAGACGGGCGCGAAGGTGTCGACGGAGTAGGAGACGGGCCCGCGGGTGGCGTCGATACCGCCCGAGAGGTGGCTCGTGCCGAATGCTGCGCTGCCGGGGATCGTCTCCGCGCCGAGCTGGCTCTTGAAGTCGGTGCCGATCAGGAGCGGGACGGCGTTGACGTCCTCGGGGATCGAGGTCGGCGAGAGGAGCGAGATGTTGGTCGAGGCGAGTGTCTCGGTTGCGCCGGCGTCACCGGTGGAGACGTTGGCGAGTTGGTTGACGAGCGAGTCGTTGCGGGTGGGGGCATCGACGCGGTACCAGCGCTTGTTGCCGATGCGCAGGCCGGAGGTCATGCCGTAGCCGTCGGCGAAGAAGGTGACGTTGCCGGCGGCGTCCGCTGCGCCGAGTCCGAAGGAGGCGGAGGAGACGGGCCCGCCGGTTGCGGCGCTGCGGTTGGTTGCGCCGACGGTTCGTGTGACGTAGAGGCGGTTTGCGCGCCGAGCGATCCAGGAGGCTTCGAGCGCGATGATGTTGTTGGTGTCATCGCCGGTGGCGAAGACGCCGTCGGCGCCCGGGCCGAACTCCATGAAGCCGGCGCCGAGCGTTTGGCCGATGAGCGCGCCGAGTGCGACGGAGTCGGCGGGTGCGTCGTTGGCGGTTGCGTTGATGCCCTGGCCCTGGGTGTTCCAGAGGGGGTAGGTCTCGGCGGCGAGCGGGCCGCCGGCGAAGACGGGGCTTGCGCTCTGTGCGCCGAGCAGGTGACCGAAGACGCCTGTCCCCGCGGGCGCGCTGGACTTTGCGAGGGGCCCGATGGCGAGCTTGCCGCCCCAACTGGTGTCGAGGGGCGCGAGGTCGAGGACGTAGCGCAGGCGCTGGGTGGTGGCGGCGCCGGTGTCGTAGGCGCTGACGGCGTCGCCGGGCAGGCCTGGGGTGTTGGCGACGGAGTCCTGTGCGGTCGCGTGGGCGCAGCCGAGCGCGAGTCCGGCTGCGGTGGCGATGCGCACGCTGAGCGTCTTGTTGAGGGTCATCCCTCGTTCCTCCGCTATCGACTGTCCCGCGTGTGGCGGGACGTGGGGGTCGGTGCTGGTGGGCTCGGGGTTGGCGTTTGGCGCTTGGTCTTGGCGCAGCACGACCAACATCCACCGGATCGGGGTGATTCCCCGGGCGTCAGGGCAAGTCTACACGCGCTGGTGGGGTTCGCCTGCGGGGGCGGTCAGGATTCGTCCTTGACCAGGGTCTGGGCCCGCTGGAAGAGGGCGATCCAGTCGGGGTCCTGCTCGAGGAGGAGGCCGGTCCGGATACGTTGGTCCGAGTTCTCGTCCCACCAGTGGTAGCGCTGGTCGAGGACGACGATGCGCCGGAGGGACGGGAGGAACATCTCGTTGCGTCCGAGCGCCTCGGTGTAGCGCTCCTTTGCTCGCCTGGGGTCGAAGGGCTCGTAGAGCACGCCGAGGTTGTGCACGGGGTGCGGGTCGGTCGGCATGAGGTCGGCGGCCCGGAGGAGGGCCTGGACGGCCTCGAGGCGTTCGCCGCGACGGATGTGGATCACGCCGAGGTTGTGCCACGCGGGACCCCAGCCTTGGAATGCCTGGACGGACTGGCGGTAGAGGTTGAGCGCGAGTTCCTCTTCCTCGGCCATCTCGGCGCGGAGGCCCTGCTCCCAGAGCTCGGTCGCTTCGGCGATGCGGACCTCGAGGTCGGCGAGGGTCGGTCCGGTGTCTTCTCCGGGCTGGTTGCTCTGGCCGGTGCTGGAGGCGCACCCGGTGCTCAGGGCGCAGGCGCCGGCGAGGAGGAGTCCGGAGGCGAGCGTGGCGAGGGCGCGGGCGGCGCGACGGGTCGGGGTCGTTGAGGCTTTGCTGCTCATGGCGCGGTGGTCTCCCAGCGCTCGAAGTTGATCTCTGCGTTCCAGAGGACTGGGTCGCCGGCTCGGGTGCCCTCTGGTGTGATGACGAAGTTGTTGATCTGCAGGCCGTCGACGCCCTGGGGTCCGCCGACTTCGAGGAGCCAGGCGAAGAGGACGGTTGCGGAGGCGCGTCGGACGTTGGCGTTGTACATGCGCTTGACGACGTCGCCGGTGCGGACCTCTTGGCGTTCGCTGAACGTCGGGCTGGGGTTGAGGCCGGCGATCTGTGCCAGCGTGGTGAGTTCGCTGATGACGTTTCGGTTCTCTGGGAAGATGAACGTCTCGCGCTCGCGTTCGAATGCCTCGATCTCTGCGATCGCCTTCTCGAGGCTGGCGAGCTGGGCGCGGGCGGAGCGCACGTCGGAGGCGACGCCCCCGCGTGCCGAGACGACAACGACGAGGTAGAGCAGTGCTGCGCCCAGGAGCAGCGCGCCGAGGACGATCATCCAGCGCGGGCGGTTCGCTCGTACGGTCTCGCCGGCGGTCGCGGCCAGGGCCATGCGTGCGGGCCCGTCATCGAGTCGCTGGTCGGGGTTCATCACGGGCGCTCCTTGTCGTCGGAGCTTGCCTCGCTGCCGGAGATCACGAACGTGACGAATGGGCTTGTCCCGGTGATGCGTCCGGTCCAGACCATGTGTCCTTCGATCTCGGCGATCCGTTCGACGAGGGTGGGGCCGAGCTCGGTGTCGGGGAGGCGGAACTTGACGGCGCCGGTGAGCCTGGCGCCGGCGCGTGAGACGCTCATGCGATCGAGCCTGACGTCGTCTTCGGGCCCGATGCCTTCGAGCGCGCTGACGACGCGGAAGATCTCGTTGGCGACGCGGTTGCCGCGCGGCACGTCGTCGGCCGCGGTCTTCATCTCGTCCAGTCGCTTGCGGAGCAGTGCGGTGGGGTTGGGCGAGATTCGGATTGCGCGGTCGTACTTCTCCGCGGCGTTCTTCTTGAGTGTGTCGAGTTCTGTCTTGGCCTGGTCGACCTTGTCTCGCGCGTCGCCGGTGGCGGCGCTGAGCTGGTAGGCGAGCGATGCGATGAGGAGGGCGAGGGCGACGAGTGCGGCCGCGGTCCAGCGGTAGAAGGCCTTGTGGGAGCGGCCGGGTCGGTGGCTGAGCTCCGCGAAGGAGCGTGCTCCGCTGGACGCCTCCTCGCGGACGCGTGCGGCTCGTGTCCCGAGGCGCTCGAGCGTTGCGCCGACGACGTCGGGTCGGACGACGACATCGACGGTGGCGTCGGACCAGAGTTTCCCGAGCGTTGCGCCGAACTCGCGTGCGCCTGCGGAGGGCGAGGAATCGCCGTTGGAGCCTGCGACGCTGGGCGCGACGACGCAGACGACGCGTTCGGGGCTCGCGCCGAGTTGGACGGACCAGCTCAGCCAGTCGAGCGCGACGCGTCCGACGTCTTGTTCGCCGGCGAGGACCTCGTGGGTCGACTCGATCGGGCCGCTTTCGCTGAGGCGTTCGGCGACGTCGGCGTCGTTGCCGGCCTTCGGCATGTCGCGGCAATCCAGGCGGGCGCTCCCGCTGGCGATCAGGTCACCGGCGCGTGACCAGGACCACGTGAGGCGTCCCTGGTCGTCGACCATGACGACGCCTGTGACGGGGGTGGAGGTGGCGGCGACGCGTTGCTCGGTGGCCTCGCTGGTGGAGGTACTCCCCGTGTCGCCCTCGGCGCCGGGGTCCCAGGCGCGTGCCGCGGCGTGCCAGAGGCTGACAACGCTGTCGGCCTGGATGCCCTGGCGGTCGAGTTCGTCGAGGAAGACGTTGACGGCGGAGTCGGGCGTGGAGAGGACGCCGACGCGGGCCTGTGCGGTCGGGGCCTGCGCGTCATGGGACAGCGGCTGGACCGCTCGTCCTTCGCCGAGGGCTCCGAGGGCGTCGCCCTCGCGCTCGATGGCG
>JANQQG010000029.1 GCA_028285065.1 Phycisphaerales bacterium
TCGTTGACGCTCAGCTTCACGCCCTGAGGCTCGAGCTGCTCGTCAACGACTTCATCATGCGTGCGTGCGCTCTGGCGATGCACCAGCACCCGCACGTCAACAGCTCGTGGGTCCAGGAAGGACCCAAGGCCTCCGTGCATATCCACGGCAACGTCAACATCGGCATGGCCATCGCCCTGCCCGAGGAGCGCGGCGGCGGGCTCATCGTCGCCTCCATCCGCGACGCGGACCGCAAGGGGCTCCGCCAGATCTCGGCCGAGACGCGTCACCTCGCCAAGAAGGCCCGCGAGAAGGGACTGACTGTCGAGGAGATGGCGGACACGACATTCACGGTGTCGAACCTCGGCATGATGGGCGTTGATCACTTCACGGCCATCATCAATCCGCCGAACGTCGCGATCCTGGCCGTCGGCCAGGCCATCCGCAAGGCGTTCGTGATCGACGACGAGGAGACGGGCGAGCCCGCCCTCGAGGTCGGCTACGAGATGACCATGACCATGTCCAGCGACCACCGCATCGTCGATGGCGCGATGGCAGCGGCCTACCTCGGCACGGCCAAGGGCTACCTCGAAGCGCCGGCGACGCTGCTGGTCTGACGGGCAAGGGCACGGAGGCGCGTCAGTACGCTGTGCGACGTGCGCTGCCCCAACTGCAACTACGACGTCACCGGACTCACCGACGATGCGTGCCCCGAGTGCGGGCTTGGTGACCTCCGTGCAACGCACGCCCGGATCGTCTCGACGCGCCGCGAGACGACGATCATCCTGGTTCTCGCGATCGGGGCGGCGTGCCTGCCCCTGATCGGCCACGCCACGATCCCCAATGCCGACGGCATGGGCCTCCTGGTCATCTTCTTCGCGCCCCCGCCATTGGGTCTGCTGATCATGCACCTCACCCCGATTCGTGCCTGGGGCTCGCGGACGGACCGGCGGGTCCGGACAGCCGAGCGCACCTGGAGCATCGCGTGCGCCATGCTCACCGGCCTCCTGGTCGTCCAGGTGCTCGGCGCGATCTGGCTCCTCTCCTGAGCCCCCTGCCACACCACTGCCAACAATCGCTCATGCACATCCTCATCCTCGGCGGCACTCGTTTCGTCGGCGCGGCCATCACACGGGCCGCGCTCGAGCGTGACCATCGCGTCACCGTCTTCCATCGCGGCAAGACGAACACGGACGGTTTCCCTGATGCCGCACACTTGATCGGCGATCGCGATCCTGACGAGGGGGCCGGCCTGCGCGCGTTGGCGGAGGCCGCGCCCGATGTGGGGTGGGATGCCGTGATCGACGTGTCGTGCTACCTCCCACGTCACGCCCGCGCTTCGAGCCGCCTGCTCACCGAGCACGTCCCATTCTGCTGCTTCATCTCGACCGTCTCGGTCTACGCCGATTTCTCACGCCCGGACATCGACGAAGAGCGCGCGGTGATCGAACTCGACGACCCGACCGTCGAGGAGATCAATGGCGAGACGTACGGCGGTCTGAAGGTCCTCTGCGAGCGTGAAGTCGCGGACGCCTTCACACCGGGTCGCACCTGCACAGTCCGGCCGGGCCTGGTCACCGGGCCGGAGGACTACACGGACCGCGCGACGTACTGGATGCAACGCGGGGCCGTGGGCGAGCGGGTGCTTGCGCCGAACCCGCCGGACGAGGCGATGCAGCTGATCGACGCGCGGGACCTCGGCGCGTTCTGTGTGCGCACGGTCGAGGAGTCGATCACGGGGGTGTACAACGCCGTGGGGCCGCGTGATCCGCTGACACGTGAGGCGTTGATCCAGGCGGGGGCCGCGACGAACGGCAACACGCCCGAGGTCTGCTGGACCGACACGGACAAGCTCGAGTCGCTCGGCGTCGAGCACAAGGAGCTCCCGCTGTGGCTTCCCGGTCCCGAATACGCGGGCTTCCGCGCCGTCAACAACGAGCGTGCAAGGGCGGCCGGCCTGACGCTGCGCCAGATCGCCGACAGCACGCGCGACACGCTGGCGTGGCTCCAGTCCACGCGCGGGCTCGATGGAGCGCTTGACGCGGGGATGACGATGCAGCGTGAGGACGAACTGCTCGCGAGGCTGTGACGATGGATGAGGCGCTCGCGAAGTCGGTCGCACGCTCGATGGACATCGAGGACCAGCCGGAGGTGCTGTCGCTGCTCCCCGAGCTGCTGGCGGACGTCGATGCGCTCGGCAGCGAGCCCGGCGTGATCGTCGATGCGCTGAGGCCGCTCGGCATCGGCGCGGACCATGTGATCGCCGACCTCGGCTGTGGCAAGGGGTCTGTCTCGATCGCACTGGCCGAGTCACTCGGCTGCCGCGTCGTGGGGATCGACGCGATGGAGGCGTTCATCGAGGCAGCAGGGCGCTCCGCCGAAGCTCAGGGTGTGGCCGACCTCTGTGATTTCCGGGTCGGCCCGATCGATGAGCTCCTCGGCGGCAGCGAGCGGTTCGATGTCGCGATCTGCGCGAGCATCGGCGATGCGCTCGGCGATGCGGCCCGGACCGTTGGGCACGCGCGCACGATCGTCCGCTCCGGCGGCCTGATCGTGATCGACGACGTCTTCCTGCCCGACGACACTCCCCCACCGGCTACCGCGTACTCCACCTACGCCGATCACGCGACCACGATCGCCCGCCTGACTTCGCACCGGGACGTGCTCGTCAGCGAACGGATCCAGCCGCACGCCGAGGCCGACGCCCAGAACGCGGCCATCATGGCGGCGGTCCGCAAGCGGGCCACGACGATCATCTCCGGGCGACCAGAGCTGCGCGAGCCGATCGAACGCTACCTGCGCGCGCAGGAGGACGAGATCGACATCCTGACGACGGTGACGATTGGGGCGACGTGGGTGCTGCGACGGGCGTGAAGCGCCTCACGAATGCGCGGCGACGTAGCGAGCCAGCTGATCGGCCTTGTCCTGGCTCGATGCCTCGACGCGCGCCAGCATTTCAAACACAGAGGAGTCGGGGCGCTCGTTGAGCACGACCTCGACCCGGTCCCATGCGTCGTCGGGGTTCGTGTAGCGGTTGATCGCGAGGTTGTAGGCCGCCTCGGGATACTCGCCAACCAGCTCCCACCACACACCCTCGGAGCTCGCGATGTGTGCGAGCAGACAACGGCACAGCCCGCGCTGCACCAGGTCCATCGCGACGGACTCCGGCCAGGGGCCGGGCACCAGAGTTCCCATGGCCTCCCAGAACCGCTCTTCCCAGCAAGCGCCGCGCACGCGCTGATGGACCTCGCAGAGCAGCGCCTCGACGCTTGACGGCATCGACATAGACCACAGCGGTCGCGGGAGGGGCCCAGGGAAAGCCAGATATGACGACGCGGCGCCGAATGACTCGGCGTCGGCCGCAAGCGCCGCCTCCTCGCCTTCATCGGGGAAGGGGCCCGCGAGCGGCGCCCCGTCACGGCGCAGGCGATCGACGACCGCACCCAGCCAAGCACTGAGTGCACACCACGCGGACTCCTGTCCGGTCTGCTCAACACTCATCGACCGCCCCCGGTCATGGCTCACCCCTTCTTTGCCGCCTCGCTCTGCGCCTTGCGCCGGCGCTGCAGCTCCGCATCCAGGAACTGGTCGATCTGACCGTCCAGCACGCCCTGTGGGTTCGCCTCGACGTTCGTCCGGTGGTCCTTGACGCGGTTGTCGTACAGGACGTACGACCGGATCTGCGCGCCCCAGCCGCGGTGCTCGAGTTTGCCGCCTGCGGCCTCCTCAATCTCCTGCTCGCGCTTTTCTTCGGCCAGTTGCTCGAGCTTGGCCTGCAGGAGCGAGAGCGCCTGACGCCGGTTCTGGAGCTGATCGCGGTGCGTGCTGGCGACGACCATCAGGCCCGTGGGCTTGTGGATCATGCGGATCGCGGAGGCGACCTTGTTGACGTTCTGACCGCCCGGGCCGCTGGAGCGGGCGAAGGCGGTGATCTCGAGTTCGGTCTCTGGGATCTCGAGGTCGACCTCATCGAACTCGGGCGTGACGTCGACGGTCGCGAAGCTGGTCTGTCGCTTGCCTTGCGCGTTGAAGGGGGAGACGCGGGCGAGGCGGTGCGTGCCGCGCTCGCAGGCGAGATAGCCGAATGCGAAGGGTCCCTTGACGTGCCAGGTGACGGAGTCGATGCCGACCTCGTTGCCGTACGTCTTGGCGAGCTCCTCGATCTTCCAGCCTTGCCGTTCGACGTAGTAGATGTACATGCGCTCGAGCATCTCGGCCCAGTCGTTGGCCTCGGTGCCGCCGTCGCCGGCGCTGATGGTCATGAAGCAGTTTCGGTGGTCGTGCTTGCCGGAGAGGAGGCTCTGGAGCTCGACCTTCTCCATGCGCGCAACGAGGTCGTGCAGCTGCTCGTCCGCCTCGACGAGCAGCTCGTCGTCGCCCTCTTCCTTGGCCATCTCGAAGGCGACCTTGGCGTCCTCGAAGTCGCTGATGACAGCGGTCAGCGGCTCGGTCTGCGCCTTGACGGTCTTGAGGCGTGCGACCACCTGCTTGGCCTTGTCCTGGTTGTCCCAGAACCCCTCCCCGCCCAGCATCTCTTCGAGATCTCCGCGCTCACCGAGCTTGGAGTCGTAGTCAAAGAGAGTCGCGGATTGTCAAGATCCGCGCC
>JANQQG010000031.1 GCA_028285065.1 Phycisphaerales bacterium
GGCGCGGATCGACGACAACAAGTCGAGCCAGGAGACGATCTTCGCGCTCTCGTAGTGCGGCTAGGCGCCCTCGTTCGCCCCTGTGTCCTCAGCCCCACCCTCGCTCTGGCCCTCGGCGTCGATGGCGCGTTCGCCCGTCTTGTGGAAGCTGAGCCGCTCCTTGGCGTACCGCTCGGGGCTGATGCGGAGGTCGACCGGCTTGCCTGCGGCATGCTGGGCGTGCAGGTGCTTGAGGAACGGGACGCACCACTGACACCCGGTGCCGGCATCGAGGCAGTCCGAGATCAGGCTGGCGACCGGCGGGTCCTCGCGCTCGAGGTACGTGCGGATCTTGCGCAGCGAGACGCGGAAGCACAGGCAGACCTGATCGTCGGGATCCATCGTCGTCGGCCCTCCTGGACAGGCTGGTCCGGTGGTGGTGGTGGGCGAAGGGGGTGTTTGTACCGAGGGTACAGCGTCGGCGTGCCGCGGGTTGTCCACGAGGAGTCCCCATGCGCCCGATCGCGCTCGTTGCGGACATCCGGTGGTGCGCTGGGCGCCCGCTGGCGGTACCATCGCACAGTCGCCCCGCAGGCCTGAATCGAACAGGAGTCCATGCGTCTAACCAAGCTCATCCAGGGGCTCGGCGTGCGTCTGGTCGATCCCGAGGCGGCGGATCGGCGTGTCTGCGACCTGACCGAGGACAGCCGCACCGCGATGCCGGGATCGCTGTTCGTCGCGCGCCCCGGTACGGAGGCGGACGGTCGTGCGTTCGTGGACGACGCGATTGCCGGCGGCGCGATCGCGGTGCTCTCGGATGATCCGGATCTGGTCATCGAAGCCCCGCGCCACGCGGGGCCGATCGCGCGTCTTGTGGCCGACGATGTGCCGCTCGCGTGCGCGCAACTCGCCGAGCGGTTCTACGCCGAGCCATCGTCGTCGCTGAGCGTGCTGGGCGTGACCGGGACCAACGGGAAGACGACCGTTGCGTGGCTGTTGCGCCGTTTGCTGACGCGCCTGGGCGTGCGGAGCGGGCTGGTGGGGACCGTATGCGTGGACGACGGCGTGACCTGCGCCCCGGCCGCGATGACGACGCCTCCGGCACTCGAGCTCTCGCGGACGCTCTCGACGATGGTCGAGGCGGGGTGCACGGGCGCGGCGATCGAGGTGTCCAGTCATGCGCTGGCGCAGCGTCGCGTGGCCGCGATTCGATTCGCGGGAGCCGTGTTCACGAACCTCTCCGGCGACCACCTGGACTACCACGGGTCGATGGAGGAGTACGCCTCGGCCAAGGCGTCGCTGTTTGCGCAGCTTGGGCCGGAGGCGTGCGCGGTGATCAACGCGGACGATGCTGCGAACGAGTCGATGGTTGCTGAGTGCCGCGCTCGGGTCGTGCGTGTGTCGATGCCTCCGGAGGGCTCGGACCCCGCGCCCGGCGCGGATGTGGTCGGTCGCGTGCTCGAACTGGACTGGACAGGGACGCGCCTCGAGGTGTCGGGCTTGACCGGGGACCCGGGCGAGCGCGTCGAGGTGCGGGTGCCGCTGCTCGGGCGCTTCAACGCGCTCAATGCGTTGCTCGCGGGTGTCAGCGTTGCTCGTCTGACTGAGGTCGACGGCGTTGCGCTGGTGCGCGAGCTTGCCGGGCTGACGGCGCCCCCCGGGCGGCTCCAGCGTGTTCGCTCGGGCGCGCCGGACGAGCCGCTCGTGCTCGTGGACTACGCGCACACGGACGACGCTCTTGCCAGCGCGCTGCGGGCGCTCGCGGAGCTTCGTTCCGGCGGTGGCGGGAAGCTCTGGTGCGTCTTCGGGTGCGGGGGTGACCGGGACAAGACCAAGCGTCCTCGGATGGGCCGGGTGGCGTCGACGCTCGCCGATCGTGTGGTCGTCACGTCGGACAATCCGCGGACCGAATCGCCGAGCGCGATCATCGACGAGATCCTGACCGGTGTTCCCAAGGACCGCATGGGCGAGATCGAGGTCCACGCCGATCGCGCCGTGGCGATCCGGAGCGCGGTCGTCGAGGCGGCCCCCGGCGACATCGTCCTGATCGCGGGCAAGGGGCACGAGACGGTGCAGATCGCGCTCGGGCGTGATGGGGAGCCGACGGAGCGTGAGTTCGAGGATCGCGGCGTGGCGTTGGCGGCACTCGAGGAGCGGCAGGAGCGTGCCGTGTCGCCCACCGGGGGGAACGAGCCCTCATGACGCAGCCGGTCTTCGAGCCTGCCTGGATCCGGCGCGCGTGCGCCGGCGTGTGGGTGGCGCGTCCGCCGACGGGCGAGCCGCAGCCCGTCCACGGGATCAACACGGACACGCGTTCGCTTCGGGAGGGTGAGGCGTTCGTCGCGCTCGAGGGCCCGCGCTTCGATGGGCACGAGTTCCTTGACGAGGCGATCGAGCGTGGTGCGTCGATGCTGCTCGTTCGCGACGAGGATGCGGCGCCCAAGCGCGTGCCGGACCATGTCTGCGTCGTGCGAGTGGGCGACACAGGTGGCGCACTCTTGCGCCTTGCCGCGGCCCATCGGCGCACGCTCCACTCGACACGGGTTGTGGGCGTCGCGGGCTCGAACGGGAAGACGACGAGTGTGCGACTGATTGACTCGGTGCTGTCGAGCGTCTGGCGCGGGACGAGTTCGCCGCGCTCGTTCAACAATGCCGTGGGTGTCCCGCTGACGATCCTGAAGGCCCGGCCGACGGACCAGTACCTGATCTGTGAGATCGGGACGAGTTCGCCGGGCGAGGTGGGGATGCTGGCGCGCGTGGTCGCGCCGGATGCCGGAGTGATCACGTCGATCGCGGAGGAGCACCTCGAGGGGCTGGGATCTGTCGAGGGCGTCGCGCGCGAGCAGGCATCGCTGCTGAACCACCTCTCGGATCGCGGCTTCGGTGTGATCCCCTCGGGGGCGCACGCGCTCGATGCGGTGCTCCCGCCGATGGAGAATCTCGTGCGCGTCGGTGTCGAGCCGAACGCGGACCTGCGCGTAGACCGTGTGAGTCATGTTGTGCACGAGGACGGCCCGTGGATCCGGTTCCGCTGCAACAAGCGGGCGGAGTACGAGGCGCCGCTGATCGGGCGTCACAACGCCGGCAACGCACTGATGGCGATCGCGGTAGCGCGTCGGTTCAACATCGATGACGACTCGATCCGCAAGGGGCTGGCGTGTACGCAGCCCGCCGAGCACCGCCTCGGCCTCGAGCGCCTCGTCGGCGAGGGGGGGCAGGGGGTCACGCTGATCGATGACTGCTACAACGCCAACCCCGCCTCGATGGACGCGGCCATCGACACGCTCGTGGACCTCGGTTCGGGTGCGTCTCGGCGTGTTGCCGTGCTGGCGGACATGCTCGAGCTCGGCTCAAGCGCGGGCGAGGCTCATCGGCGTCTTGGGCAGCGGTTGGCTTCGACCCCCGAGGTCGACCTCGTCGTGCTCGTCGGCGCGATGGTGTTGGAGACGGAGCGGGAGCTCGCCAAGCGAGAGGGCCCCCCGTCGCGGATGTTGCTCGCCGATGCGCCGGCGTCTGCGTTGCTGGATGTGATCCGCCCGGGTGATGCGGTGCTGTTCAAGGGGTCGCGTTCGATGCGTCTGGAGCGTTTCGTTGACGCCCTGCGTGAGCGATTCGGAGCCGCGGCAAGCGCGGGGGGTCCGGCGTGCTCTACCTGATCTTCGACAGGATGCGTGAGACGCTGAGCGATTGGGGCGTCGCCGAGTCGCTGCGGTTCCTCGACCGGATCGAGTTCCGTGCCCTGGCGGCCGCGCTGCTGTCGTTCCTCTTCGTGATGCTCGCGGGGCGTCCGGTGATCGGGTGGCTGCGTCGGAAGAAGATCGGCGATGCGGGGGTGACCGACGCCGAGTCGCTTCGTGCGCACAGCAAGAGCAAGGCGAACACGCCGACGATGGGGGGGGTGCTGATCGTCGGCGCGATCCTCTTCAGCATGCTGATGCTCGCGGACGTGCGGAACTTCTACGTCTTCGTCGGCATCATCGTCGTCGTGTGGCTGGCCGTACTGGGGGGGTTCGATGACTGGCTCAAGCTCACGAGCGCCTCGCGTCCTGGCGGCTCGCGTCAGGGGCTGTATGCCTGGGAGAAGTTCGTCTTTCAGATCGGGCTCGGGCTGATCGTCGGGTGGTTCCTGTTCTCGCAGGGGGGCGATCCGGGCGCCGACGCCGACCAGGCGAACATGGCGCACGTGCTCAACATCCCGTTTCAGAGCCCGTACACCACGAGCCCCGCTTTCGGGATCTCCGATTCACTCTGGTTCCTGCCGGCGATTCTGTTCGTTCCGATCGCGATGTTGCTGATCGCGGGGATGTCCAATGCCGTCAACCTGACCGACGGGATGGATGGTCTGGCGACGGGGATCACCGCGATCGTGTCGCTGGGGCTTGTCGTGCTTACGGCGATCGCGGGCGACGAGTCGCGGGCGCATCGCATGTTCGTGCCGTACATCCCGTTCTGCGACGAGTTGATCATCCTGCCGGCCGCGATGGCGGGGGCGTGCTTTGGCTTCTTGTGGTTCAACTGCTACCCGGCGCAGGTCTTCATGGGTGACACCGGCTCGCTCCCGCTCGGCGGTGCGATCGCCTACACCGCGATCGTGATCCGGCAGGAGGTGCTCCTGCTGATCATGTCGGGCATCTTCCTGTTTGAGATCATGTCGGTCGTCTTGCAGGTCGGCTACTTCCGGATGAGCAAGGGCAAGCGCCTGTTCCGGTGTGCGCCGGCGCACCACCACTTCCACCTCGGTGGATGGACCGAGCAGCAGGTCGTCGTCCGGTTCTGGATCATCAGCGCGATCCTTGTGGTCGCGGCCCTGACCACGATCCGCATCATCTGAGGGCGGGTGCTACGAGCCCTCGCCGGGCGTGTCGCGCCAGATGAGCCAGCGCTCCAGCACCACCCAGTCACGCACGGGCCCGTATCGGCCCGCCTCGATGGTCAGGCGCAGGCGTGAGCCCGGCTCGACGTCCGCGAGCGGCGTGTGGATTCTCACACGCCCGCCCTCGACGCTGACGCGCTCGGATGCGATGACGCGCGGCGCGCCTTGCGTCACGACCTCCACCCTCGCGATGCAGTCGCCCCACGGGGCGGCACGCTCGTCGAGGCGGATCCAACCGGCCAGGCCCGCGGCGCCATCGGGGAGCATCCACTCGACGGACATCGGCCCGCTCATTCTGATCGTCCCCGCCCAGAGCGCGACCTCATCGTCGGGGTCGAGCACGATCGGATCGGTGAACGTGCGTCCTGGCGCGGCGAGGGTCTCGACGACCTCGAGGCGCGAGACCGGGGTCACCCGCTCGAAATCGAACATCAGCCCCCGGACCGCACGCGCGGTCGTGTGGCTTGGCTCGTCATCCGTCCGCAGGCCCTGGCGAGCGGTCAGACGCAGTGGGAGGGATCGCGCGTCGGCCGACTGCTCGATGGACTCGAGGCCGATGACGGTGCCGTCGGCGAGCCAGACGACGGGTCCGGTCAACTCGGTCGGCTGGTTGGCGAGGCTGAGCTCGCCGACGCTTTTAATTGGGACCTCGGTGACACCCGAGTCGGTCTCGATCACGACGTTCTCGCCGATGCTGTCGATGAAGCCCTCGAGGATGTCGCCGTTGGCGAGCACGACGCGGTCGACGGTGGCGCTCGGCTCGGGTGCGCCGGGGACACCGCCCTTGACCGTCAGGTGGCGCAGCTCATCGAGGGAGATGCCGAGCAGTCCGAGCTGCGGGTTGGCGAGCACGCAGCGCCCGTCCTCGAGCGTCTCGGGGCGGAGCGAGCCGACGAGTTGCTCGCCCGTCGTCAGCTCGAGGCGCGTTCCTGACGATGCGCTGATCATCCGGCGCATCACCCCGTCGTCCAGTTCGGGGAGCCATGTCGCCTGCACGAGCGCGGCCAGCTCATCGGTCGGGACGGTTCGTTCGGTCCCGTCGGGGCGAGCGACGACCGGCGCGCCGTCTTCGAAGCCGACGAGTGTGACGGTCCGCGGCCCGAGATCACGCCCGAGCAGCACGACCTCGATGCCCTCACGCGACGGAGTCGCGTCGAGCGCGCACGCATCGGCCCCAACGAGCAGCGAGAGGGCGCACGCACATGCACTGGCGTTCAGACTGGGCAACGTCGTCCTTCCTGGCGGCGGGTGGGGATGAGGGGCTACTTCTGGAAGATAGGCAGGAAGCGTTTGGGCATCTGGAGGATGATCAGCGCCATCGACGTCCCGTAGGCGTCGCCCACGCTCGGATCCGGCCAGGCGCCCGTCGAACGCTGCATCCCCAGGAGCTCGTCGCGGATCGCGGGCCACCACTCGGCCCAGATGTCCCCGCCTGCGAGGTATGTGCACTGCACGGCGTAGTAGTGCCCGTAGAAGTAGTGCGCACGCGAGTGGGCCGCCTCACCGGGCATGGCGTTCTGGCGCAGGTACTCGATGCCCTTGTCGATTGCGTCGTCGTCGTAGATGCCCGCGTAGAAGAGCGAGGCGACGCCGGCTGCGGTGCGGGGCCAGGCGCTGAAACCGGTCATCAGCTGGTAGCTGAAGCCGCCGTCGGGATTCTGGCAGCGGCGCACGTAGTCCACGGCACGATCGATGACGTTCTTATCGACCTCGATACCGGCGTTGCGCGCCGAGCGCAGTGCCATGATCTGGCAGATCGTCACGGAGACGTCGGCATCGTGGGGGACCGGGTTGTACCGCCAGCCGCCCTCGTTGTTCTGGGTTCGCTCGATCAGGCGCACGGCCTTGACGAGCGCCTCGTGCAGGCGACCGGACAGGGCCGTGTCGTTGCCGCCGGGGGTCATGCCGTAGACCTCGCCGAGGAAGAGTGTGGCGAAGCCGTGCCCGTACATGGGGGCGTGCGTGCCTTCGGCCGCGACGAGCCCGGTCTCGGTGGAGTTTTCGAGGATGTAGTCGAGGCCACGCTCGACGTTCGTCCCGTACTCGCCGCGTCCCGGTAGGTTGCCGTCGGCCATGAAGGCGAGGCAGGCGAGGGAGGTGACGGCCACGTTGCGCGAGTACCGTCCCGCGCCGAAGGAGCCATCGTCGTTCTGCATCCCTTCGAGCGCGCGCAGGCCGCGAGCGATGCCCGCTTCCCACGCCTCGTTCATCTCGCCTTCGGCGGCGTTGTTCTGCGCCGAGCGTGGTTCGGTGTCCGGCGCCTCGGGCTGTGCGGGCGTCTCGGGCGCGGGCGCTTCGGGCTGCGCCGGGGCCGGGCCCTGTTGGCCGGCGCTCGCGGGCGCGAGAGCGAACGCGATGAGTGCGATCAGGCGGGTCGGTGCGTTCATCGGCCCTGCTCCTCGGCGAGACGCTGGTAGTACGACTCGGTCAGCGACTCGTACAGCGAACTGAACCGGTCGTTGGAGCCCTGCACGAGCATCTCGCGGATGCGCGATGGCAGGTTGCCCCACGCGGCGCGGGCGGCCTCGAGCTCCGGACGCAGCTGGCCCTCCTGGCCGGGCGGCGGGTTGACTTCGCCCTGGTTCTGCTGGCCGACCTGCTGGCCCTCGCGCTGTTGCTGCTGCTGCATCTGCTGCTGTTGCTGCTGTTGCTGCTGGTTCTGTTGCTGCTGTTGTTGTTGCTGCTGCTGTTGCTGTTGTTGCTGCTGCTGGATCTGCTCGATGAGCTGGTCGATCCGGTCGATCGCGTCCTGCTGGATGCGGCGCGTCGTCAGCGACGTGTCGGGGGTCTTGAGGCGCGTGGCGGCATCGGTCATCAGCGACAGCGCCTGCGTCGTCAACGCCTGCATCGATTCGCCTGAGAGCGCGCGGTCGAGCTCGGCTGCCTCGGGATCATCGCTCTCGTCCCCCTCGATCCCGAGCAGGTCGTCCAGCGACGGGAGGTCGTCATCGGGCTCCGAAGCGTCGCCCTCAGGCTGGGCCGCATCTGGTGCGTCGGTTTCGGGCTGCGTGTCTGGCATGGTCTCTTCGTCGGGTGCGTCGTCTTGCGCAAGCGCGACGGTCGGAACGCCGAGCCCGAGCGCAAGCAGTGCGATCGTGAGTGCGCTGAGGTTCATACGGGGCTCCCTTCGGGCGCCGGTGGTTCGGGCTCGCCGTCTGGCTCGGGGTCCGGTGCGAAGGGCGAGGGCTCCCCGCCGAGTGCGTCCGGGTTCAACAGGCCGCTCGCCTTCTCGGCGAGCTCGCTCTGCAGCTTCGCGGCGTCGTCGGCGAGCATCTCACGATCGCCGGGCTCGCTCTCGGAGGCCATCTCCGTCAGCTCGAGCGCCTCGACCTGCATCGCGCGGAGCAGGAGCAGTTCGCCGAGCTCGGGCGTGACTCGCGGCTCGCCGTTCTGCTGGCCGCCCTGCTGGCCCGAGGGCTGCTGCGGCTGCTCGTTCTGGCGGAACTGTTCGTCGTTCTCCGGGTCCTCGAGCGCCTCGATCAGTGAGCGGAGCAGGCGGATCGAGCGGTCCTGCACGAGGCCCGTGCGACGATCGGCCTGGGCCTGACGCAGCCGGTCGGCGGCCTCGCCCATCGACTCGTCGAGGCGGTCGTGGGCGTAGTCGAACATGACCGTCTCGGCCAGCTCACCGGTTGCGCGCCGGATCTCGTCGATGCGCTCGCGCAGCTGCGCTTGCAGGTCGCCGTTGGCGCGGGCGCGGGCACGGGCCCGCCGGTCCATCGCCTCGGCGCCGAGCTCGCGGGTCTGCTCACGCAGGATGACCTGCTCGGCCAGCGCCTCCTGGTACGCACGCTTGAGGTTCTCGCGCTTGCGCATCGCCTCGCGTTCGGCGGCCTCCTGGTCGAGTTCCTGGGCTGCATCGCGTGCCGCGATCAACGCCTCGAGGGCGCTCTGCTCCTTCGCCTGTGCGCCCTCGCCGTCGATCTGGGTGCCGCGGAGCATGCCGATCGCGCCGACCTGCTCGTCCGCCGCTTCCTCGATCTTCTCGACGACCGGGGCCACGGCTCGCGCGGCGCCGCGTGCCTCGTCGAGCACGCCGAGCGTGTTCTGGTGGACGCGCATCATGCCGACGTCCAGCCCGGTCAGCGGGCGCCCCTCGTTGTTGGCTGATGTCAGGAGGGCAAGCTCGGTCCCTTGCTGGACGATCAGCGCCTCGAGCGATTCGATCAGCGACGCGAGCTGACGACGGAGCACCTGATCACGGTTGCGTTCGCCCTCGGCCAGGTCCTCGAGCATCTGCTCGAGTGACTCGATCGCCTCGTCCTGCTGGGCCGTGGCGTTGTTGGTGCGGTTCTGCTCGATCTCCTGTGAGGCCTGCTGCATCTGCTCGCTGACGCCGCTGCGCTGTGCGCGGGCTGCGGCCTCTGCCATCGCCTGGGCGGCTGCCGGGTCGGACTCGCTCATCTCCGCGGCCTGCTCGAGCATGGAGCGGACGGCTTCCTCGACCTGCTCGGCGAGGTCGCGCTGCTCCTGTCCCTGCTCGGCAAGTTCGCTGCGCTCCTGCGGGCTGAGATCGCCTGGGTCGCGCCCGGTGGTTCGCTGACCGGTCTCGGCCGTGCGCTCGCGGAGGTCGCGTTGCTGTGCGAGTGCTCGCTCGACGTCGCGCCGGACGCTCCAGAGGTCCTCGCCCTGGTTGAGCATCTCGACGAGGTCTCCGAGCCGGTCGCGGACTTCCTCTTGAGCGTCGCGTGCCTCGGCGCGGGCGTTCGCTGCTTCATCGGAGTTGGGGCCTTCGTCGCGCTCTGCCTGGGTCAGTTCGTCGAGCGCCTCGCCCGCCCGCACGGACGCCTCGCCAGCCTGCTCGAGCGCCCGCTGCGCGTCGCTCATCACGCCATCGAGGGCCGCGTCGTTCAGGCGGTTCTCCCGGATCCGCTCGCGGGCTTGTCTGACGGCCTCGGATGCGGCATCCACGCGTTCGCTGACCTCCGCCTGCATCCGCTCTGTCCGCTCACCTGCGAAGGCACGTTCGGCTGAGTCACCGGCCTCGGCCTGTCGCTCGTCGGCCTGCATCGCCTCGCGGCGCACGTTGGAGAGGGCCGTCCAGATCTGCTCGGTGAACTCCTCCTGGGAGATCACGCGGAGGCGGCGCTCGAGGGAGCGGACCGCTCCGTGTGTGTTGCCGTCCAGTTCGAACGCGTCACGGGCCAGCACACTGACCCGCACCTCGTCGCCCGGACGCACGTTGAGGTCCGACAGGTTGAGCTGCGTCGCAACGCTGAGTTCGCGGCGCTGCGCCTCATCGGCGTCCGGTGCCGGCTCGGCACGTGCGATGACGACGCCGAGCTCGGTCGGCTCTGGCTCCGTCGAACGCGACCCTTCGATCGGACGCGCGATCACGCGCTCCAGCGACACCCATGACAGGCGGACGTCGTCGCGGGCCTCGCCGCGCAGCCCGACCACGGCCGTCGCCAGCACCGACCTGTCCTCGATCGGCTCGACGACGGTCGCGCTCGGCGGCGCATCGTCGCGTGTGCGGAGCAGGTAGGAGGCGAGTTCCGGTGATTCGATCCCGTGCTCGTCGCGGAGCGACACGTCGAGCGCCAGCGGCTTGTCCAGGCGCGTCGTGAGCGTCCACTGGGCACCCTGCGCCTCGAGTGTCGCCTGGCCCGACTCGACCAGGTCGGCGACATCCTGTCCGAGCGACGAGCGCACCCACGCGCTGTTGTCGGTCTCTGTGGGCGTCGGCTTGTTGAGGTTGATCGTCAGCGTCAGGTCGCTTCCGGCGAGCACCTCGCCGGGCGCGGCCCGCTCGTCCTGGCCCGGTCCGAGGTCGAGGGTGACCGGCTCGTTGATGTCGGCGAGGTAGGGCGGCGGCGCGAGCGTCGCGCTTGCGCTGACGACGCCGGGCGCCTCGACGAGCAGCATCGACTGGGCGGGCGTGCGGTCGTCCTTGGTCTCGAACCAGTAGACGAGGCTGGTGCCCTCGGCGACCGTCTCACCCAGGACGGGCTCGATCAGGCGGAGGAAGAGGTCGCCCTCGGCGTCGGTGTCGGTCGTGACGCGTTGCTCCTGGAACGCGAGCACACTGGTGCGCTCCGGGCCGTCGCCGTCGGGCGTGCGCACGAAGTAGTGCGCCTCGACGCGTGTCCGGTCGGGCGAGGCGTCTGTCTTGACGAGGGCGGCGCGCAGCGCGACGGCCGTGCCGGCGGGGTGGACCTGCTCGTTGGTCACGTCCGCGACCATCGTGCGCTTGGGCCACTCGGGGCTGTCCCAGGGCGTGACCACGCGCCAGAACCCGATCGGTGCGAGCGTCGGGGTCGCTGCCCAGGCGCCGGCGCCGATCAGCAGCGTCACCACGACGGCGAGTGCGGCACGACGCGCGGGCGCCGGACGGAGCAGTTCACGGCGCACGGCTCCGAGGTCGGACGACTCGAAACGACGCGTCGCCTCGCTGGCGACGACTTCTCCAAACGCGCCGCTCTTGCGGTCTTGGGCGAACTCGACACCGGAGGCGAGGACGCCCGAGAGGGCCGCGGAGCGACCCGCTTCGGTGCGCTCGACGCGGAGGGCGATGTCGGTCAGCCCCGGGCGGAAGCGGAGCACGGGTGCGACGAGCTTGAACAGGGCGCCGAGCAGGAGTACGAGTCCGATCACCCACCCGCCCATGCGCACGGGCACGGGCGCGCGCAGGAAGTAGTCCGCGCTCCCGGCGACGAAGATCACGCCGATCACCGCGGCGGCGATCGAGCCGACACGCTCGGTCAGCAGCAGGCGCCGGGCCCGGGCCCGCAGCGCGGTCAGCGCACGCTCGACCGGGCGGATCGC
>JANQQG010000040.1 GCA_028285065.1 Phycisphaerales bacterium
ATTGAGGGTCGCGCGCTCGGTCGATGCGCGTCTGGTCTCGAGCACGCGCCACGCCGGGCGCACCTTCTGGACGACGCTCGTGTCCGTCGGGAGCGTCGCGCCTTCGACCAGGACGCCGATGCTTCGTCGGAACGTGTCGAGCGAGCCGACGGGCGCGTTCTCGTCCAGGGCGCGCGTGAGTGTGCGCGTCAGCGCCTGCTGCGCGATCGCCGCGTCGTTGCCGCGAGAGAGGCGGATCCCGCTCAGCCCGTTGGCGAGGTCCATCAGCGTCGTCCCGGCGCGCAAGCGCTCGGACGCCGCGTCGCGCGTCGCGCGGTCCGTCAGTCGCACGCTCTCACGCAGGACCTCGCTCTTGAGCCGCTCGACGAGTGCCGGTGGCATCCACGCGGGTGGGTCCAGCACACGCGACGCGGCGCCCGACATCGTCTGGAGCTGAGCCGCGGCCTGCGGCGCATAGGCGTGCCAATCGAGTGCCTCGACCAGCAACGCCCGGTGTTCAACCAGGCGCTGATCGGCTCCGTCCGGCGCCTCGCTCTCGAGACGCTCGATCGGGGCGACCAGGCGATCCGTATCCGCTCGGTGCGTCGGCGCACGCGTCGGGTCCGTCGTCAGCCACCCGATCGTCGGAGCGGGGGCGAAGCTCGGCGCTGGGGGCGACTCGATCGCCAGACGCACCGGGTGCGCCAGCAGATCACGCAACCACCGGTCGAGTGCGCCCGCATCGGGCGGGATGCGCTCGGATTCCGCTCGACCCGCACAACGCTCCAGGGCCACCAGCAGCGGCATGTTCAGCGTCGCGCGAGCATGTTCGGCGAGCGCTTCGGCTCCGTCGAATCCCTCGATCAACTCGAACGCCACCAATGCGTGCGCCGACCCGTCGGCGCCCGCTTCCTCGGCGTGCTCGAGCAGCCGGTGCGCCAGGACGCGCATCGCCTGCGAGAACCGCGCCTCGGCACGCTCGGGCAGAGCGCCCTGCAAGGCGTTCGATGCCGCGTGCACCTCGATCTGCGACGCGAGATCATCGATGAGCGTGCGCGCCAGGCGTCCCGAGCCGGGCGCCGGCGCCTCGGGCGCATCGAGATCCAGCCCTTGCGCATACGTGCCCAGCGGGGCCGCCAGCATCAACAGACCCGTCAGCAGCGCTCTCATCGTCCGTCTCCCGTCGATGCGTCCGCGAGCGCCCGCTCGTACACGATCTCGAGCTCGTCGACCATTGTCCGCCAATCGAACCGCACGCGGCACAGCTCGCGCCCGCGGTGGCCCATCATCTGGCGGACCTCCGGGTTCTCGTGCAGGAACCGGATCGCCTCGCGGATGCCCGATGCGTCGCCGGGCTTGAACAAGAGGCCCGTCTCGTCCTGGATGCACGCCTCTTTCGTTCCGTCCGTGTCCGATGCGCAAACCGGCACCGCGCACAACAGGGCTTGCGGCACCGTGCGAGGCAACCCCTCCCGGTAGCTCGGATGACACAGCACGTCCATCGCACGCATCATCGAGGGCACCTGCAGCTGCGGCACAAGTCCCGTCGTCACGACCTGCCCCGTCAGCCCCATCTCGCGCACGCGCCCGAGCAGCCGATCACGCCACCACCCGTCGCCGACCCACAGCAGCTTCCAGTTGGGATTCGCGCGCAGGTCGTCACCCACGGCATCGAGCAGGTCGTCGTGCCCTTTGAGCTCCGCCAGGCGGGCAACCGTGCCGACCACGAAGTCCTCGTCCGTGAAGCCCAGCTGTGCGCGCATCGACGCGCGATCCTCACCGGGCGCGGGGTTCAGGAACGCCTCGGTCTCCATCCCGCTGTACACCGTGCCGTACTGCTCCGGACGACCGATGCGCTCCGCCAGGAACTGCTCCGTCATCGCGTCGCACACACCGAGGATCGTGCGGCAGCGCTTGGCCGCGAACCGCTCGGCCGCCACATAGAGCTTGTTCTTCAGCGCCGACTGGTTGGGATGGAAGGGCGGCCCGTGGATCGTGTGGACGATCCCGCGCGTCGTCCCGGTCGCGCGTACACCCGCCCACCTGCCCAGCACGCCCGCCTTGGACGAGTGCGTGTGCACGATGTCGGGTTTGATCGCGCGGATCAGTGCCGTCAGCTCGCGGAAGCAGCGCCAGTCGTTCAGCGGCGTGATCTGGCGGAACATGTGCGGGACCACGTGCGTCGTGATCGCGCGCCCGTCCGGCGTCTTGAACGCCTCGGCCCGCTCGAGCAGCGAGCCCTCCGGCCCGTAGATCGGTCCGAACGCCAGGTGCACGTCGTGGCCCGCAAGCGCCTGGCCCTCGCACGAGAGCACGGTGTTCTCCTGCGACCCGCCCAGGATCAGGCGCGTCGAGATGTGCAGGATGGTTCTTCGCTCGGTGGGCACTGCGGGCGAGTCTACGGCTGGCGCCCTGGGCAGGTTCGGCGACGGCGCCTCACTCGTACCTGATCCACTCCAGGCACAGCCCCTCCGGCCCGAGCGTCGTGCCCGCGAGGCGGCGGTCGCCGGTTGTCAGGGCCTCACGCACTCGGTCCAGCTCGATCCGCCCCCGCCCGACGTCGTAGAGCGTGCCCGCGATGATCCGGACCATGTTCCACAGGAACCCATTGCCGGAGACGTTGAGGCGCAGGTTCGAGGCATCGGGTGCGCTCACGTCGCAGGCGAAGATCGTGCGCACGGTCGTGGCCCGGCCATGACCGGCCGCGCAGAACCCGGCGAAGTCGTGCTCGCCGACGAGCAGTGCCGCCGCCTCACGCATGGGTGCTGGGTCGAGTTCGTGCTGCGCGTGGGTGACGAAGCGACGCCCGAACACCGGCCGATCCGCGCCAGTGTGGAACGTGTACGAGTACCCCTTGCTCAGGGCACCGCTGATCGGATCGAACCCGGCATCGACCGGCTCGATCGACCGGACCAGCACGTCGCCCGGCAGGCGCGAGTTGATCGCACGGCGCAGCGGCTCGACCCCGCGCGACAGCGGCCAGCCGCTCCCCGTTTCTTCGCTTGGGTTGGACGTGAAGGCCGCCACCTGCCCGCGTGCGTGCACGCCTGCGTCCGTGCGGCTCGCGCCCATCAGCTCGATCGGTTCACGGATGACGCCCCTGACCGCGCGCTCAAGGACAGACTGGACGGTCCGCAACTCGAGTCGTTCATCGTCGGAGATCGGTTCGAGGATGCGCGCGCCGTCGGTGCACTCGGTCCGGAACTGCTTCTGCCAGCCGTGGAACTCGGTGCCGTCGTATTCGAGGGTGAGCTTGTAGCGGTGCACGGCGCTAGGAGCCCGCCCGTCGCTCGTCGGGGTCGGTGGGGGGAGGGGAGGAGGGGTCGCCCTCGTCGTCCTTGATCACGACCACCTGATCCGGCTCGCGCTGCGTCTTGCGCTGCTCCGAGCGGTCGAGCTCATCCTCGTAGGGCGCAGCCTTGGCGGCGAGGTTCCACCACCAGACGGCCACGATCCCGCCCCCGATGAGCACGATCAGGATCACGGTCACAACGATCGCGGGGATCATGGTGCGAGTGTACCCCCGCGGGGGCGGCGTGATACACGATCAGACAGGGTTGGATTGTCCACGAGCGGGCCGGCACCACTCAGTTCGGGCGGTCGTGGACCGCGCCGGGCGCTCAGTCGGAGCGGACGGGCAGCGTGAATCGCATCAGCACCGTCGAGCCGAGCGGGGGCCAGCGCATCTGCAGGCGGACCGCCCGGAAATCGGTCCTGTCCCATCCGAGCTGCTCGTGCGCGAAGGCGATCATCTCCGCGTAGCGAGGGATCAACGGGGTAGCGACCGCGGGCGGAGAGCCGGCGATCCGCGCGACCGTCGGGCTGATGGGAAGGCGCGACGCGTCGTCGAGCGAGCCCGTCGGTTGCCCGTGCGCGAAGACCTCCGCGAAGACGAGCGGCGTCGCGTCCAACACGAATGGCAAGTCCTTGTGCGCGTAGATGTCGAACACAAGGTGCTCACACGGCGTCGTGATCCCCGCCCCGAACTCGCCGAACTCGTCGCTGCCGTTGACGTTGTAGCGCGGCACCGCCCCCCGCATGACCTCGCCGCGGAAGCAGTCGAACGCGCCCGGGTTGCCGATCGGGCCGGGGCGCAGGACGCACGACTGGCCGTCCGGACGACTCACCATGTCCAGCTGTGGGAGCACGTCGGCCGAGAACGGGCGCACGAGGAACAGCCCGCGGTCGTCTCGAGACGACTGATCGATCGGCTGCCACCCTACGTCTGCGATGAAGTCGTTCTCCTCGTCCGACCACGAGCGGGGCTTGAACAGCGGCCACTCGACGGTCGAACGCAGGCGCCGGAACGACGCGTAGCCTGAGAGCAACGCGATATCCAGGCGAGAGGAGTCCCCCGCACTGGGCGCGAGGAACCCGACCTGGAGACGCGTGCGCGCCTGCACACCGAACAGCCCGCTGTTGCCCCGGAAGGCGAGCTTGCGGCTGCGCTCGAGCGAGTCGGATCCGTCCGCGAGCCCGTCGAGGATCAACTCCAGTGTCGCCCGGTCGCCGACGTGGATGTCGACCATCTCGTCGAACCCGTCGGCCGCGGCCCGGACGCGTGCGAGGATCGTCGTATCGGCGCCGGAGGCCCTCGTTGCGCTGAGGAGCTTGTCGAAGGAGGCGTTGCCCGGCACGTGGCGGAGGGCTGCCATCGGGTCCGGCTCCTGGATCATCCGTGAGATGTTCCAGGTGAGGGTCTTGTTGAGCTTGAACCGCCGGGAGACGTCCTGGGGGTTCTGCGGGTCGGCTCCGACGTTGTCATAGAGATCGACCAGGGCCGCCCGGAGGCGTCCGACACTGTCCTGGCAGGCTTGTTCGAACACGACTGACATCGCCCTGACATCTCCCGATCGGCTGTGGCGTGGCCATGGGATACTACCACGCCGGATGATGGCGTCACACTCCCCAGTTTGATTTCCAGAGATTTTTCCATTTGGAAGGTTGTGTGGAAACATCGGCGCGGGTACGTTCGTATTCGGGACCCGGGGGTCAGGGTGTTTCGGGGAGGGCCGCCCGCGGATGGGCTGCGTATCGGATCAGTCCCGAGTCGCCCGGCTCCGTCGAGTCAGGCCAGGGGCAGCGAGGCAACGACGGGCTCGGTCGAGCCCACTGGCAGGAGCGACGCAAATGACACGTGCAGCAGCAGGGATTCTCACACTGGCGGCCCTTGGTCTTTGCACCGACGCGCACGCCCAGGACGCCGTCTTCGAGTTCCTTGGCCAGGGCTTCGCGCACGACGTGAGCGCCGACGGGTCCGTCATCACCGGCAACGGGCGCGACCCGCAGTACGCGCCGTTCATCTGGAACGAGACGTTCCTCGACACCGTCCCGCTCGGGTGCTCGCCCGCGGACGTCGGGCTTCAAGGCGCCGGCACGCCCGACATCTCCGACGATGGCCAGTTCATCGCCGCCACCATCGCCTGCGAGAACCCGAGCGGCGACCCGTTCGTCACGCTCGGTCGGTGGGATGACTGGTCGTGGACTCAGTTGGTGGCGCCGCCGCTCCCGCCCGAGGCGGGCCTGCTCGATAGCAGCTACGGGAGCGCCTGGGGGATGTCCGGCGACGGGCACACGGTGGTCGGTCTCTTCTGGCGCCCCGGGATGGCGGCCACCGGCCTCGCACACGCCTGCTACTGGACCGATCGCGACGGCGTGCCCGAGTTCGTCGACCTCGCCGACTCGATCGGAGACGGCGCCAGCCGCGCCAGTGCCGCGAACTTCGACGGGACCGTCATCGGGGGGTGGGATGAGGATGATGTGAATCGCGCCCGGCGCGCCTGCGTCTGGGTCAACGGTGTTCAGACCTACTTGCGCGACGCGCCCGGCGGCCTGACGAGCGAGGTCACGGCCGTCAACTCCGATGGGACCGTCGTCGGCGGGCTCGCATTCGACGGGACGGGTACGCAGGTCGCCACGATCTGGTCCTTCAACGGGGCCGGTTGGGATGAGACGATCGTCGGTGCACTCCCGGGCACGTTCCCCGGGTTCGGGCTCTCGTCGATCACCGGGTTCTCGTCCGATGGTTCGATCGCGGTCGGCTTCAACCGCCCCGACTTCGCGCCCAGCTACACGGGATTCGTGTGGACACAGGGCACCGGCATCCTCCCAGCTCGTGACTACTTCGAGGACCTGGGCGCGACCATCCCCACGACGTTCGAGATCTCGCAGGTCAGCGCCATCTCGGCGGACGGGACCACGTACGTCGGTTTCGGGTACGAGCCCGCCGGCGCCGAGCCGTTCGTGCCGTACTCGTTCCGCGTCGTGTTGCCCGGTGCGCCGTCGTGTGCCTGCGACTGGAACGAGGACGGGAGTCTCAACGACCAGGACTTCTTCGACTGGACGAACGACTTCTTCAGCGCCAGCGGCCCGCAGGGCGGCGCCGACTTCAACGGCGACACGTTCGAGAACGACCAGGACTGGTTCGATTTCACCAACTGCTTCTTCACGCCCGCCGCGGGCTGCGAGTGAGCCGACGGGTGGTGCGCCCGTCGCGCAGCCGCCCATGCAGCATCGAGTCTCCCGTGTCGGGACGGCTCCGAACGAACGACAAGAGAGTGGAGAGAGAGGAGCTTGCCATGAGTATCCGAATGATCAGCATCGTCACCGGGGTGATTGGGGTGGGGGCCGCGTCCGCGTCCGCCGACGTCCTCTGGGACCAGTCCGCGTACGACGCGGGTGCGCCGGGGTTCTTCAACACGGTCTCGGGCGGGCCCCCCTTCGGTCAGACCGTCTACACCGTCAACGACGTCACGGTCGGTGATCCCGAGGGATGGGAAGTCGACAGCATCACCATCTTCGTCAACAGCCTCGGCGGCGGGATCACCGCCGCGAGCAGCGGCGTCCTGCACGTCTTCTCGGGTTCCGATCCGTTGCCGGGCGTCGGCGACGATCCCACGGCAAGCCCCTCCGTCGCCATCTCCGTCGCGCTGGTCGATGCGCCCACCGACACCTACTCCATCACCGCGTCGGGCCTGGACCTGGACCTTGCGGCCGGCGACTACTGGATCGGCATCACGCCGATCGCGCCCGCGGGCCCGTTCGGTTCGGCCATCCACCTCTCGGCAACCAGCCTTGTCGGTGACGCATCGGCTTCGTACGACGCGTTCCCGTTCCCCGCGCCCCCCGGTGGGCCCGCCTGGTTCAACTTCAACCCCGGCGTCGACGCCAGCCTCCTCATCGAGGGTGCAGTCGCTCCGGCGCCCGGCGCGCTGGGTGCGCTGTGCATCGCCGGGCTCACGCTGACGCGCCGACGCCGGTGACCAGGCGCACCGTCGACCTGCCGTCGGCGGACCCTGACCTCTTCAGGCACATCCCTTGGATCGCCGCCCCGTCAACATGGGGCGGCGTTCTTCGTTGTAGGAGCCGCGAAGGTGGCGATCAGTTCGGGCGGTCCTGATCGCAGTCACCCTTGTGCACCGTCGTCGGCACGAACGGGCGTCCAACCGCGTAGATCGTGTTGCCGCGCGCCTCGGGGGGATGGAACACCGACGGCAGATCGTCCGGCGCGAGCGTCCAGCCCTCGCCGGGGCAGTCGAAGCTCCACGCGTCGATGATCGACTCGAATCCGAGCGATTGCGCGTGCCGGATCGTCCGGTCGGCGACCTCGGGCACGTGATTCGCCCAGTTCGGGGTTAGGCGGCAGCAGTGGGTCACGACGCCCCAGGTGTTCGTCTCTGTCCGGAAGACGTTGCCGTCCTCACGCACGTCGTACTCGTAGATCGGGTGCGAGCCGAACCGGTAGTCGAGCCAGTCGGTCGGCGCTTCGCGTTCGGCGCCGTGCAACGTGCAGGCCGACGCGGCGCGGGGCGAGTTGCCCGCCTTGTCAACGTCGTACACCCACCGACGGACCGCGCGAACGGCGTAGCCGCGCTTGAGGTAGACGGGCAGCGCCTCCGGTCCTGCGCCGAACGTCCCGATCCAGCCGGGGCCCTTCGCGCCCGGCGCCAGCGCGATCTCCTGCATCTGCTTGAGCAGCGCGCCGCCCATGCCGGTGCCCTTGAGCTCGGGGAGCACGTGCCACAGCGCGAGCCAGCACGAACGCGGACGCGGGAACGGCGCGACGATCGTCCCGAGGAAGCCGAGCAGGCGCCCCGCCTCTCCATGCACCGCTTCGTCGTCGTACACGCCCAGCACGCTCGTCCCGGTCGTGAACACCTCGCGATCGACCCAGGGCGTCCGGTACGTGAACTCGAACATCCGCTCGTCACGTGCGAGCACGTGACCCGGGCGCCAGTACGTGTCGATGTACGAGCGCAGCTCGGCATCGTCGCGGCAGGGCTCGATCGCGAACGTCGGACGGGTGTCTGTCAGCGTCTGGCTCGGCATTAGGCGGCTCCTGCATGTGACCCGGCCTCGATCGGCGCGGGCGTCTCGGTCCCGACGGTCGGCGCCTCGTTCTCGGGCGCGGCATCGGGGAGGATCGAGGCCACATCCCGCGCGTCGACGCGGTCGGCCGTTGTGAAACATCGCGTGTACCCGGCGCCCCGCGCGATCGCCTCCGTCTCGTCCGTCGAACGACCGAATGGGTAGGCGAGCGGCCTGGGCATCGGTGTGAGCAGCTCGTTCATGATCCGCGCGGCCCGGTGCAGATCCGCCGCCTGGGCCCTCCGGCTCAGCGTCGAATAGGGCACGTGGTCATACCCGTGCCCGCCGATCGTGTGCCCGGCATCCTGCATGACGACGAGCTGCTCGGCGGTCACGAACCAATCCTCGGCGCGCAGCCCGACGCCCCGGTTGACCTCGTCGAGGGCGCTCTTGGCTTGTGAGGGACTCAGACCAAACGCCAGCGCGTACTTGAGCCAGCGCTTGTGCGGGAGTTCGTAGTGGTACAGCTCGTTCATTCGAGCTTCATCGACGGGTGCCTCGAGCCGGCGCTCGACCTGCGGGCGAAGGGCCTGCTCGAGACGCTCCCACCCAAGTTCGTGGCCGAGCGCGTGCAGCAGGTGCTGGGGGATCCAGCGCTGCTCGGCTCGCGCCGAGAGAGCGGGGTCGTAGGGACGCATCGGTACGAAGAAGACCGCCGGCGCATCGTGCGATTCGAGCACACCGAACGCGTGATCGAACTGATCGCTCACACCGTCGTCGAACGTGATCAGCGCGAGCCCGGTGGTCGTCGGCGCGGCCTCGATGAACTCGGGGGCGGTGACGATGTCGTAGTGGCGCCCGATGGCTCGGATGTGCCGGTCGAACGTGCGTGGGCAGACGCCGACGACGCCGTCGGAGTTGACGGGGCGCACGTAGTGGTACGTGACCACAAGGTTCGCGGGAGCGTGGGAGTTCGGAAGCGGCGCATCGGGCATGGTGGTGTTGATCGGCTGTGCGCCGGGTGATCACGAAAGCATTTGGCGGATTGGCGAGCGCGCGCCGCGCAGCTCTTGCGCCGATCACTCGCCGCCGCCCAGGTTGGGACCGGGAAGGGGGCAGGCGGGCGATCGGGCCGGTGCGCGGCGGGAGGGTGAGCGGGCGGTCCAAAGGGGGTACGCCGAGCGCACGCGCTCCACGCGGGCAGATGCCCCATGTTCCGGGGGATGTGACGCCCGCGGCCCGTTCCGACGGTCGTCGCCGTGCGTGGCGCATGTGTCAGGTCCACAGGGCAACGGCAATGCCCCCGCACCGGGGCTCCGGAGCGGAGGCGCATGGAGGATCTGGAAGCAGAGCGTGAGTGAGCGGCTACGGGAAGATCGGGTGGAGGGTGATGGTCACGCTGGTGGTCTGATCCGCGTTGACGGTGACGGAGCCGCCGCCGATGAACCAGGCGCCGTTGTCGAACTTCGAGACGAAGATGTTGTAGTTCCCGGGCGCGAGATCGGTGAAACCGAAGCGTCCGGTGATGTCGGTGGTGGTGGAGTCGACGAGCGTGCCGCCGGAGGTGGCCAGGCGGACGCTCGCACCGGGGACCTTCCTGCCGTTCTGCAGCACGAGCCCGCTGATCTTGCCGATCGAGGCGGCCCGCGCGCCGTCGGCTTCGAGCGTGACGCCTGCGCCGGCAGTGAGCGAACTCAGGGCGAGTACGAGCGCGGAGACGAGCGAGAGCAATGTGAAACGAGCGGTCATTGAAGACATGAGAAACCTCCGATCAAGATGTGCGTCGCAACGCGCGCCACCGCGGCGCGCGTGCACGTGTCTGTCCCATGTGGTCCGACGCACAGGTTGTTTCCGTTGTGCCGCGGGTTGTGCGAATCGCTGTTGATTCACCCACGCAGGGGCGACTCGACGGAGGGGATCGTGGTGAGGCGGGCTGGCGTATGCTGGCTTGGGAGCACACGACCAAGTGGGCCGTACCCCCGCCCGGGCGGTGCATTCGAAGGAGGCAGCGATGACACGTCGGCCGGCCTTGCTCAACCTCACACTCGCTCTCGCGTGCGTTGTCGCCTGCGCCCCGTCGCTCCGGGCGGCTCCGTCCGTAGACGCGGAGACGATCATCAACGACGTCGACGCGATCGCAACCGGCGGCAACCCCGCATCGCTCGTCGTCTGGTCCGACGCCACGCCCCTCGTCGTCGCGCCCGACGGGCGCATCTTCTGTGCCGCGGGCGAACTCGGGCGCGGGCGCGTCGTCGGGCTCGGGCACGGCGGCTTCGCAGAGAACACCAAGGCCGACACGCCGCGACTGATCGCGAACGCCATCGTCTACCTCGCCGACGGCGCCTCGCCCATCCGCCTCTTCGCGGACCCGGACCTGCCGGCGCTCGAACTGCTCGAGTCCGACGGCATCAAGGTCGAGCTCATTCTCGGGAACGCAGCGGACGCGCGCTTCGATGAGATCGACGTCGTCGTCGGCTCCCCCCAGCAGTTCGCCGGCGCCGGCGCGCTCGATGGCCTCGAGACGTTCATCCGCGGAGGCGGCGGCATGCTCGCGCTCGAGACCGCCTGGGGCCAGCTCCAGCTCAAGCGCGCCGACTCACTCGAGACCCTCGCCTGCAACACGCTCTTCGCCGACGCCGGCCTGATGTGGACCGGGCGTTCCAACAGCCCCATCCGCGATGGGGTGTACCCCGTCGACCGGGACGCGCTCGAACTCGCCAACGCCGAGCGGGCACTGCGCGCGATGACCAACCCCGGCGCGATCTCGGCCGACGAGAAGGCACTGGCCGTGCGCGTGATCGGCGAGGCACTCGGGGTCGTCCCGCTGGACTCCGAGCTCGTCCGGCGCGCGGACGCCGTCGCGTCGCGGGCGCGCGACAGGCTCGTCGCCGATTACCGGCAGATGGTCGACAAGCCGCTGACGCCCCAGCGCACGCCGCTCGCGCGTGCGCTGATCGACCTCGAGAGCCGTCGCGCGATGGAGCTCGATCCGAGGCGCATGCGGGCCCACCCGTCGCACCTCGCATTCCCGGGAGCGCTGCGCGCGCAATCGAACGCACGCGTGCGATCGACCTTCGTCCGAGCCGACCCCGAGCCCGGCTGGATCACCACCGGCGTCTGGGTCCCCGCGGGCGAGGCGGTCAGCGTGCGCATCGACGACGAACTCGTTGATGCCGGCCTCGTCGCCCAGGTCGGCGCATGGCGCGACCCTCAGAACTTCGACCAACGCGTGCGCATGAAGCATGCGCTGCGACGCTTCGACATGGACAAGGAGCTGACATTCGTCGCCTCACCGATCGGCGGCCCGCTCTACATTGATGTCCCTGACGGCTTCGAGGGTGAGCTGAACGTCACCATCAACTCCGGCGTCCTCCAGCCGCACTTCCACCTCGGCGAGACGAGCGAGAAGGAGTGGAACGCACTACGCGACTCACCCGGTCCGTGGGCAGAGGTCGAGTCACAGCAGGTCGTGCTGACGATCCCGGCCGAGGCCGTCGCGGATCTCGACCACGCGACCATGACGAAGATCTGCGAGCACTGGGACCGCGTCGCGGACGCGATGGAGGCGATGGAGCCGCGCACACACAACCACTGGCCCCGCCCGCGCAAGTACCGATACGTCGCCGAGAAGAAGCTCAGCTGGGGTTACATGTACTGCCCCGCCGACGGGCCGCTCGTCATCCCGACCAGCGCTGCCCGCGCGATGGCCACGCTCGACCATTTCGACAACGTCGGGCCCAACGAACTCTGGGGTCACTACCACGAGATGGGGCACGGGCACCAGAACTCCATGTGGACGTTCGGCGGCACCGGTGAGGTCACCGTCAACATCTTCACCGTCCGCGCACTCCACGAAGTCAACGGCTACCCGCTCGACTCCGATGTCATGCGCTCCAACCCCACCACCGCCTGGGAGACGTTCGAGTCCCACAAGGCCGACGGCGCCCCGTTCGATCGGTGGAAGAGCAAGCCGTTCCTCGCGCTGCAGACCTACTCGATGCTCTGGCACGAGTTCGGTTTCGAGTCGTTCGACAACGTGTTCGACGCCTATCGCGCGTTGCCGCAGGGCGAGCGCCCACGCAGCGACGACCAGGAACGCGACATGTTCATGGTCATGTTCAGCCGCGAGGTCGGGCGCAACCTCGGCCCATATTTTCAGGCCTGGGGGATCCCGATCGGCGAGCCAGCGCTCGCCGAAGTCGCGGACCTTCCCGACTGGGTGCCCCAAGCGCCCGAGGGATTCGGTGACGACGACAACGACGAGCCCAAGCGACGCGGCGTCACGCCCTGAGGCGGGTGTTGCGTTGCTCGGCAAAGTCGGGGTGCACGTCGCCTTCGGGTGGCGCGCCGCACTCTGGACACTCGAGGTTGTGTGTCGGCGTGGAGGAGAGCCTTAGAGCTCTACCACCGCCATGTCCGACGCTTCCTGCTCGACCTCGACCACGGGCATCCGCACAGCGCTCGTGAACATGTGCAGCGCCGGGTACGCTTCCGCCATCTTCTGGCGCATCGACGCCGCGTTGAACAGCTCGCTCCGCGGAGGGAGCACGCTCACCGCCTGCGGCACCTGGCCCGGACCAACATCAACCGGCACCACGCGCGGACCGGGCGTCCCCGCAACACCAACACCCGCCGGCACGCTCGCGCGCGGCAGGTCCTCGGCCTCGCCCAACAGGTCCAGCGCGATCTGGCCCTCGCTCTTGGCGAGGCCCTGCGTCGGGATCGCCTGCTCGAACGCCTGGATCAGGCCGTTGACGTTCTCGAACGTCCCCGCCTTCTCCAGCCACGTCGCGCCGGGCAGGATCACGTCGGCACTGTCGGTCAGCGCTGAGGCCAGCGTGTCGATCAGCACGACGAACGGCTTGTCGAGCGCACCCGCGAGATCGTCGGTCGCCCAGGTGGACGGGTAGTTGCCAGTGATGATGGCGGCCCCGGCATCGCCGAGCGCGCCAACGAAGCCATCAAAGTCGAGCGTCTTGTCACCGGTGACGGCATCGAGGACGCGCTTGACGCCGCGCGCGTTGGGCGCCTTCTCGGCGCGCATCACGAAGGCGTTCGCGTCGCCCTCGCTCGCGCCGACCGGGAAGACCTTGTCCTCGGCGTTGACCGGCACCGGTCCCATGCCGATCACGGCATTGGGATCCAGAGTCAGCGCCGTCTGCGCCAGTGCGTAGGCGTCCTCGCAGCTGAGCATCGGGCTGACCAGCAGTGCCAGGCGCTTCCCGCCTTCGGTCGCCTCCCGGATGCCGTTGGTCGCCTCCGTGAGGGCGAGGTTCCAGTCGGTGCCGCTCGTGACGCCGAAGCGTGCGCGGGCCGGAGCGCTGATGCGCTCATCCGAGTGGATGTGCTTCCACCCGTAGCGGACCTCGTCGGTGATCCACCACTTGTTGACGTCCATGTTGGTGCGCGGCTTGACGCGGTAGACCTTGCCCTCGTTGTGCTCGACGAGGATGTTGTCGCCGCTGGACGTGATCCCGTCGATCGAGGGCGTGCTCTTGAGGAACCAGACGCGCTGTGCGAAGAGGAAGTCCTTGTCGAGCAACGCGCCGACCGGGCAAAGATCGATGACGTTGGCCGAGAGCTCGTTGTCGAGCGCGACGCCCGGGAAGATGTCGATCTCGGTCTTGTTCCCACGTCCCTGGGTGATCAGCTCGCTGGTGCCGCTGACCTCGCGCGTGAAGCGCACGCAGCGTGTGCACATGATGCAGCGATCGGCGTAGAGGTAGACGTTCGGCCCGAGGCTCTTCT
Source organism: Phycisphaerales bacterium (assembly GCA_028285065.1). Lineage (GTDB taxonomy): Bacteria > Planctomycetota > Phycisphaerae > Phycisphaerales > UBA1924 > JANQQG01. The sequence goes on from JANQQG010000040.1 coordinate 14,035, forward strand.
TGGGCTGCTTGACCTTGGCCTCCTCGAAGCGGCTGACCCCGCGTCCGTACTGGTAGGAGTAGTCCTGCAGCGAGCACTCGCCGGACTGATCGCACACCGGGCAGTCCAGCGGGTGGTTGATCAGCAGGTACTCCATGACGGACTTCTGGTTGCGCACCGCTTTCGGGGACTCGGTGTAGACCACCATCCCGTCCGTCGCGCCGGCCTGGCACGTCGGGAGGAGCTTGGGCATCTCCTCGAGCTTGTTGTCGTTGCGAGGGTTGGGCGCGTGCACCTCGGCAAGGCAGATGCGGCACGAGGCCACGATCGACATCGAGTCGTGGTAGCAGTACTGCGGGATCTCGATCCCATTGTCGTTGGCCACCTGCAGGATCGTCTTGCCCTGCTCGAACTCGCATTCGCGACCGTTGATGGTGATCTTCGGCATCGACGCCCTCCCGGGGCGACTGGGGGTAGGGGAGGT
>JANQQG010000042.1 GCA_028285065.1 Phycisphaerales bacterium
TCCTCCCCCCTGTTCCCGCCACCATAGTGCCCACGCCCCACGACGCAGAACGCATCCAGCGTCCCGTCCCCGTCGAGATCCGACAACAAGACCCCTCCCACGTCCGCCATCGGATCATCCCGATGCGGCAACTCGAACCGGAACAACTCGGCCCCGTCCGAACCGCGCACACCGAAGAGCTCCGTCCGAATGGCGTACACGAGATCAAGCGTGCCGTCGGCGTCGATGTCCGCGATCGCGACACCGCGCGCACACGAGCCCTGATGCGGACGCGACCAGAGTTCCTTGCCGTCCGAAGTTCGCAACACGCGCAGCGTCGTCCCGACGACGCACAGCTCGAGGGCGCCGTCCCCGTCAAGGTCAGCCGCCGCCGTGGGCGCGAACAGGTACTCATCGATGTGCGTGTGCCACACCTGCTCGCCGCGCCGGTCGAGGCAGTACACATCCCCCTCCGTGGTTGCGATGCACAGACGCACATCCGCGCCCTCGCCCAGCACTGTCACACCGTGGTACATCCCCATGGACTGCTCATCACCCGCGGTCTCGAACCGCCACAGCGGCTCGCCCGTGCGCCCGGAGAGCGCATGCACACCCCGATCCCCGCGCCACGTCGTCACCACCACGTCCAGACCCGGCTCGCCGTCGAGCTCGACCAGCACCGGCGCGGACTGCACGCAGCCCGGGATCGACCGCGTCCAGTGCACCTCCCGAGTCGCGGCATCCAAGCACGTCACATCCCCCCGCCCATCGCCCTTCCACATCGATCCCGCGAGAATGTCCAGCGCACCATCGCCCGTCACGTCCGCGGCCGACGGCGGCGAATCCGTGCTGTTCGGCAGCTTGTGAGCCCACAACAGCTTCCCCGAGCCGTCGAGACAGAACAGACGCCCCGTCGACGAGTCCGCGCTGAGCGCCTCGAGCGATCCGTCTCCGTCGTGGTCGATGATGAGCACGCTCGCATCCATCGGCCCGCGATCCGACAGGTAGCGCCAGCACCGAGAGCCGTCCTCACCGTTGAGCGCGTAGACATGCCGGTCGCGGAAGTACGTCCCGAAGACAACCTCGGGGCGACCGTCGCCATCGATGTCCGCGATCGCGCCCGACCCCTTCGAGTCGCTGTCGAGTTCGACCCGCCACAGCACCTCAGGCGCGAGCCGCGCGGGCTCAGTCGCCTCCGGCTGACACGACACCATGCAGACGCCGAGAGTCACGAGCAGCATCGGAGCCTCCTCGCCCGTCGGGCGGCCCCCCGGTCAACCGATGCTACCGGCTTCAAGCACCTGCGCTGCCAACCCGCCCCGAACGCCTCGACTCAAGGGCTCGCACCACCTGCCACGTCACGACGAACACCCCACCGACCACCACACCCGCCGGCGCCCACCCGAGCAGAACGGGCACCATCGCCCCCGCGTCGCTGAACGCCTCGTCCGGCGCGTTCGGCATCGACTGCCACGTCCGGAACCAGGCATCCACGCCAAGCACGAGCGTCGCCCACACGCACAAGACGCAGACCGGCAGCACGGCACCCCGTGCGATCCACGACCGACTCCACCCCGCATACGCCGCACCCACCACGCCGAGCGGGAGACCACCCGCGAAGTGCGCCACGAGCGCAGTCTCCCTCGACGCGAACGTCATCGACGAAAACATCCTGAAGAGGCCGAACGCGAGCAGCCCGAGCAGCACCGCTGCCACCAGCCCTGCGACGCACCCCCGCACCAACAGCCGAGGCAGCCGCGGCGCATAGCTCGCCGGATCCGCCGGGTCGAACGGCGCCGAACATTCCGGGCAAACCCCCGCGGGCAGCCCAACAAGCTTGTAGAAGCAGGAGCGGCAGTACACGCACGCTCGTACGTCCCCGCCCGCCGGCGGTTCGCACGCTAACTACAGGTCCTTCCACGACACGTCGTCGCTGCGCTTGCTCTCGGTGCCTGTCTGGGCCGTGTTGACCCGCACCTTCCCCGTCACCTCGTCGTAGAACCACCCCTTGCCGTCCTCGTGCTCGATGCCCGAGACCGCCACCTCGCCCCTGTTCGCCCCCACCGTCTGGATCGGGATCTCGTCGAGGTACGGGCCGTAGACGTGCGTCGCCGTCTTGACCGCAGACACGTTCCCGTCCTTGTCCGTGTACATCGTCAGCTGCTGCCTGAACTGCACCAGGCTCGGCGCATCGCCACCGTGCTCCATCTTGTACAGCTCGACGGCCGCGCGGAGCATCTTCAAGTTGTCCATCGCCGCCTGCTCGTTCGCGCCGGTCGTGCCACGGCTGAGGCGCGGGACCGCCACCGCCGAGATCACACCGATGATCAGCACCGTGAGCACCAGCTCGAGCAGGCTGAATCCGGAACGCCGAGATCGGGTCGTGCATCGGTGCATGCCGACCAGATCGGCACGTCGCCTCGACGCGCACACAGAAACGCCCCGAGTGCTCGCGTCGCGGACGTCCCCGTCCCCCCAGGCCCGCTGTTATCGCCCCGGCGCCTCGATCGACGCACCGCCCTTGACCAGCGGGTGCATCCGCGGCTCCGTCTCGTCAAACGCCCACGGCCCGATCGGAGCATCGAAGTTCAGCAGGACGCGCGTCCCGTCTACCTCCGCCGGACGACGTGGCGGCTCAAACTGCCGCCCGTCGTACAACGCCCGCTCGGTCAGACGCACGCCGTCGATCCAACCGGCGAAGTAACTCATCGGGCGCCCCGCGCCGTCGACATCGGCGCCGACGAGCAACGGCAGCGCGTTCGCCCGCCGCCGTCCCGACCGCTCCTGCGAGGCAATCAGGCGCCCGTCCAGATACAGACGCACCTCCGACCCGTCATACACGCCCGCGATGTGGTACCACCGCCCGCGCTCCAACTTCACATCGTCGGGCTCCAACTCCACATAGCCGCGCCCGATGAACGCATAGAACGCCGGGCGTCCGTCCGACACGAAGAACCCGTACTCCGAGTTCTCCGTCTTGTTCACCAGCCCGACGCGCGAGCCGAAGCGCTCCGCACGGAACCAGCACTCGAGCGTAAACGCCGACCCGAGGTCCATCTTCAGACGCTCGGCGTCGACCACCACGTGCCCGCTCCGACCGTCGACGCGCAGGGCGTGCTCCACGTCCGGCGTCGCCGGCACAGGAAGACTCGCCTGAACCGGCATCGGCGTGACACGCTCCGGGATCGAGTACCGGAACCCCTCGGCCAGGTAGTCGACGCTCACCGCCACCTCCGGCATTCGGAACCACTCGTCCATCGACCCCGCCTCGCGCGTCGCCCGAACCGGGAACACACGCTCGCCACCGGCAGGGATCACCGCGTGCGCATGGTCCGGCCAGAACATCCAGCGGCTGTCATCCGACTCGGGCACGAGCGTCACGTCGATCGCCCGCCCCCCCGGATTGCGCAGGAGCACCTCGACCTCGCCCGAGCACGCCCCGGCCACCGACACATCCAGCTTCCCGCGGAACGTCGCGACCCCGTCCGCGAGCCGACGAGCATCCTGACGAAGCTCGGGCGTCAGCTCGCGCACGTCCAGCACCTCCCCCACCGGCAAGGCCGCCATCGCGATCTGGTTCTCCCGCACCGTCACCATGTTGAAGTGGTGCAGGTACCCCGCGTCCGGGATCCGCCCGGACTGGCCCCCGCCCGTCGTCGCGAGCGCGACGTATTCGATCCCATCGCGCGGGTCATAACGCATCTGGTGGATGTGCCCGCCGAAGACCGCGGACACATTGCCCGCGTCCACGAGCACCTCGTGCACCTTCTCCCAGTCGTTGCCGTAGTTCCCGCCGATCCAGCGCGGGTGGTGGACGAACACGAACACGTGCGGCGCGTCCTTCGTCCTCTCGAGCGTCGAGCTCAGCCAGGCGAGCTGCTCCGGGCTCATCGTCTGGCACTCGGCCTTGCTGATCGAGCGCTCGCCGGTCGCCGGGTTGCCCTCGTCCGTGTACAGCACGACGAACCAGCACTTCTTGTGCTCGAACGCGTACCACAGCGGACCGAAGTGAACCTCGTACGCGTCCTCGTGCTCGCGATCCGGCCTGTCGGGTCCCCGCCAGTACACGTCGTGGTTCCCCGCCACCGGGAACCACGGGCACAGCAGCTCGTCCATGATCCCCCGGAACTCGCGCATCTGCTCGAGCCACCCAGGACGCTGGTTGTACCCCTGGATCATGTCCCCCACCGTCATCACCAAATCCGGCTCGAGCAGGTTCACGTCGCGCACGGCATCAGCCAGCACGCTCACGCCCTCCGCCGGCCCGCCCGTGCGATCACCGAAGATCGCGAACGTGAACATCTCCTCACCCGCCGGCAACTGAAGCTCGCGCCCGGCCCGGTTCGTCATGAACCGGTGCTCCTCCACGACTCGCGGGTGCTTCTCCCCGTGCGCATGCTCGTGACGCGTGTGCCCGATGTTGTCCGTCTGAGCGATCGCCGCGGGCGACACCAAGAACAGAGCGAGTGGGAGCAGCATGGACGGACGAACGAGCATTCGGAGCCTCCTTCGAGATCGGAAGCCCCAAGCCTACCTCACCCGAGGCCTGCGCCCGTGTCAGCCCTGCGCGAAGACTCCGCGAGCCCCACGCCGACGACGCCCGCAAGGGCCAAACCCCGCCGCGAGCAACACCAGCCCAGGCATCGCCCACCCCGACGGCACCACCGACACCGACAACACCTCGACCGACTCCCCGTCGCCGAAGAACTCCTCACCAAGGCCACGCAGGATCACCGACAACTGCGCAACCGGCCCGCGCGTCTGGAACATGCAGCCGACGCAACCGTCGTCGTCGAAGTCATCGAAGGAGAAGAACAGCGTCTCGTTCCCCGTCGTTGTCTGCACCGCTTCGATGTCGACAAAGCCACTATCGCCCGGGAACGGCGGCACGCTCAGCCTCACCGCGACCTCCACGCCGCCCGGGCCCGCCGACACATCCCCGATCTCGACCGCGATCCCGCTGTACCCGTCGAAGACCGGCAGGTCCGCCGGAGTGGGCACCTCCGTGATGAACACATAGTCCAGCGAAGCACTCCCAGGCAGCTGGCCGACGACGTCGAACGTGTACACGCCCAACGCTGTGTCGATGTCGGCCCGCAACATCCCCGGACCGCCCGCGCCAGTCCGAAGCGACGAATCGCGCCCGCCAAGCAGGACACCCGCGAGCCCGTCTTCCTGCTGGAACCGCGACAGCGTCGTCTCGTCCGCAACGAACGGCCACAGATCCGGCGACTCAACAGACGTGAAGTCGTCGATGACGATCACCTCCGCCCCAGCAGGCGCGGTGATCAGCGTGGCACAAGCAACAACAACAAGCCGAGTGAGCAGACAGCGCATACATCCCTCCACGGTGGGCAAGGGGGATCGGCTCTCTGCTACTCCGTTCCTAAGAAGACCCGATCGGCCGCTCCAACGCAAGACCCCGGCGGACGTTTCATCAGTCCAGAGGAATACCACGCTCCTGAAGTCAACCCAGATTCACAGCGATCACCCCCCGCCCGCCTCCTCGACCTCCCACAGCAGCGGCACCCGCTCTCCCTCTCCTTCGCGCACGCCGTACAGCACCATCGCCAACGCCAACGCAGCCGTCCGCTCGCGCACGTCATCCCGATCCCCACTGATCCTGAAGAGCCGCTCCTCAGCGCCGCCGCCCTTCCACGCACGCCCGACCCAAACCGTCCCCACGGGCTTGTCGTCACTCCCGCCGCCCGGCCCCGCGATCCCGGTCACCGCGACGCACTGGTCCGCGCCGCTGCGCACAAGCCCGCCCGCAGCCATCTGCCTCGCAACCTCACGGCTGACGGCGCCGTGCGCCTCGAGCGCATCGGCCTCCACCCCCACCTGTGCCATCTTCATCTCGTTCGAATACGTCACCCACCCGCCCGCGTACGCATCCGAAGATCCCGGCACGCGCGTCAGTTCGGCCCCGATCAGCCCGCCGGTGCACGACTCGACCGTGGCAAGCATGAGTCCCATCTCGCGCAACCGATCGAGCAGCGCCTCGGCGAGACCGACCGCGCCCTCGCCGAACACGCACGCGCCAAGGCGCTGACGGATCTGCGCAACATCCGCGTCAGCCCGCGCCTCTGCCGCAGCACGTTCCTCGCCGGCGTGCACGCGCGTGCGCACACGCAGCGTCAAGACTCCGCCCGACGCCGTGATCCCCACCTCCGGATCGCGCCCACGCGCAAGCAGATCCCCGAGCAACTCCCCCGCGGCACCCTCGCCCGGCCCCATCACCTTCACGAACCGACGTACCGGCTCACCCGCTCCTAGCGCCGCGAGCTCCGGCCCAACGAACCGCTCGAACATCGGCTTGAGCTCGCGCGGCGGCCCAGGCAG
>JANQQG010000074.1 GCA_028285065.1 Phycisphaerales bacterium
CAGCGCCGACATGTTCATCTCCTCCGTCGCTGACGAAGAGGTCTCGACCTACGCGTTCGAGTTCATGCTCCCGACGACAGCGATGCCGAAGTACCTGTACGTCAAGGGCACACGCGTCGAGCTGGACCTCAGCCAGCCCGCCGTCTTCCCCACGCCCGTCGAGCGGGACGAGGCGATCGCGGCGATGACGCTCTTCACCGCGGGCCAGATGGCGCCTCCCGGCGACGAGTCCCGGGCCGTCAGTTTCCGTATGGACACCTCGAACACGCGGTTCGACGCCCCCATCCGCCTGACCAAGAACCTGCCCCGCAACTGGCGACTCAAGAAGGGTGAGCTCGGCGGGCTGGTCGAGCGCGACCGCAAGATCGTCAGCGGCAATGCGCTGCTCGACCCCGGCAACCTCCGGTTCATCGGTGAACAGAGCCTCGTCGTCGCGGGCTTCGACGTCCCGCAGGGCCAGGGCATGGTCCAGCTCATCGCGGACTCGGACAACCCGGAGTTCGGCCTGCTCTCGCGAGCCGCGGCGACGATCGATCGCGGGGCAGCGCCCTACCTCGTCGACGCGAACGGGCTGCAGTACCCGGCGATCGGCTACTCCTACAAGGACCAGACGATCGCACGCCTCCGGTACACACCCGATGACCCGCTCACGAGCATCGACGATCTCGATCCGCCCCTGTCCAGCTCGCGCGATGACCAGGAACTGACGCTGCTCTTCCGCCTGCCCGTCGGGTCGGAGATCAGGGAGTTCCGAGTGGGCACCGTCGTGATCGCCAAGTTCCCGCGCGGGATCGAGGTCGAGGAACAGCGCCGATAGACGCGCCATCGCGCTGACCTCCAACGCCATCAACGAGAAACGCCCGGCCTCTGAGGCCGGGCGTTCTCATTATTCGTCGGTTGTCTGGCGGTTCGAGCCGCAGACGAGCGGTCAGGCCTGCTCGCCGGCCGGCTGGGCCTCGCCCTCGGCGCCGGTCTCGGCCTCACCCTCGGCGGGCCTCGGCTTGCGGGTGGGCTCGATGAGGCTGCCCTCGTTGTCGAACTCCATCTCTTCCCGCTCGTCCTCCTCGATGTGGCGGTCCGCCACGACCCACAGCTTGATGTCGGTCTCGAGGTCCTGGTCCAGCTTGATGTGCAGGTCGTAGCTGTCCAGACGCTTGATCGCGTGCGGCAGACGCACGTCGCGCGGACGCAGCTCGAAGCCAGCCCCGTTCAGGGCCGTGGCGATGTCTTGCTGGGTCACGCCCGCGTACAGCACGCCCTGGTCGTTGCAGGAGCGCTCGAGCGTCAGCTCGTAGCCCTCCAGACGCTTGACCATGTCCTCGCGCTGGACGCGGAGGGCGGCGACCTGCTTCTCGGCTTCCTTGCGCCGCTCCTGCAGCGACGCGATCATCTCGTCCGAGGGCTCCGTCGCGAGGCCCATCGGGAGGAGGTAGTTGCGGGCGTAGCCGGGCTTGACGCCAACGACATCGCCGACGATGCCGAGGTTCTCGACATTCTCGGTCAGGAGCAGACTGATGGTCTTTGCCATGGGGTCTCGCTGTCCTTTCCGGCCAGGTCAGATCCAGGCCGCTGAAAGTTGAGGAGCCGGCCGGAGGCCAGCCCCAACGGGGGGGAATCAGATGTGGGGCGATCGTAGACCGCTCAGAACGGGATGTCGTCGTCGGCGAAGCCACCGCCCTGGTCGCCGGGGGCCGGGGCGCCCTGGTAGCCGCCGCCACCCTGCTGGGCCCGGGCTGGGGCGGGTCGCCCGCCACCACCGCCGCCGCCGCCACCTCCCTCACGGGAGTCGACGAACTGGAAGTTCTCGATGACGACCTTGAGCTTGGAGCGGTTGTTGCCCTGCTGGTCCTGCCAGGTGTCGAGCTTGAGGCGACCCTCGAGGAACACGGGGCGTCCCTTGGAGAGGTACTGGCTCATGACCTCGGCGGTCCGGCCCCACGCCTCGCAGTCGACGAAGGTGGTCTCTTCCTTGAACTCGCCGTCGCCACCCTTGTACCGACGGTTGACGGCGATGCCGATGTTGGCGACCTGCGTGTTGTTGGGGGTGTAGCGGAGCTCCACGTCCCGTGTCAGGTTGCCCAGCAGCAGCACCTTGTTGTAGTTGCCGGCCATGGTCGGATCCTCCGTGCTCGGGTGCATCCCGCCCGGACCGCGGGCGCGATCGACTCAACGATGGTAGCAGACGCCGGTGGCTCCCCACCGGTCGTCCTCAACCAGATCTGCCTCAGGCCTCGCTCTCGGCCGGAGCCGCGGCGGCGGCAGGGGCGGGAGCGGCGGCAGCCGGGGCGTCGCCTTCCTCCGCACGCATCTTGGCCTCGGCGACGAGTTCGGCGGTGCCGTCGGCGGCCTTCATCTCGTCCTCGGTGAGGTGGTCGGCGCGGATCCGCAGGTGGCGGAGGATCGACTCGGAGAGACGGCAGAGGCGCTCGAACTCCTCCATCGCCGAGGCGGGTGCCCGGAAGTACACCAGGATGTACAGGCCGCGCTTCTGCTTGTCGATCTCGAACGCCAGGCGGCGCTCGTCCCACTTGCTCATCGCGATCACCTCGGCGCCGATCCGGTCGAGGATCGCCTTGATGTGATCGATCGCCTCGCCGAGGTTCGGCGTCTGGCTCTGCCCGAAGAGGAACATCACCTCGTACGCGCGGGTCCTGTCTTCGCTCATGTCGTTGCTTCCTTCCAGCGTGTGAATCGTCTTGCTTGTCTCGCCCAACGGTGGGCCACCCCTCCCGGGTGGCGCGAGCGGGCGTCGTGTTCGCTACTTGCTCTCGGTCTCGGTCTCGGGCGCCGGCTCCGGGCCGACGCGCCGGTTGAATCGGTTCATGGTCTCGGTCACGCCCGCCTCGACGAACGACTCGACGGCGTCGCACGCGACGTCCAGCGAGTCCTCCACCGTGCGAAGCTCATCGTCCGTGAAACGCCCCAGGACGAAATCCACCAGGTCGTAGTGCGACGGCTTGGGCCCGACGCCGATCCGAAGGCGCGGGTACTGGTGCGTCCCAAGCGCCCGCTCGATATCCGCCAGACCGTTGTGCCCGCCGTCGCCGCCGCTGGCCCGAACGCGGATCGTCCCGCAGGGCAGGGCGGCCTCATCGACGAGCACCAGCAGATCCTCGCCCACATCGAGCTTGTAGAAGTTGAGCGCCTCGACGACGCTGCGTCCGGAGAGGTTCATGTAGGTGGTCGGCATCAGCAGCAGGGACTTCTCCGTCCCGATCCGGGCGTCGAAGCACATCCCGCTGAACTTCGATCGCGGCGTCGGGTCCGTCCCGTAGCGGCGCACGAGGCGCGCAACCGCCATGAAGCCCGCGTTGTGACGCGTGCGTTCGTACTGGGAACCCGGGTTGCCGAGACCGACGATCAGTTTCATCGCTGCTGAGACTCGTCAGGGGCCAGACGGGAGAAGATCAGTCCTTCTTCTCTTCCTCTTCCTTCTTCTCGGTGATCACCTCGGGCTCGGCGCCGTCGGTCGCGGTCACCTCGGACTCCTCGTCAGTCGGGGCGGCCTTGGCCTCGGCAAGCTGCGCGACGATCGCACCCGGATCAGAGAGCAGGATCATCTCGGCGCCGGGGAGCTTGACGTCGGCGGCCGTGATGACGTCGCCCTTGTCCAGCTCCGTGACGTCGACCTCGATCTCCTCGGGGATGTTGGAGACCTTGCACTCGATCTCGATCTCGGCGGTCGGGTGCATGAGGACGGAGCCACCGCCGACGCCCTTGGCGTTGCCGATGAGCTTGATGTGCACGCGGTTGCGGACGCGCTCGTCCAGGTCCACGCGAGCGAAGTCGGCGTGAACGATGTTCGTGCCGAGGTAGTCGAACTGGATGTCCTTGAGCAGGGCGACCTGCGTCTCCTTGGCGCCCTCGACCTTCATCTGGAAGACCTTCTCGCCTTTGCTGATCAGGGTGATGGTCTCCTTGGCGTCGAGGGAGATCGGCAGGGGCTGCTCGCCGTGCCCGTACAGGACCGCCGGGAGCTTGCCCGCCTGGCGGACGCGTCGCGAGTGGCGCGAGCCCGTGCGCTCGCGTTGGCTGGCCTCGAGGATCGGTGCGTTCTCGTGCATGATTCGTTTCTCCTGGGCGGTGCGTCCCGCCCTCGTTTCATCCGTTTGGGTCTGTCAGGTGCGGCCTAGCGCTTCCCGCCCTCCCCGGGCCGGAACAGCGCGCTGACCGAAAGGTTGTGATGAATCCGGTGGATCGCATCGCCCAACAGCGGCGCCACCGACAGCTCGACGAACTTGTCGCGGATCGGCGCGAGCCTGTCGTCGTTGGGAATCGTGTCCGTCCCCACCACCTGCGCGATCGGGCTCTCCCCGATCCGCTGCATCGCCATCCCCACGAGCACCGGGTGCGTCGCAGCGCTGATCACCTGCGTCGCCCCCTCCTGCATCACCAGCTTGGCGGCCTCGCAGATCGTCCCGGCGGTCGAGATCATGTCGTCGACCATCAGCACCGTCTTGCCCTTGACCGAGCCGATCAGGTTCCCCGTCGTCACGTCCGAGCCCGACACGCGGCGCTTGTTGATGATCGCGAGGTCCGCGTCCAGCAGGTTCGCGAACGTCTCGGCCACCTTGACGTTGCCCACGTCCGGCGAGACGAGCGTCAGATCGCCAAGCTCGTCGCGACGCGAGCGGAAGTGCTCGACGAAGACGGGTGTTGCCGTCAGGTGGTCCACCGGGATGTCGAAGAACCCCTGGATCTGCGCGGCGTGCAGGTCGATCGTCAGCACGCGGTCGGCGCCGGCGGCGGTGATGATGTTCGCTACCAGCTTGGCCGTGATCGGCACGCGCCCCTCGTCCTTGCGGTCCTGGCGTCCGTAGCCGAAGTAGGGAATCACGACCGAGACCTGCTTGGCCGAGGCGCGCTTGAGGCAGTCGATGAAGACCAAGAGCTCCATCACGTTGTCGTTGACCGGCGCGCAGGTGGACATCAGCACGTAGCAATCGCGCCCGCGCACATCCTCGAGCACCTTGACGATCAGCTCCCCGTCGGGGAAGACCTCGGTCCGCGCCTCGCCCAGCGGCATGTCCAGGTGATCGCACACCCGCTCGGACAGCCGACGCGAGTGACGACCCGCGAACACCTTCAGCGACTTCGCGTCAGCGCTGCTCACCCTCGCACTCCTTCACGAGAACGGAAGATCCGGTCAACCTCCGCGAGCTGCTCCGGCGTGTTGATCGACAGCACGTCCTCCGGCGGGACCGCGTCGATCACCTCCACCACGTGGCCCTCGCCGAGCAACAACCCCGGAACATCCGTCAGGTAGTACTCGCCCGACGACGACTTGTTCACGCGCCCGAGCGCCTCGAACATCAGCCCAGCCTTGAAGCAGTAGTAACTCGGGTTCACCTCGCGGATCGCGAGCTGCTCGTCCGCCAGGTCCTTCTGCTCCACGATCGCAGAAAAGGCACCATCGGGCCCACGTACGATCCGCCCGTACCCCGTCGGATCCTCGATCACGCTCGACGCCATGGTCGCGCCCGCGCCGGTCGAACGGTGGCGCTCGAGCAGCAACTCGAGCGTCTCCGGGTGGATCAGCGGGCCGTCGCCTGCCAGCACGAACACGTCGCGCGCGCGATCGGCATCGCCGAAGACGGCCGCAGCGCACTGCACCGCGTGCCCGGTCCCGTGCTGCTCGTCCTGGATCGCGAACTCGACGACGCGCTCGGCGTCCGGTCCCATCGATCGGATCGCCTCGATCACGTGCTCGCGACCATGACCGACAACCACGATGATCCGACCGCACCCGGCGCTGCGGCACGCATCGACGACTGCGCAGATCATCGGACGCCCACCGACCGGGTGAACGACCTTCGGCAGATCCGAACGCATCCTGCTGCCCTTGCCGGCCGCGAGCAGGATCGCACCGGGCGCGTCCGTGGATGTCGTGGGGGTAGGGTCGCTCATTGACGCCGCCGGGCGGCGTCCGGGCATCGAACTTCGCGTTCGCTTCGGGGGCAGCAAGCTGGCCGACAGGGACTCGAACCCCGACTTGCAGTACCAAAAACTGCTGTGCTGCCAATTACACCATCGGCCAGTTCAGTTGGCGACGGCTCGACGCTCGGACACCGACTCGATCGCTCCTCTTTGTGCGCCCGATGGACGCAACACGACGGACCAGAATCGCGGTCCGCCCGGAGCGACGGACCAGAGAGGTCCGGCGATCGGTGGCCGCGGCCGAAAGGTGCCGGCACGCATACGAGGCGTGACGGCCGGAGCTGGATCCCCGCATCAGCCGCGAGGCGAAAGGACCCATGACCGCGCCTAGGGCGTCACGGTCGGCTCCGAACACACGATCCTTCGAGCCCCCCGCCTCCGAGTCAACCCTCCACGCCCTCCGCCTCCGGCGCCTGGTCGGGCTCGGGCTCGGCCTGGGGCTGACCCTCATCTTCGGCCCCACGAACGGGCTCGGGGGGAGGTGAGGCATCCCTGATCGCGGCCTCGCTGATCACCTCGTAGCACGTCGCCAGCAGCCCCACCAGCGGGAACCGGGCCTTCGGGAAGGGGCTCGCCCCCAGACGGCGCAGGAGCGGATGGGCGAGCTCGGGCCGGTCCACGGGCAGGTCGAGCTCATCGACCTCGGGACCCATCTGCCAGAACCGCTCGGGGGCAGCCTCCAGCTCCTGGCCGATCCCTTCGGGAACGTCGGCGACGTGGGGGCGCACCACCGGCGCCAGCCCCCCGCGCGTCGCGCCGGACGCGATCCGGAGCTGACGGATCCGCTCGAGCAGGTCCTCCTGCCCCATCCCGCGCAGCTCGAAGATCAAGAACGGCTGCTCGGCGAGTCGCTCACCGACCAACGCCATCACGCAGTTGACGTGCTTGCACCAGAGCGTCCCGCCCGCCGGTCCGCTGCTCACCCCACCACCGCCCTCCGCCTCGGCTGGCGGGGAGTCCTCAAGCCCACCCTCGGAGCCGACCATGCTCGCGCCCGGCATCGGCCTTGTGACCTTGCCGCGGAAGATGTCGCATGTGCAGCTTGGGGCGATGTCCGACGAGAGCGTCGGGAAGAGCTTCAGACCGAGCGGCCCGAAGAGGTCCTCGACGCTTGCCGGCAGCTCGCCCGCCAGCATCGACGCGACGAACCGCGCCTGCGTGCGCATCAGTTCGAGCAACTGCTCCCACTGGCTGTTCGCCAGGGTGGGGACGCGGATGCGCACCTCGTAGGCCTTGGGCATGCGCCCCTGGACGCGAGCCGTGATCAGACCGGGCGCAATGACGAGCGAGCGCGCCTGGCCCATGCGGGCGTACTCCATCCCCTCCGTGAGCTGGTCCGGCGAGGCGTTCTCCTCGACGACGCGCATCCAGCGCTGCACGATCCAGTGCGGCGGGCCGTCGCCCTCCTTCGCCTTCAGGCGCACCCCACCCATCACCTTCCGTGGGTGCATCGTCGGCTTGGCCGGACGACGCTCGAACTGGTAGCGATCTCCGGGACGTCGGCTCACGCGTCCACCCCCTCATCCTCATCACCCACGGCATCCGGCGACAGCGTCAACAACGAGCGCAGCTGGTCTGTATCCAGCTCCGTCAGCCAGTCCTCGCCCGAGGCGATCACCTGCTGGGCGAGCTGCATCTTCTGCTCGATCATCGAGTCGATCCGCTCCTCGAGCGTGCCCGAGACGACGAACTTGTGCACGTGCACCGTCCGCGTCTGGCCGATCCGGTACGCCCGGTCCGTCGCCTGCGACTCGACCGCCGGGTTCCACCAGCGGTCGAAGTGGAACACGTGCGTCGCGCTCGTCAGGTTCAGGCCCAGCCCGCCGGCACGGAGCGAGAGCACAAAGACAGGCGCCCGGTCGCGCTCGTCCTGGAAGCGTGCGATCATCTTCTCACGCTTCTTCGCGGGCGTGCCGCCGTGCAGGAAGAGCACGTCGCGGTCGAGGTGATGCTCGAGCATCGCGACGAGCATGTCGCCCATCTTGCGGAACTGCGTGAACACCAGCGCCTTCTCGCCCTCGGCGACCAGCTCCTCGAGCATCTCCATCAGACGCAGGCACTTGCCCGAGCGCGACGGGTCCGGGAGCGCGGCCCCCGGCTCGTACTCCTTGAGGAAGTGGGCCGGGTGGTTGCAGACCTGCTTCAGACGCATGAGGCCCGCGAGCACCACGCCGCGACGCTTGATCCCCTCGGCCGACTCGGACTCCTTGAGCATGTCCGACACGCACGTGCGGTACAGGGCCGCCTGCTCAGGCGAGAGGTAGCAGTACTCCTTCGACTCCACCTTCTCCGGGAGGTCCGCGATGACAGTCGGGTCGCTCTTGAGCCTCCGCAGGATGAACGGCTGCACCAGCCCACGCAGACGCTCCGCCCGAGCCTGGTCGTGGTAGCGCTCGATCGGGAGCGCGAACCGACGACGGAACTCCGAGGGGCCGCCGAGGAAGCCGGGGTTGAGGAACTCCATGATCGACCAGAGCTCGCTCAGGCGGTTCTCGAGCGGCGTACCCGTCAGGGCGATGCGGTGCGGGGCACGGATCGCCCGGATCGCGGCCGTCTGGCGCGCGCTCGGGTTCTTGATGTTCTGCGCCTCGTCGAGCACGAGCCTGCGCCACTCGATCTCCCCGAGCTCCTCGCGGTCGCGGTGCGCCAGCGCGTACGTGGTGATCACCACGTCCGCGTCCTTGACCGCGTGGATCAGGTCGCGACCGCGCGGACGCTCCGGCCCGTGGTGCACCAGCACACGCAGGTCCGGCGTGAACCGCTTGGACTCGTGCGTCCAGTTGCCAACGACGCTCATCGGCACGACCAGAAGCGTCGGGCCCGGCTCGTCGATCGGCGCGGCCGACGCCTCTGCCGCCTTGCGGAAGACGGCTCGCTCATGCGCCAAGAGCGCAAGCAGTTGCACTGTCTTGCCGAGGCCCATGTCGTCGGCCAGGCACGTGCCCAGGCCGAAGCGGTCCAGGAACGCCAGCCACGACAGGCCCTTGACCTGGTACGGACGCAGGTGCCCGACGAAGCCCTGCGGCTCGGCGACGATCGGCATCGACCGGTCCGTCGAATCGCTCAAGAGCGCCTCGACCCAGCCCTTCGCGTCGATGCCGAGCACCGACACGCCCATCTCCTCGGCCTCGGTGCTGAACGCCAGTCGCAGCACGCGTGCGATCTCGGCCTCGCCGCCGGGGTGCTCGCGGATGAACTTCATCGCCGCGCGCATGTCCTCCTGGCGGATCTCGACCCACTTGCCACCGACGCGAACAAGCGGCGCCCGCTGCGATGCGAGCTGCTCGAACTGCTCCATCGTCAGCATCGTGTCGCCGACGGCGAGCTGCCACTTGTAGCTGACCAGCGAGTTGAGCCCGAGACGCGTCACGGGCGCATCGGCCGACGTCCCGCCCGGCTCGCCGAGGCGGTCCCAATCGACATCCTCACTCTCGACCAGCAGACGAGCGCCGACGCGCACCGTCGGCGAGTCCCACCACTCGGGTGCGACGACGCCGATCCCCTGCTCGACGAACACCGGTCGCACCTCGCGCAGGAACCGGTACGCCTCGGGTGTCGACAGGCGCAGGTCCGCAGGCTCTGCGTCGTGCAGCGCACGCTCGATCGGCTTGTACAAACGGGCCGCGCGCCCAAGCTCCTTCAAGAGCACGTCCTGCGGCGCATCGATCCGCTCGCCCTCGACCGTCGCGGCCCCGATCGGGAGCAGCCACACGTCGGCTGCATCCACGACGATCTCGGGTCGCTGCACGGACTGGAGCTGGAACGTCAGCGTCCAGCGCACGCCCTCGCCGGGTGCTTGGAAGTCGTCGAGCCCGGATAGATCCAACGGCTCAGAGAGCGTCAGGCACAACTGCCACTGCCCGCCCTCGGCGCGCT
>JANQQG010000079.1 GCA_028285065.1 Phycisphaerales bacterium
GCTCGACGCGCTGGACATCCAACACCGGAACAGGGGCCTCGGGGCTGAGCCGGTCCGCGTTCCCGTAGACCTGCTCGTCGAGCATCAGGTCGCCCACGACGAGAGCCGTGAACGAACTCCACTGCCCCATCATCGCTCGAAGGTCGCTCATGGAGCGAGTTTATGCGCCCTCGCCCTCCGGGGCGTCAGGCCGGGCAGCGGCAAGGGCCATCGCGTCCAGCTCGTCCAGCCCCCAGTCGAAGAACAGGCGCAACCGGGGCCGGATCACCGGGCAGGGCCAGGTGGACGCCGGGACGGAGGCCAGCTTCGACCAGTCCTTCTCAGTGACAACGATCGCATCGGCCTCGGACACGGAAGCGGCTCGAACGATCCGCTCGACGGTCGCGGGCTTGAAGGGGTCGTGGTCGCGGAGCACGAGCGAGGAGGCGATCGATCCACCCATCGGAGCCATGACGCCCGTCTGCAACGCACTGAGGAACCCGCGTGGGTTGCCGATCGCGCACGACGCGACGACACGCTTGCCCGCGAGCCACGTCACCGGGAGCGGCTCGTCCTGTCCGCTCGTGCTCAGTTCGCTCCACGCGTGCCGCGTCCGCGCAATCGGCGGCTTCCCGTGCACCCGCTCGATCTCGCGATCGAGACGCGACAGCGCTTCTTCATCCGCCAGTTCCGCGTGCGTCACGACGACGGCATCCGCACGCGCCAGCGACTCGACCGGCTCTCGCAGCCACCCCGCAGGGAGCAGCGCATCCTCGAACGGGTTCCGTGACGCGTCGATGAGCACGATGTCCGTGTCGCGCGCGATCTTGCGATGCTGAAAACCGTCGTCGAGCACGACGCACCCGAGCCCGTCGCCACCCGCCGAAGCCAGCGCCTCGCGCACACCAGTCGCACGGTCAGGGCGGGCCACGACCGCGACATCCGGGACCTCGCGTCGGTACTGCTCGGCTTCGTCTGATTCTCCTGTTCCGGCCTTGTACCCGCGCATGGCCACGCACGAGCGCACGCCCGCGTCCGTCAGCAGGCGCAGGATGTGCAGCACCATCGGGCTCTTGCCCGTGCCGCCGACCGATAGGTTGCCGACGCTGATCACGGGGAGCGGCAGGCGCTCGACGCCGACCCCGCGGTCGTACCGCCGGTTGCGCCGCCCGATCTCGAGGCTGTACACACGCGCACCCAGGGCGCCGAACGGCGCGGGGAGTACTCCGCGCCCCGGCTCGCCCGCATGGCGTCCGGTCGTGATGGCCCCGCCCGTCGTTTCAGCCACGCCCGGCGGGCTCCGCTTCGCGCTCCATCGCGGAAAGCTCGGCCAAGTCGCGCTCGAGCTTCGCGCGGAACTCGGCGCGGGATTGCCGGCGCAGCTTCACGGCCGTCCGCACCGTTGCCGTCGCGTCCAGGCACGCCAGGAGCACCGAGATCGCCATCAGCCACATCACGATGAGCCAGACGAGAACGAACTCTCGGCTCGACGCGGGGGGGATGACCGAGACACCGCTCGCGAGCATGCAGGTGCCGAGCATCATCACGATCGTGTTGGCGGTGCGGATCCGGCGACGCTTGGGCGCCATCGGGGCTTGCTGCAGCGCCATGGCATAGCCCGCCAGGAACAACAACGTCATGGCCGCGATGGGGAACGTCAGCCACAGCGGGAGGATGGTCGAGGTCTGGGGCATGTCACCTCAACGATACACGCGGCCCCGGCCCACCGCCCCCTTTCCTGAGCCCGGGCGAACGGCGCGAACGCCCCTGCGGGCACCCATCCCCGATTCGATCCGCAACGTCACCCCGGTTCCTCACAGAATCGAGCTAAACGGGCCGCCACGAGCCCGACGGGCAGGCCAATAACCGTGCCCGGGTCCCCGCTGACCTCGATCGGCCAACCGGCCCCGAGCCGCTCGTTGAGGTTGTACGCCCCCGCCTTGCCGCGCCATTGACCGGTCGCGACGTAGGCATCGATCGCCTCATCGGGGATGTGCCCGACGCGGACCGACGCGCTGTCGACGAACAGGTCGCGCCGGAACGTGGCGGGGTCCACGAGCGCGATACCCGTGTGTACGGCGTGCTCGCGATCGCGCATGAGCCGGATCATCCGGACAGCCTCCTCTGCATCTCTTGGCTGCCCCAGGATCGTCTCGACTCCATTATCGTCTTCGACGCTGACGAGCGTGTCGCCTGCGAGGACGACAGCGCTGTCGACGGCGCGCTCGCGCAGCACGAGCGCCACCTGCACACCCTTGAACCAGGCGAGCGCCACCACCCACTCGCGGGCGCGAACGTCGCCGGGCGCCAGCAGCCCGTCGTCCAGGCGCGCCGGGAGCACCTCGTGGGCGATCCCCGCGCCCGCGAGCAACTCGCGGCGCCGGGGCGAGCCCGACGCGAGGTACAAGGTTGGCGACCCATCGCTCATCCGCCGCTCCGTCTCGCACCACCCAATCGGCGCACGATACCCCCCCGGCCCGGCGTCCGCCCGCTATCGTGAGCGGACGCCCCGCTATCAAGGGGGCGGCCCAAGGAGCAGACGATGCGGGCACACCTCGTGCAGATGGACCTCGCCTGGGAAGACAAGGAGGCGAACTTTGCGCGTGCGCGCGACATGGTCGCCGAGGCCGCACCGGACGCCGGCGACCTCGTCGTCCTCCCGGAGATGTTCGATACCGGGTTCAGCTTCCGCCTCGAGCGCACGGCTGATACCGACGAGAAGACCCTCGGTTTCCTGCGCACACTGGCGATCGAGCACCAGTGTTACCTCCACGGCGCGCGCACGCTCGTCACCGACGAGGGCCTCGGACGCAACCTTGCCTCAATCCTCTCGCCCACGGGCGAACTGCTCTGCGAGTACGCCAAGATCCATCCCTTCGGCTACGGCGGCGAAGGCGAACGCTTCACACACGGGCGCGAGGTCATGACCTGGGACCTCCCGATCGGCGGGAAGCCGGTTCGCGTCTGCCCAGCGATCTGCTACGACCTGCGATTCCCCGAGCTCTTCCGATTGGGGCTCGACCAGGGCGCGGAGGTGTTCGTCGAGAGCGCCAACTGGCCCAGCCCGAGGATCGCGCACTGGCGCGCCCTGAACATCGCTCGGGCCATCGAGAACCAAGCGCTCGTGCTGGCCGTCAACCGCTGCGGCTCCGACCCGCACCTCGACTACGGCGGCGACTCGATCGCCATCGGACCCAAGGGCGAGATCCTCGCGGAAGCGGGCGAGGGCGAAGAAGTGCTGTCCGTCGAAGTGGACCCGGAAGCCGTGCGCGCATGGCGCGCCGAGTTCCCTGCGTGGAAGGACGGACGCCTCGGGGTGATGGGCGGCTAGGGCGTCCTCAGCGCGCCGTCGCCACCCGATCGACCTCTTCCAAGGTCGTCAACCCGCGCGCAACCAACTGCCAGCCCGACTGGGTCAGCGTCGTGAACATCCCCTGCGCGATCACCTCGCGCATCTTGAGGATCGTCGGCTCGGTGAGGATGACGTCGCGGAGCGAGTCGGTGAAATCCAGCAGCTCGAAGAGCCCGTGACGCCCGCGGTAGCCGGTGCGCAGGCAGGCCGCACAACCGGTCGCGACGTGCACGCGCGTCTTGCCCTCGAGGTACTTGCCCATCTGCGTCGCCTGGCCGGGCGTTACGGCAACCTCGCGCTTGCACCGATCGCACAAGAGACGAACGAGGCGCTGCGCGAGGATCACCTCGATCGAGTTCGCAACCAGGTACGGCTCGACATTCAGGTCCAACAACCGGAAGACGGCCGAGACCGTGTCCTTGGCGTGAACGGTGGTGAATACGAGGTGCCCGGTCATGGAGGCGCGCATGGCCGTGCGGGCGGTCTCCTCGTCGCGCACCTCGCCGACGAAGATCACGTCCGGGTCCTGGCGCAGGACGGATCGGAGGAGCGTGTTGAAGGTGTTGTCCTTGCCGGTGCCGACGGGGATCTGCGTGACCTGCTCGATGTGGTACTCGACCGGGTCCTCGATAGTGATCACGTTCTTGCGCTCGCGATCGATCTCGCGCAGCGCGTTGTAGATCGTCGTCGTCTTGCCCGAGCCCGTCGGACCGCAGCACAGGAACATGCCAGAGTCCTGGCCGACCACCTTGCGGATCCGCTCGTGCATGTAGGGCGGCAAGCCCACGCTGCGCAGCGAACTGGGCGCTTCGCGCTGGTCCAGGATGCGGATCACCAGCTTCGGTCCGTGCACCGAGGGCGTCAGCGAGACGCGGTAGTCAACGCGCCGGCCCGAGCCGCGCAGGAACCGCGTCGAGAAGTGCCCGTCGAGCACCTGCTCGCGCGATGCGGGGTTGAACTGGCACGCTGCCTTGATCAGCCCGATGACCGACTCGCCCGATGCGTTGGGCAGGTCGATGAGGGTGAGCATCTGGCCATCGACGCGCATGCGGACGCCGTGGTGCTCGCCCTTGGGCTCGATGTGGATGTCCGTTGCGCGGCTCTTGGACGCGAGCAGCAGGAGCAAACGGGTGGCGAGCGGCCCCTCGCTGTGCTTGTCGAGCGCAGCGGAATCCTCGCCCCGTGAGTCGATGAGCCGGATCGGCTCGAACTCGGTGTCCTTGGGCGGGAGCTCGTTGATCATGTCCGAGAGCTCGCGGGCCCAGCCGGCCTCGGATGCGCGCGCGCCGTTGTCGCGTTTGCCTCGCCTGCCCTTCTTGTCGGGGCGCGACTCGAGAGGTTCCACGAGGAACCTCTGCGAACCGATCTTGATCTCGTCGCCCGCCTCGAGCGTGGACTGGCTGAGGCGCTGCCCGTTGACGTACGTGCCGTTGCGCGAGTTGAGGTCGCGGACGCGGTACCCACCATCGGGCGCGGGCTCGATCACGCAGTGGTAGCGCGACAGGAGCTGGTCCGTCAGGGCGAGCGTGTTCTCCGGGTGACGCCCGATCGAGACGGGGTCGTCCCCAACCGGGATCGGAGGGACCGCTCCATCAGCCGCCGAGAGTTGAAAGACCGCCATGCCGCCTCCGTGCCCGCTCGCGATCCCCCACGCGAGGGATGCGCCGTGCGTCCGATTCGTCCAAGCCCCTTCGCTGCTGCTCCGGAGCGGTTCCGGGTCCCGATCCGCCCGAATCAGCCAATCCTAACGCCCACCCACCCCCGCGGCCCGTCACCCGCTCCCCGACCCCGCCGACCACCGCCCGCCCACGGCTACACTCCGCCCCATGATCGACCTCAAGGACCTTCGAGAGAACCCGGACGCCTACCGCGATGGAGCCGCGGCCAAGCAGATGCCGGTCGACATCGACCGCATCCTCGCCCTGGACGAACAGCGCCGGGCCCTGCAGACCGAGATCGAATCCCTCCGGGCCGAACAGAAGCGGCTCGCCAAGGAGAGCGGCCCGCAGATCGGCAAGCTCTCAGGCCAGCTCAAGAAGGCCGAGGGTGAGGACAAGGCTCGCATCGAGGCCGAGATCACCGAACTCAAGGCCCGCCCCGCCGCTCTGAAGGACAAGATCCAGACCCTCGAGGACCAGGCAACCGGTGTCGCGCCCGAACTCGACGCCCTGCTCCTGAGTGTCCCGCTCCCGCCGGCGTCGGATGTCCCGATGGGCACGAGCGCCGACGACAACGTCGAGCTGCGCACGTGGAACCCGGCGTCCTTCGACCCATCCAAGAGCTTCCAGGACAACAGGGGCTTCGCGCCCAAGTCGCACGTCGACCTGATGACCTCGCTCGGCATGGTGGACTTCGAACGCGGCGTCAAGCTCGCGGGCACGCGTTCGTACGCCCTCACGGGCGATGGGATGCGCCTGCACCATGCCGTGCTGCGCTTCGCGATGGACCTGATCGCGTCCAAGGGCTTCAGCCCGACGTCCGTGCCCGTGCTCGTGCGTGAAGAGGCCATGGTGGGCACCGGCTTCTTCCCCGCCGGCAAGGACCAGACGTACCACATCGAGGAGACCGCTCGCGGCGGCGGGCAGGACATGTTCCTGACCGGCACCGGTGAGGTCGGCCTGATGGGCCTACACATGGACGAGATCCTCGATGAGGCCGACCTGCCCATCAAGATGTGCACCGTCTCGACCTGCTTTCGACGCGAGGCCGGCGCCGCCGGTAAGGACACGGCCGGCCTGTACCGCATCCACCAGTTCGACAAGGTCGAGCAGGTCGTGATCTGCAAGGCGGACGACACCGAGAGCCGTGCGATGCACCAGGAGATGATCGGCATCGTCGAAGAGCTCGTGCGGGCGCTCGAACTGCCGTACCGGCTGCTGCAGTGCTGCACCGGTGACCTTGGCGTCAAGAACGCGGACATGATCGACGTCGAGTGTTGGATGCCCTCGCGTGGGGAGAACGCCGAGGGCGCGTACGGCGAGACGCACTCGGCCTCGCGCCTCAACGACTTCCAGTGCCGCCGGTTGAACATGCGCTACCGGCCCGGCGGCGAGGGCGGCAAGGGCGGGACGACGTTCTGCTACTCGCTGAACAACACGGTCGCGGCGAGCCCGCGTCTGCTGATCCCGCTGGTTGAGATCCACCAGCGTGAGGACGGTCGGATCGGGGTGCCGCAGGCGCTGCGTCCGTACGTAGGCGGGGCCGAGGTGCTGGGGTAGCGGCGTCGATTGATGTAAGATCCGACAGTCATGCGTGACGTGGTTTCATCGCCCCGCAAGGAGTGGACCCCCTTGCGCGGCCTCGCCAAGTGCGTGGTCGTCACGACGATCGCCGCGCTCGTGATCGCGGGCGTGCTGTGGGGCCTCTCGCTCGCCGCCCCGACGATCACAGGGCACTGGCTCCTGCGAATCGCGATGGCCTTCATCGTCGCATGGGTGCTCTTCAGCGTTGCACACTGGGCCGCCGGCATGACGTCGTGGCTCGTCACCGGGCTCGTCGTACTCCTGGCGTTCGCGGTGATGGTGTCGACGGTGTTCCCGATCGTGCAGGCGATGCCACCGACCGGGAGCGGGACGAACGCGCAGCAGATCACCGCCGGGCAGCTGTTGGTGCTCCTCGGGTTCTCCGAGGGGTTGCCACTGCTGGCGATTCTCCTGTGTGCGTGGGTGCGTCATGAGGGGGACAACACCACGCTGCTGGACATTCTCGGGTCGAGGTAGCCGGTTTCTCCTTGACGCACCCCCCACCTCCCTGGCACGCTATCCATGCGTGGTGAACGGGCCGCACGGCCCGAGGAGCACACGATGGGCGCGAGGCCGAACCCGCGGGCGTTCACACTCACAGAGCTCTTGATCACGATCGTGATCATCGCGCTCCTCATCGCCATCCTGTTGCCGGCTCTGCACCGGGCCCGCGACGGGGTGCGCACGGCACGCGAGCTCGCCGGCGCCAACCAGCTCGTCGTCGCGTACACCGCGTACGCCAACGACTTCGACCACGTCCTCGTCGGCGTGTTGCCCGACCAGTGGGTCACCCCGCAACCCCCCCACGGCATCACGCGCATGACCGCGCGAGATGAGCACGGGCGGACGCTGCACCCGCGCACGGCCCAGCGCTACGCGTATCGCCTGCTCGACTACATGACCTCCGGGCCCGAGGGGCTCATCCTCGACCGCGACATGCTCAGCGAGTTCCTCGAAAGGCCGGACGACCCCCTGTCGGTCAATGGACGCCAGTTCGCGATCGCGCAGCACACCACGTTCGGGATCAATGGGGACTACCTCGGCGGTGCGTATCTCAAGACCCACGAGGAGCCGCGCCGGCACCAGCAGCGCTTCGGGCACATCTGGCTGAAGCGGATCAGCGACGCGCGTGACGCGTCGAAGCTGATCGTCTTCGGCTCTGCCTGGGCCACCGACGAGCAGATCGATCCGCCGAGCCCCGGCGACCCCGCTGAGCGCAGACCGGGGCACTACTTCCTGCACGGGCCGTACGACTATCGCGGGAACGTGATCGGCTACGCGGACCCGCGTCTGCCCTGGGAGCCTGACACGTTCCCGCCGCACGTGTACGGGTTCAACGACCTGCGTCACAACAACACGGCGGTGACGGCCATGCTCGACGGGCACGCCCAGCGACTAGGCCTGCCCCTCGGAGAACGATCGGAGCTGCGCGACATGCGGTTCTGGGCGCCGTACGCGGACTCGCCCGAGTACGCGCCACGCCCGCGTCCCGCCCAGCCGGAGCGCCCTGGCCCCGACGGACCGATCTGGGTCAACTAGCACGCGTCTCGATCGCGCCGCTTCGGTACCCTCGGGCTCCTGCCATCAACCCTGGGAGCCCACCGATGTCCACCCAGCCTCGCATCCTCACCTTCGCCGGCTCGCTCCGCGCCGGGTCGTACAACAAGATGCTCGCACGATTCTGCGCAAAGGCCGCCGAGGAAGCCGGCGCGACCGCGACGTTCCTGGACCTGGCGGCGTACCCGATGCCGCTGTTCAACCAGGACCTGGAAGAGGACGAGGGGATGCCCGCCAACGCGCGACGGTTCAAGGATGTCCTGCGCGAGCACGACGGGCTGATCATCGCGTCACCCGAGTACAACTCGACGATCACGGCGGCCCTCAAGAACGTGATCGACTGGGCCACGCGCCCCGACCGTGAGGGTGAACCGGCGCTCGAGTGCTTCGACGGGAAGACGGCCGCCCTCGTCGGCGCCTCGCCGGGCGCCCTCGGTGGCCTGCGGGCGCTCTTCCACGTCCGCGACCTGCTCCAGAACATCAAGGTCCATGTCGTCCCGCCGATGCACGCCATCGGGGCGGCCTACAAGGTGTTCGACGATGCGGGCGAACTGACCGACGAGACCCACGCGGGGCGCGTCAGGGGCGTGGTGACGGCACTGGTCGAGACGACGCGACGGCTGGCGTAGGACCGAGCGGCATCCACCCGTCGGCGAAGCGGGTATACCCAGCCGAAGGGAGCCTCCCATGAGCACGCTGCGCACCCATCGGGCCTTCACGCTCGTCGAGCTTCTGGTCGTCATCGTGATCGTCGTGCTCCTCGTGGCACTCCTGCTCCCAACACTGGGCAAAGCCCGCGCCAGCGCACGGGCCGCCAAGGAACTTGGCGTCGCGTCACAACTCGTCACCGGCTACACGGCCTACGCGAACGACTACGGGCACGTGCTCATCGGTGTCCTGCCCACGGAGTGGGTCGAGCCGAGCCCCGGCGCACCAACCCCCAAGATGCTCGTGCGCGAGCCGGACGGGCGCCCCGTCGCGCCCGAGACGGCGAGGCGCTACCCGTACCGGTTGCTGGATTACCTCTCGAGCGGGATCGATGGGCTTCTGACAAGCAACACGCTCGCTGAGCGCATCTTCGCGTTGCCCAACGACCCTGATGCGCGGCTCGGGCGCCAGTTCGCGCTGGCTCAGCACCCGTCCTTCGGGCTCAACGCGCGCTTCCTCGGCGGCGCCTACGTCAAAGAGGAGCTCACTCCTGAGCAGTTCCAGGCACAGTTCGGCGATCAGTACATGACGCGGCTGCACCAGGCGCTCGATCCGACGCGTCTGCTCGTCTTCAGCTCCGCACGCGCCATCGACGAACAGATCGGCGGCACGCGGACGGGCGTGCTCCCGGGCCATCACATGATCGAGCCGCCCCCCGAATCACGACCGCTCCCGGGCGCGAGCCCGGCCGACCTGCCGTGGGATCCGTCGCTTGACCCGGTCACGTTCGGCTTCCTCGACCTGCGCCATACGGGGCGTGCGGCCGCGGCGATGCTGGATGGGCACGCCGAGCGTCTGGGCTTCACGGGTGCGAGCCGCACCGAGCGCAATGGCCTGCGCGACCTGCGCCGTTGGTCGCCCTTCGCGACCAAGCCCAATGTGCTCCCGTCGCGCTGGATCTGGGTGGACGACTGAGACGCGCCTACCGCTCGGTGTGCGCGCTGACGACCGCCCAGAGCATCCCAAGCCCGAGCACGCCCGAGCCAACGGACGCGAGGCCGAGCGCCGTCCCGAGCACCAAGAGCCAGCCCGTTGCTCGCTCGCCGGCTTCCTCGGGGCTGTCGCGAAGTCCGAGTCTTCGGTCGTACCTGTCTTCGCTCGTGATGAACGCCTCGTCGTAGGTCGCGGTGCGTCCGACGCCGCTGAAGATCGCCCACGAAGCCCAGCCGCAACAGAAGGAGATCGCGAGCGCTCCCACGATCGCGCCGAGTGCGCGCGCCGTGGCCCGACCGCGGCTCAACGGAACACCCCGTGGACCGCAGCGTGCGCGCGGATCTGTGATGCCGGATCCCCCGCGTGATCGATCCGCTCGGCTCGCCAGCCAGCGTTCCGGGCCGCTTCAACGTTGTGCGCCAGGTCATCGAAGAACAGGATCGTGTCCCGCTCATCCGACGCAATCCCGACCGCGCGTTCGAATGCGCGGAAGATCGCCTCGTTCGGCTTCGCCACGCCCAGCAGATGGCTCGCATGCACATGGCGACACAGCCAGGGCGTCTTGTGCTCGCGCTCCATCTGCTCCCAGTGGCGGTGGTTCGTATTGCTGAGCACGCCCGTCGTGATGCCAATCGCGTGCAGTTCAGCGATCACGGCATCCACCCCGGCGTACTCGCCAAGCAGCCACGCATCGTGCACCAACTGCGCCTCGTGCGCCGAATACAGCCCGTCCATCGCCTCGCTCACCGCGACGAAGAACGTGTTGCAGTCCATCTCGCCGATCTCGTACTGACGCGCGGCCGCCAACCAGTGGATCGCCGCGGCGTCCACGCCATCGCGCACGTCAAGCCCGGCGGCCTCGCAGCCCTCGCTCCACGAGCGGCAGATGCGCATGACGACGCCGCCGAGGTCGAACACGACCATGCGCACGGGTTGCTGCGGCTGATCGGTCACTCCGGTTCCTCCCCTGCGGCCGCAGCCGCTTCGTTGCGCCACAAGGTCATCGGTCGGTCGCCCGGCTTGATGATCTCCTCCATGACGCTGGTCGCGAAGGCGCCCTTGGGCAGCTCGAAGGCGCAGCGGACGTAGGTGCCGTGCTCGTCGACGCCTCCCTCGACGTCGATGTTGGTCACGCCAATGCGCAGCGGACGTCGTCGCCCCATCGAGCGCGCCCATCGCTCCTTCGAGGCGTACGCGTCGATCTGATCCGCGCACATGCCGGCGCCCGAAAGGACCTCTTGCTCGATCTCGAGCGTGCGTCCGCTCGGCGGGGGCATGTCCGGTCCAACGAGCGGGCCCGTTGGGCTGATCGTCATCGATCCGAGGCGCTCGCTGGTCTTGGGATCGCCAAGGGCCTCGGCATCGACACCGAAGACCGCCCCGTTGTCGTGCTTGAAGGCGAGGTCGCCCTCGAGCAAGGTCGAGTAGGTTCCATCGGCGAGGCGCCGGTCGAGGACCGCGTTGAAGAGGGCGGACTGGAAGGCAGTGACATGGAAACGCCAGGCGAGTTCGCCCATGGATCGGACGCAGCGTCGGAACCCGAGCCCGCGGACGAGACCCCGGAGCATGGCGACCTCGGCGCGCCGGTCGGGGCGCGTCGCCTCGAGCGCACGCTGGAAGTCGCCAGCGGCGTATGCCTCGCGCGCATCGGTTTCGGACTCCGGAGCGGCTTGGTTCGGGCCGAGGAGCAGGTCGAGCGCTTCACGCCATCTGCCGAGGATGAGCGAGCGCCCGACGATGTGGTTGTTCACGAGGGTGCCGAACCGTTGTGCGCCAAACCGGTTGGGCGCCCCCTCACGTTCGAGACGCCCGAGGACCTTCTTGGCGGCGATCGCGCCGGTCGGCGCGACGTCACGGATGCGGATCACGAAACGGTTGCCGATCAGGTGCCCGGTGCGGAGCTTGTTGGTGTGACGCTCGGCCCAGAGGACGCTGACGCGTTCGTCGGTCAGCGCCCCGACCTCAGCCGCATCGCGTCCCGGCAGGTGGATCGAGACGAGCTGGCGCGTGATCGCGTAGCGGTCCTTGAGACCCGCGTAGCCGATGGTGTGGCGTTTGACACCGAAGTGGGCTGCGAGGAGGCCGATGAGGGCTGTCGTGCTGAGGTTGCGCTTCTCGACGAAGAGGTAGAGGTGCTCGCCCTCCCCGCAGGGGTCGTAGAGGGGGAGCTCCTCGACAAGGAAGTCCTCGCAGCGTGCTTTGATCACGCCGCCGGTGCCGGGCACTTCGTCGGTGAGCGGTTGGTCCGCGCTCGCGCCGGAGGCGAACTGCGGAAGCGGTGATACGAGATCCTGTGTGTCGTCGGTCACGGCTCGTCGTTCTGGGCCGCCTCGAGCACGTGCTCCTCGACGAACACGGGGACGTTGTTGGCGATGCCGAGCGCGATGGCGTCGGAGGGACGCGAATCGATGGTGACAACCTCGCCGTCCTTCTTGCGCACGCTGAGGAGCGCGAAGAACGTGTGCTCGGAGAGGTCGTTGATGGTGATGGACTCGAGTTCGCCGCCGAGCGAGGTGATGACGCTCATCAGCAGGTCGTGGGTCTGCGGGCGCTTGATCTGGATGCCCTTGAGTCGTCGCTCGATCGCCTGGGCCTCGGGCAGACCGATCACGATGGGGAACGAACGCCCACCCTCGACCTGGCTGAACTTCTGACCCCCCGCCTCACTCGAACCGTTGTCGCCATCCTCGATGGGGGCGACCTCGCGCAGCTCGATAATCTGGTAGTCGTTGAGCTCCCGGATCAAGATCCTGGCAAGTTCCATCCTGATCGCGGTCATCGGACGCCTCCGGGTCTGCTCGACGAGCTCCCTCAATCGTTCCCGCGCACGCGGGTCAGTCAACCCACCCCCCATTGCTCGTCGCCGCCCAGGCTATTGGCCCGGCGAGCTCCGCCCGCCCGCTCGACCCGGTGAGTCATCGCCCGGGTGGACGCTCGCCTCGAGCCGCTCGCCCAGTTCGGCGGTCAGCGAGACGGGTGCACCGATCGGCTCGACCGCGACCTCACCAAGGAAACGCTGGGCCGGGAGCGCCAGAAAGCCGCGCTTGAGGCCGACGAACGAGACCGTGACGTCCGCGATCACCGCCCCGACGCCGCACGCGCCCAGCGGCTCGCCGGTCTCGGCGTGCAGGCCCGAAGGCAGGTCGGCCGCCACGACCGATGCGCCGGTCTGGTCGCGCACCGAGTTGATCGCGTCGATCGCCTCCGCGAGCGGACCCTCGATCGGCCCGGTCGGCCCCGTCCCCACGAGCGCGTCGATGACGACATCGACGCGCCCCAGCGCGCCGACCTCCATCAAGCGCTCGCCCGCGCCGTCGGCTCCCAGCAGGTGCAGGTCGATGTCCATCTCGCGGACGGTCGCCAAGTGCGTGGCGGCATCGCCGGTGATCTTGTCATCTTCGCCTAGGAGCGCAACCACGACCTGTACACCCTCGTTGGACAGGTGGCGTGCGCACGCCAGGCCGTCGCCCCCGTTGTTGCCGCGCCCGCACACGATCAGGACGCGACCAGGCGCTTCCGCCTCACGCTCGTCGAGGAGGTCGAGCGCCTGGCCCGCCAGCCCGATGGCTGCGTTCTCCATCAGCACGATCGACGGGATCCCGTAGCGCTCGGTCGCGACACGATCGAGCTGCCGGATCGCATCGCGCCCGAAGACGTACACGACCGGGGCGCCGCTCGCCTCGGCGCCCGCCATTGCGGCCGCCGATGCCTGATCGCCCGGACGCCCCCACCGACCTGTATCCTCGGATCGCGGCATCGGCGTAGTGTACGCCACCCGCCCGGCCTCCCCCTCGATTCCCAACCGCGGTGTCCCTCGGCGGACCAAGGACGAAGCGTCAGACGTGTCTCCGATCGACCTCCTCCTGCTGCTGCTCGCGTTGCCCGCGCTGGTGGGCGGTATCTACTGGACGATCGGCGGACTGCAACTGCTCCGCGCAATGCGGCGCGTCCCAACGCTCCCCGATGCGCTGAAGTACCCCCAGGCCGCGATGAGTGAGAGCGTGACGCGTGTCTGCGTGATCGTCCCGGCCCACAACGAGCGTGCATCGCTGGGCAGACTGGCGGAATCGCTCGCTGGCCAGGATCATCCGGCGCTGCGCGTCGTCTTTGCGCTCGACCGTTGCACGGACGACAGCCGGGCGGTGTTGGCGGACGTGATCGGCGATGATGAGCGGTTCGAGATCATCGAGGTGACCGAGTGCCCCGACGACTGGGCCGGCAAGGTCAACGCGATCCGGACCGGAGTCGAGGCGTCGCGTGGCGCGTTGGACGCGGACGTGCTCGTCTTCGCTGATGCCGACACGCACTTCGCACCCGAGTGCGTGCGCGCGGCCCTTGCGATGCTCAAACAGCGACAGATCGATGCGCTCAGCCTGCTGAGCACGCTCGAGGCGAGCGCGTGGTACGAGCGCCTGGTCCAGCCGGCCGCCTCGCTCGAGTTGCTCCGTCAGTACCCCATCGAGCGAGCGAACGAGCCCGGTCCTCGCCGGCGTCCGTTCGCCAACGGCCAGTTCATGATGTTCACCAAGGAGGCGTACGAGCGCATCGGCGGGCACGCGCCCGTCCGGCGCGAGCTGCTCGAAGACATCGCGCTTGCGCGCCTCGCGCACCGTGAGGGGCTCGGCTTCGGGCTCTTCCTCGCGGGTGGGCTGCTCCGGTGCGCGATGTACGCGGACTACGCGTCGTTCCGACGCGGATGGAAGCGGATCTACACGGAGGCAGCGAACCGCAAGGCGCAGCGCCTGCGAAAGCACGCCCTGGGCGCGCGCACGTTCGGGGTCGGCCTCCCGGGGCTCTCGCTCGCAAGCCTCGTTTGCGGGGCGGTCTTCCTCGGCCAGAGCGCGATCGCGTCCCCAATCGCGCTCGGTGCGGGACTCTTCTGCGTCGTCGGGGCGCTGACAACCCTTGCGAGCGTGTACCGTGTCGGCGGGAGCCGGCCTATCCTCGCCCCGCTCTACCCGGTCGGGGCCTGGATCGTCGGCTCGATCCTCCGCGAGGCGGCCTCGGACCTGACGAGCGGACGCCCGACCGAATGGGGCGGGATGCAGTACCACCGGGAGCAGCGGACCTAGCCCATGCGACGCGTGCGACGCAACAGCCCCGACGCCAGGCTCGACATGACCCCGCTCCTGGACGTGGTCTTCCTCCTGCTGACGTTCTTCATCGTCTGGCTGGTGGGCATGGTGCCGGCCAAGTACTGGTCGGTGCGTCTGCCGACGCTCTCGGGCGCGGACGAGGACGCGCCGCCGCGCCGGACGGTGACGGTGGCGCTGAACGCAACGGGCGCGATCAGCGTGGATGAGAACCCCGTCGAACTTGACGCGCTCATCGGGCTGCTCCGCGAGCGCCTCGACGCTTCGCCCGGCAGCTCGATCGTGCTTGCGATCGACGACGACTGCCCCTCGGGGGACCTGCTCCGGGTCATGAACGAGCTTCGCGGCGCGGGGCTCGGCGACCTTGGGCTGCTCGGTCGTCTCGAGGGCGCACCCTAGAACGAGAAAGGGCCCCGGCGGTGCGCCGGGGCCCCTGTGCTGCATCGGGTTGCGGTGGCTGCGTCAGCCCTCGCCCTCAGCCGCGGCCTTGTACTCCTCGAGGCGCATCTGGTAGCCGGGCTTCTCCTTCTCGTCGGCGAGTTCGACCGCCTGCTCGGCGTAACGCACGGCTTCGTCGAGCTCCCCGCGGTCGAAGTACGCGCGGGCCAGCGTGTCGAGCACGCTCGCGTTCTTGCCGACGGTGAGCTCATTGGCGCGAAGGCCCGCCATGAGAGCGACGTCCAGATCGCGTTGGCCGACGTCGGGGTTGGTCAGGATCATCCAGGAGAGCGAGTTGAGCGCGTCGGGGTTGTCGCTGATGTAGGTCTCGATCGCGCGCCTCGCGTACGCGTACGACGCCTTGGAATCGCCGAGACGTGTCAGCGAGATCTGGATCCGCGTCACGGCCCAGTCGCCCATCACCTCGGGGTCGATCTCGATGACCTTGTCGATCTGCTCGACAACGAGCGGCCAGTCGCTCTCGGCGGCCGCGTTGCGCGCGATGTCCAGGATCGGCTGCGCCTTGGACTCGGCGGTTGCGCGCCGGGCCTTCATCTCGACCTCGCGCTGCACGTCGAAGGTGCCGGCGACCACGCGGGCCAGCGTCTCCTCCATGTCGAACGGGTTGCCAACGTACGCGACAAAGCCCTCGCGATCGACGATGAACGCGGCCGGGAGCCCGCGCGCGTTGGCGGCCTTCATCCACGCCTTGTCCATCGACAGATCGGCGTCGAAGCCGACGGAGTAGGCCATCTCGTCGCCCGCCGACTCGACGTACGAGCGGACTCTCTCCTCCGTCTCACCACGGAACGTCGAGCACGAGATCCCGAGGATCCGAACGCCCGCGTCCTTGTACTGGGCCTGAAGCTCAGTCAGACGCGGGATCGCATCGCGGGACGGGTCGGACCAGGTGGCCCAGAACTGGACGACGTAGATCTTCCCTCGCTCGAGGGTCTTGACCTCGTCGCCCTTGACCCACGTGTCCACGCTCAGATTCGGCGCCTTGGCGCCCATGATCAGGGTCACGGGCGTCTCGCCCTTCTGCTGCGGCTGTTCGGGCTTCTCCTGCGGACTGGCCTCCTGGGCCAGGGCGGAGGTGGCACACAGCGCCAGGGTCAGGCCCGTGGCGATCATTCTCAGCTTCATCGCTGCTGCTCCTGCTTCAGGTCGTCATGGGGCCCATCACCCCGGAAGGTCGTCTCCACATCCACCTCACGGTAGACGGGCCTGTCTGTCCAACGCACACCCCACCCTGATCTTCCCCTCAAACCGGTGGATCTCGACAAGGATGCTCGCCCGGCCCCACCGGATCGGTCGACTATTGTTCACGCATGGTCGGTCAACGACCCAACGCGGGCCTGATCATCGGCATCCTGGCCAGCCTTGTCCTCCACGGGGCTGCGGCAGCGTTGCTGACTGGGTTCTCGGACCTGACCACCGACCCTGAGCGGCTCGCCCTGCTGGAATTGCGCGAACCCGCCGATGTCGGGATCGAGCGATCCGATGCCGTCACCGTGACCTGGATCGGCTTCGAGACCGAGACCGCCCACGCGGCGGCTCTGGCCGAGACCGAACAGGCCGAAGTCGCGCCGGTGCCGGCGGCCAGCGCCGCGCCGGCCCCGACGGTGCCGGAGCCGATCGAGGAGCCCACGCCGGGCCCCGACCCAACGCCCGACCCGATCGAGGTCGCCGAATCAGACCAGACGCCCCAGACGCCGCCCGCGCGGGTCGTCCCGCTTCGGGATTGGCAGGAGGCGAGCGCGCAAGTCGCGGCCTCGCTGACACGGACGTTCGCGCAGGCCGCGCGCGAGTTCGCGGCACGCGCCGAGGCCGCGATGGACGAAGCCCGCGCGAGCGAATCCGCGTTGCAGCAAGGCGATCCGACCGATGCGGAGCCGGGCGAGGCGGAGGAAACCGAGGTCGTCGACGCGGCACCGACGCCACGTCCGACGCCCGATGCGATCAGTGATCCACGTGAGGCCGATGCGACCTCGACCGAGTTCCACGCTGTCTACCGCCCGGGACGCCCGCTGGCAGCGGAGGGGCTGGAGCTGACGACGGTGCGCCCGGCGTACAACATCAACACGGTGGTGACGTACGGGCCGCTCAAGTACCGCCCGCGCGACGTGCTGGTCGAGTTCTGGTTTGGTCCGGACGGGCGGGTGCACCAGCTGAGCATCCTGTCGAGTTCGGGCGTGGCGGAGGTCGATCGCGAGATCCGCAAGGCGAGCGCGAAGTGGCGTGCCAAGGGTGCGGCGATCGATGCGCTCCCGCGTGGGCTGCCGTACGCCCATGAGGACGCCGTGGTGAAGCGTCGGATCCTGTTCAGGCTGTGATCTTCGGCGCTGATCGGACTCGATCCGAACCCGGCGTCCTGCCGATACGAACCACTGATGATGCTGACGCTGGTCGCCACCCTCACGCTGACGCTCCCCGCTGCACCGCAGCCGGAGGGGCCGCTGCGCCCGGTCGAGGCCGGGGTCGCGGACGTCGGTCCTCTGTCGACCTCGCTGCGTGAGTTCCGCCACGACCTGCGCGTGCCGACGGGCTTCGCGGACGTCTACGAGCTCTCCCCAGCGACCGGGCTCGATGGCTTCGCGCGTGCCTCGGGTGCCATCACTGCCATCTTCCCTCGCTCGATCTACATCCCGACACGGGAGGGCGTGCTGGTCGGCGTGCCACCCGGCACTGTCTTCCACATCGGGCCGCTGCCCACGACTGGTGCTGCGCCGACTCCCACCCCCAGCGCCCCTCGTGGCTCGATCGACCGTCATGCCGCGTCGACGCAGGTCCAGCGTGAGCTGCTCGCCGAGCGCCCCGGCGCGGGCGTTGTTGATCGCATCGAACGTGAGCGTGCGCCGCGTGGATCGATCTTCACGAGCGAGCGTGATCGACGCCGGCGCGTGGCGGAACTGATGGCCCGCGCCGTCGGCGCGTAGGCGAACTCAGCAGAGTGTGGCCGTCGGCTTAGGCCGTGCCCTGGTCGGATCCGTCGCCCGCGATCGAGGAGCGCATCGACGTGTCGGCCTGGATGTTCTGCATCTTGTAGTAGTCGAGCACGCCGAGATTCCCGCTGCGGAACGCGTCGGCCATTGCCTTCGGAACGTCCGCCTCGGCAAGGACAACGAGGGCGCGGTTCTTCTGCTCCTCGGCCTTGTACTCCTGCTCCTGGGCGACGGCCAGAGCGCGACGCTTCTCGGCCTCGGCCTGGAATCGCACCTTGTCGGCCTCGGCCTGGTCGGCCTGCAGCTTCGCGCCGATGTTGTCGCCGACGTCGATGTCCGCGATGTCGATCGAAAGGATCTCGAACGCCGTACCAGCGTCCAGGCCCTTCTCGAGGACGACCTTGGAGATCCGGTCGGGGTTCTCGAGCACGTCCTTGTGGGCAGCGGCCGAACCGATCGTGGTGACGATGCCCTCGCCGACACGGGCGATGATCGTCTCCTCGGTGGCACCACCGACGAGGCGCTCGATGTTCGCACGCACCGTCACGCGTGCCCGAGCCTTGAGCTGGATGCCGTCCTTCGCGACGGCGTCGATCGTGGAGCGCTGGCTCTGGACGCTCGGGCAGTCGATGACCTTCGGGTTCACCGAAGTCTGGACAGCGTCGAGGATGTCACGGCCGGCGAGATCGATCGCGCAGGCCGTCTCCCACGGGAGGTTGATCCGGGCGCGGTTGACCGCGATGAGTGCGTTGACGACGAGCGGGACGCGCCCGCCAGCGAGGTAGTGCGTCTCGAATGCGGAGGTCGGGATCTGGATGCCCGCCTTCACCGCGCGGATGCGGCTAAGGACGATGATCTTCGGGTCGACGGTCCGCAGGCGCATCGCCACCAGCTCGATCAGCCCGACCCGTGCACTGCTCAGGAACGCCTGCAACCACAGCTTGAAGTACGAACCGAGCAA
The DNA here is from genome assembly GCA_028285065.1 of Phycisphaerales bacterium. Taxonomy (GTDB): domain Bacteria; phylum Planctomycetota; class Phycisphaerae; order Phycisphaerales; family UBA1924; genus JANQQG01. The sequence continues at coordinate 19,209 of JANQQG010000079.1, forward strand.
GAAGAACACAACGAGCAGGATGATGGCAACGAGAACGCCGCCACCGATCAAGAGCGCGTCAATCATCCGTAGGCTCCCTCCGGCACAGTCCGAGTCCCCGCCACGTCCGCACAGCGCTCACGCGACGGCAGGGGAGTATATCGGGCTCGGCACTCCCGCCCAGCGTCCGCGAAATCGGGCGTGTTAGGTCCCCGCGCGGAGCGACTCGATCTCGATCGAGACCGCCTTGAACGCACACGGCCTGGGTGGGATCGCGTCGTAGACCGAATCGACGAACCGATCCCAGTCCGACGTCAGGTTCGCGTGATCGACCTCACGTTCGATCACGTAAGCGATGGCCTGGCGGATCAACTCGATCACCCCTTCCTCGGGGAGACCGCCGACGAGCCGGTCGAGGATGACTTCGAGCGTGACTCTGGCCTGCCCGACCAGGCGCACCCCGTCACCGGCAACCGAGTCGATGTCGACTTCCCACGCCCGGAGCGGTCTCTGTACGGCCTGCAATATGTCGCGCCCCGCGAGATCGACCGCGCACGCGCTCTCCCAACTCATCTGTTGACCGTTCCTCTTGGCGACGACGAGCGCCTGCACCACATGCCCGACGCGCCCGCCGGCGAGGGAGTGCACCTCCAGATCACCGGCGGACCGTTTGATGCCCGCCTTGTGCAGGCGGATGCGCGAGAGCACGATGACCTTGGGGTCCACCTTGCGGAAACGCATCCCGATCAAGTGCAGCATCCCGACGGGGCACCCGCTCAGGAACGCCAGGAGCCAGAGGTTCAGAGCGAATGCGATGAGGACGGCGATGCCGACGATCCCGAGCCCGAGAATCCCGTACACGATCGTCAGGGTCATCGAGCACTCCCGACTCGCTACGCAGGACGCACCCGGATCGTGTTGCCCTCGACCGACGTGATGCGGATCTCAGCCCCCGCCTCGATCATGGCGACCTCGCTCATCGCCTCGAGCTTGTCGTCGCCCACGCGCACACGCCCAACCGGACGCAGATCGGTCTCGGCGACGCCCACGAGCCCGACGAGACGCGACGAGGCTTCACGATCGCTGCGCTCGATCGACTCCGGCTTCTGCTGGTCCGTCAGGAACAACTGTCTGCCCATCGGCGTGTTCGGGAGCACTTGCGTGAACATGAAGTACGACGTGAGCGGGCCGAGCACGACGACCACGCCGAGCCCCGCGAACCCCCACGTCGTCTTGTACATGAACAGACAGACGATCCCCGCGATCGCGACGACGATGCCCGTCAGCGAGATGACCCCGCCGGAGGGGACGAAGACCTCGAGGATGAACAGCAGGAAGGCGGCTCCGATGAGCGCCATGCCCCAGATGAGCATCTCGTTCACGCGCGTGCTCCTCCGGGCTTGTCGATCGGCTCGACCGCTACGCGCATCGACCCGGCCTCCGTGACGCGCACCGGCGTGCCCGCCTCGACGAACGGAAGCTCCGAGACCACATCGACGATCTCCTCGCCGAACTGCGCTCGCCCCGACGGGCGGAGCACCGTGACCGCGACACCCTCATCGCCGACCGCGACGTGGCCGACCGGGTCGTCCGCCATGGCCGCCAGGACGCCGGGACCCTCGCCCTCGATCTGGCCCGACTCGCCGGTCAGCACCATCCGACCGAGCACCGGGAGCGTCCCGAAGTGCTTGCTGATCCCCCACATCGCGGCGACCGACGTGATCGTCGCGAGCAGGATCGTCACGACGCCCGTCACCAGGCCCGATCGCTCCTCGGCCGTGTCGGGGAACAGCCCGTCGTTCGTGACGAACGTGCCGACGAGCCCGCCGAAGAGCAGGAGCATGCCGCCGACCCCAAAGACGCCGAAGCCAGGGATGATGAAGATCTCGATCAGGATCGAGGCGATCCCGACGAGGATCGCGGCGATCTCCCACCACGAAGCCATGTTGTTCAGGAAAGCGGGCGCGATCAGCAAGACCAGCGCCAGGGCGGCGATCGAGCCGGGCAGGATCAGCCCGGGGCTCGTCATCTCGATGAACAGGGCGACGAGGAAGACGACGATCAGCACCCCGCGGACGAGGAAACCGGACATCGCCTTGACCATCCGCTCCGACCAGGTCTCGTTCAGGCGGCGCATGTTGGTGGCGCCCATGAACGACGCGAGTTCGGTGTCGTTGCTGACGGTCGCGTCGGTCGCCGAGCGGGGCGTCGCCAGGCCGAACTCGAGCAGCTGATCGCCCTTGAACGTGAAGACGGCCGTGCCATCGGAGATGTAGCCGCGCGAGACCTCGCGGTACTTGCCGCGGTGTTCGGCGTCGCGGAAGTCGGGTCGCTGGGTCTTGGCCCCGCCCTCGAGCGTGACGTCGATCTCCTTGAGCGTGCTCGGGCTGAGCCCGCCGGCGGCGGAGCGGAAGCCCTGCTCGCTGGAGGGCTCGGGCGCGGGCTGGGCGCCCTCGGCGGACGGCGTCGCGGAGCCGCCGGTCGATGATGCCAGTCGCGGGCTCCCGCGCTGACCGGGCCCGGGGACCGCAACACCGGTTGCGTCTTGGTACTCCTGGGCGTTGACGAAGTAGCGCTCGCCCGTCTCGCTGTGCTCGACCCACCACAACTCGACGCCGAGGCGCGCAAAGCCCTGCACCAGGAGCTCGTCGTGCCCGCGCAGACGCGCCGATCCGACGAGTTCTGCCAGGATCGGGCTGAGGATCTTCTCTCGCTCCTCGGCGTTGAGCTCCATCAGCATCCCCATCGCGACCGCGATCGGGAGCGCATCGCCGAGCGTCGCGCCATCCGAAATGCAGATCTCGCGGCACGCGATCGCGATGATCGCGCCGCCCGAGTACGCCTGCGGGTGCACCCAAGCAACGATGTTCTGGACCGGCGACTGCTTGATCAGCTCGCAGATCTCGAGCACCGCGCCCACCTCGCCGCCGGGTGTGTCGAGTTCCACCACGATCCCGTTCGCCCCGCTGTCGAGGGCCTTTGTCAGACGCCGCTCGAAGCTGCGGACCATCATCGCGTCGATCTCGCGGTCGATCGTGATGATCGCGACGTTCTCGGCCTGGCGTGCGGCCGGAACGATCGACCCGCCGGGCGCCTGGGCGTCCTCGGCTGCCTGGGGCGCGATGAGGCCGAGGGCCACGCTCACCATGAGCAGGGCGCCGGCGAAGCGTCGGACGCGACGCGCAGCGAGCCTACGCGCACGCTCGGCGTCGCTTCTCATGCCAGCGCTCGTGGAAAGACCGCTCATAGCAGGGCGTTACTCCTTCGAGGCTCCTCAACTTGGGAGTATAGAGAGGCCCGGGCGAGGGACTTCAGGAGGCCCCATCCTGCTCGACCGTCCAGCGCATCTCGGGCCCGCTGCAGTCGATGTGGACCGTGAACAGGCCCGTGCGCGCGTCGGCGCCCCCGGCGGCCTGCTCGTGACGCAGGATCAAGGGCCAGATGACGGCCCGGTCCGTCGGCGGAAGCGGGAGCGACTCGATCGCGTCGGGCTCGTGCCATTCCAGGTGCCCCTCCCGGATCTCCTGCTCCTGAACCTCGACCGGCCCGAGGACCTTGTAGTAGAACAGCAGCCAGTGCCCGCGCCCCTCGAAGGCCTTCTCGCTGATCAGGCCCGCCAGGTGGATCCGCTCGGGTGCGACGTCGATGCCGGCCTCTTCGAGGATCTCCCGGCGGGCGCACTGGGCCGGCGACTCGCCCGTCTCCATGTCCAGCTTCCCGCCGATCGGCGAGCAGAGACCCAGGTTGGGCGCTTTCTTTCGACGGATCAGCAGCACCCGCCCGCGGTCGTCGCGCAAGTCGCACAGGCACGCAAGTTTGTAGGGAAGTGATCCGTCCATCTTGCAGGGTCCTTTCGCGGGGCCCGGGCCGAGCCGGAGGATAGCGCGGGCGACGCGCAACCGCGGCGCTCCCCCTCCTCCCCGCCGCCGCTGACGCGCCGAGCTCCGGATCACCCCCCATCACTGGCGTCCTCGCTCGATTCAGGCCGATACGCTCTGTCCGATGACGCCCGCTTCAGCAGCCCGCGCCGACACGAACGACACCCCAAAGCCCCAGCCCCAACGCACCGTCGCGCCTCCGCTGACGGCCCCGGTTGAGGTCGAGGTTCCCGATTCCGGGACGCCAAGCTCCGTCCGCGGCGCGCGCGCGTTCCTAATCGGCATGGGTGGGTGCGGGATGTCCGGCCTGACGCGCCTGCTCGAGGCGCGCGGGGCCGCAGTGAGGGGGACGGACACCACGCGCTCCCCGTTCGCCGAGTCGCTGATCGACGAGGGCTACACGCTGGACATCGGCGAGCCACCGGAGCGCCTGCCGGACGACGTCGATCTGGTCGTCGCCTCGGCTGCCGTCAAACCGGAGCACCCGCTGCTTCTGGACGCGGATGCGCGCGGGGTCGAGCACCTGGCCTATGCCGAGGCGCTCGGCAGGCTCATGGACGACTCGACGGGCGTCGCCATCGCCGGCACGCACGGCAAGAGCACGACCACCGCCATGCTCGGCTGCGTTCTCGCCCACGCCGGGCTCGACCCCTCCGTCATCATCGGGGCGACCTGCCCGGACCTGGGCGGGGGCTTCCGCCTCGGCTCGCCGAGCGTTCCGTCGGGCACGTTCGTCGGACGCCCGGGGCTGCTGCTGGCCGAGGCGTGCGAGTACAACCGGTCGTTCCACAACTACCGCCCCACCGTCGGCGCGATCATGAGCGTCGAGGCGGACCACCTCGACGTCTACGGCTCGCTGGACGGTGTCATCGACGCGTTCCGGACGTTCGCCCATCAGGTCGCCCCGGCCGAGGAGGGCGGGCTGCTGCTGATCGCCCACGATGGGGCGCACCGCAACACCGTCGGCGCGGGCGCGAGCGCCAAGGTCCAGACCGTCGGCTTCAGCCCGGAGGCGGACTGGCAGGTCGTGCACGACCCCGGCGAGCGACGCACAGGACTCGTACGACGCGGGCAGGGCCTCGTCGGCGCGTGGCGCACACCCCTCCCCGGTGCGCACAACGCGCTCAACGCCGGCTTTGCCGCGGCACTCGCGATCAGCCTCGGCGCGGACCCCGACAAGGTCGCCGAGGGCCTCACGGACTTCGGCGGCGTGCTCCGTCGCACGCAGCGACTCGGCACGCGCAACGGCGTCAGCGTCTGGGATGACTACGGGCACCACCCGACGGAGGTCGACACGACGCTCCGAGCCCTGCGCGAGCACGAAGGCCTGGGCGCCCCGCTCCGCGAGCGACCGGCGGAGGAGCGCGACGCGCCGCGTCTGATCTGCGTCTTCCAGCCGC
>JANQQG010000094.1 GCA_028285065.1 Phycisphaerales bacterium
GCGGCTCTTGCCGTAGATCGAGCCCTGGCTGGACCCATCGTCGCACCCGCCCAGGAGGGTCATGGCGCCGGCGAGCAGCCCTGCGCACGCCAGGGCGCACGCCACGTTCCGTCGGGAAGTCGTCATGATGCCAGTCTACCCCCGCTCCCGCCCCACCGCCCCCAATCGGCGCCCGCAACGCCACGAGCCCGCCCATGAACGAAATCGACATCACCGACGCTGTCGACCCCCGACTCGGGCCGTACCGCAATGTCCGGGACGCCCACCTGCGCGCCGAGCGTGAGGTCGCGCCGGGCGGGCTGTCCATGGCGGAGGGCGAGGTCGTCGTCCGGACGCTGATCGACTCGCCCTACCCGGTCCACTCGGTGCTGACGACCCGGGCGCGTCTCGCCACTGTTGGCGACGCCCTCGAACGCCTCGGGCCCGAAACCCCCGTCTACCTGGTGACTCAGGAGTTGATGGACGAGGTCACCGGATTTCACATCCACCGCGCTCTCCTTGCAGCGGGGTCCCGGGCGCACGTCACACAACCCGATGAGCTCGTCGACGCGACCGGACCGCTCGTCGTGCTCGAGGACCTGGCCAACCACGACAACGTCGGCGGGGCCTTCCGCAACGCCGCGGCCTTCGGGGCGGGCGGGGTCCTGCTCAGCCCCGGCTGCGCCGACCCGCTGTACCGCAAGGCCCTCCGCGTCTCGGTCGGGCACGCCCTGACCACCCCTTTCGCCCGCACCGACGACCTGCCGGGGACACTCGAAGCCCTCAAGAGCGCCGGCTGGACCCTCGTCGCCCTGGCCAACACCCCCGAGGCCGAGCCGATCGGCACCCTCTCGCGCCGGCTCGATGCCGATCGAGTGGCCCTGGTCCTCGGAGCGGAGGGGCCGGGCTTGACGGACCGGACCCTTCAGATCGCCACCGAGGCCGCCAAGATCCCCATCCGGGCGGGCGTGGATTCCCTGAACGCGGCGACTGCGCTCGGGATCGCACTGTTCAACCTGGTGCAGGAATAAACCCGGGGGCGGGTTCATGTGTAAGAATGAGTGCCGGGCGCGTGGTCTGCGCGTCCCGCCAGTCTGTTCGCGTTCTGATTGGGCATCGAATCAGGCGTGATCGAGGGCGCGATCCGTTGCGTCCGACGTCCGGATCTGCATACTGAACTCGCGCGGGCGACCCGTCCTGCGCCCCATGAGCATCGCACAGCAAGGAGATGGTCCCATGAGATTCGCCAAGGCCCTGACCGGCGCCGCCGCCGCCGCAACGCTCGTGTTCGCCTCGGGCGCGGCGCTGCTCGGTCCGCTCGACGAAGACATCAGCCGCGAGGGCACAGGCCCACGGCGCGACGCGCTGACCGAGATGGAGACCATGCCCTTCCCCGCCGACTTCGGCGACCTGACGGACTGGGCGAACGTCGATGGCTTCGACAAAGAGATGATCGACGGCAAGCCCGTCCTCATCGTCACGTGGTCCAGCTGGTACCGCGGGTCGCACCCGGCACTGACCATCGCCGAGGACCTGCACGACCGCTACGCCAAGCGCGGGCTCGTCGTCATCGGCGTGCACCATGATCGCGGCTTCGCCAACGCGGCCCGCGTCGCGAGCGCCAAGAAGCTCTCCTTCCCCTACGCCCACGACTCCTCGGGTGCCTTCCGCTCGACGCTCGACGTCGACCAGGACCCCGACTTCTACCTGATCGACCGCGCAGGCAACCTCCGCTACGCCGACGTCGAGACAGGCTCGGTTGGCGCGGCCGTTGCCAAGCTCGTCTCAGAGTCCAAGGAAGAGGCCGCGGGTCTGCGTGCCCGTCTCGCCGACGCCGCCGCCAAGGCCGAGGAAGAGATGAAGAAGGCCAAGCGCGTCCGCAACGCGCTGCGCCCCGGTGAGATCCTCGAGGTTCCGTTCCGCAAGCCCCTCGCTGGCGCCTACGAGAACGTCAAGTGGCCCGATCACACCAACGATCACGGCGGCGCAACCAACAACGTCCAGGGCAAGCCCCTCCCCAAGCAACTCGGCAACGAGACCGTCATCGCCAACCCCTACCCCAAGCTCGACGGACGCGTCATCGTCCTCGACTTCTGGGCCACCTGGTGCGGCCCCTGCCGCGCGATCATGCCGAAGCTCGACAGCCTCCAGAAGAAGCACCGCGGCGATGTCGTCATCGTCGGGATCTCCAACGAGAGCGTCCAGAAGGTCCGCACCTTCTCCGAGGCCAACCACTACTCGTTCACCAAGGCCACCGACCCTCGCGGCACCATCGCACGGGCCGTGGGCGTGCGTGGGATCCCCCACACCGTCATCGTCTCCAGCGACGGTGTCGTCCGCTGGCAGGGCAACCCCCACGACCCCAAGTTCGTGCCCGCCCTCGAGAAGGTCGTCGCCGGTGACCCCGGCGTCAAGGCCCGCCGCGCCGCCGAGGAAGAGCACCTCCGGAAGGTCGAGGAAGAGAAGGAAGAGAACGTCGAGTAGCCCTCGACCAACTGCCAGACCTTGCTGATCCCAAGGGGCGCTCCGATCGCGGGGCGCCCCTTCTTCATGCGCCGCCGCGCCCCAGTACGAACCACCGATACCCTCCCACGAAGTGACCCACGCCCCCACGTTCCACGTCGTGCTCCACCAGCCCGAGATCCCGAACAACACCGGGAACATCGGACGGACCTGCGTCGCCACCGGCGCGGCCCTGCACCTGATCCATCCCCTGGCCTTCGACACCTCCGTCAAGGCGCTGCGCAGGGCCGGCCTGGACTACTGGCCGCGCCTCGCGCCGACCGAGCACGACTCATGGGGGGCGTACACCCGGGCCTGGCCCGACGCGCGGCGCTGGGTACTCACGACCCATGCCAAGCGACCCGTCTGGGATGCCGACCTGCGGCGCGGCGACCACCTGATCTTCGGGAGCGAGACTCGGGGGCTCCCAGAGACGATCCGCGACGCTGATCCAGCCGCGCGCCTCGCCCTGCCGATGATCCCCGAGGAGCGTTCGCTCAACCTCGCCACCGGCGTGTGTGCCACCCTGTACGAGGGGCTCCGCCAGCTCGTCGCACGCGACGAGGTCCGCATCACCCCCGACGGACGTCTGGGAACGCGCATCGACCAGACTTGACCATGCAGCCCGCCCCGCCGAGACTCACCGCGATGCAACGCAGAACCCGCCTCGCACTCATCCTGGTCGGACTCGGCGCCCTCGCGGCCACCGGCTGCGCTCGCCCGCTGCTGTCGCCGACCGACGAACGCTCCCCGTTCGATCGCTACGACGCGACGCGCAACCAGTTTGCCCAGCAATACGTGCAGGATCGCTACGGCGCCAAGGAGATGAACCTCCGCGCCAGGCTCTCGCCGAAGCGCTGACCCCCCCTCGCCCCCCCTGCCCACCCCCCCGTTCACGTCGCGAGCGCATCGCGTGCGCCTGTCGATTCCTGTGAAAAACGAAAGCGGTTCGGAACACCCGTCCGATCGCTTGATAGTCTCATTTCCTGATGCGCCGTCACGGACGACACATGGCCACGCACTCACGCCGCTCAACAACCAGGCGCCCCAAGCGCACCCAGATCGTCTGGGTCTCGCTCATCGCCGCCATGACCGGTGTCGGCGCACTGCTGCTGCTCGTCCAGGGACGTCCGCTGCCCCGCCTCAACGGGCTGAGCCTTCCCGCGCTCGTCGCCCCAACCGGGGCCGGCGAGGCGTTCCTTCGCACGCGCACACCGCTCGACCACGAGCGGTGGACAGGCATCGTCATCCACCACTCCGGTGCGTCCTACGGATCGCCTGCATCGATCGCGGCAGAGCACGAGGCCATGAACCTCCGCGGGCTCGGGCACCACTTCATCATCGGCAACGGCTTCGGCATGGACGACGCCGAGATCCACGTGGGCTACCGCTGGCTCGACCAGCTCCCGGGCGCTCACGTCGGTGGACAGGCCGGCGAGCACCACAACCGGCACAGCATCAGCATCTGCCTGGTCGGTGACGGCAACCGGCGGAGCTTCACCGATGCCCAGATGCGTCGCCTGATCGATCTTGTCGACGCCCTCAGACGAGAGTTCGCCCTCGCCCCCGAGGACGTCCTGCTCCACAGCCAGATCAACGAGACCTCCGACCCCGGCGAGCTCTTCCCGGCCTCGGAGTTCTACGACCTGATCAAGGCCCGCTGACCCTCCCTGGGTACG
>JANQQG010000096.1 GCA_028285065.1 Phycisphaerales bacterium
CGCGCGATGCGCTGCCGGAGGTTGATGAGCGACGCGCTGGGAGGTTGATCCCCGGCTTGCTCCGGGCTCGGCTGTTCGAGTTGATCCGGGGGCTGCCGAAGAACGTGCGGACGGCCTTCGTGCCGGCGCCGGACTCGGCGGACGCGTGCATGGCTGAGCTCGAGGAGCGGGGCGACGACGGGGAGGCCTTCGAGGAGGCCGCGGCTCGGGCGCTCGAGCGTCTCAAGGGGGTCCGGATCCCGCGCGAGCACTGGCGGCTCGACAGTGTGCCGGACCACCTGCGGATCAACTGGCGGGTCGTCGATGAGAAGGGCAAGGCGGTCAGGACGGGGCGCGATTTGGAGGCGATCCGCGAGGAGCTCGGCGTGCGCGTCGAGAAGAGCCTGCGAGCCCACACCAAGACGCCGTGGAGCCGTACTGGGATTCGCGTGTGGGACTTCGGGCTGATCCCGGAGCGTGTGAGCGCCACGCTCGACGGCTCGGAGATCCCGGCGTTTCCGGGCGTGGTGGACGAGGGCGACTCGGTTGCGCTGCGTCTGTTCGACCAGAGGGGCGTGGCCGAGCGAGAGACGCGTCGCGGTGTGCGCCGGCTGATGGCGATCGACGCGGGGCGTGAGCTGCGTTCCCAGTTGGAACACCTGCCGGGCGTCGACCGCTGCGCGATGCTCCATGCTGGGTTGAACCCGACGCGCTCGTTCAAGGATGAGCTGACTCTGCTCGTGGTAGAGCGGGTGTTCATCGGGCGCGACGTTCCTCGCACGCCCGAGGACTTCGAAGCGCGCCTGATCGCGGGCTGGGGCGACGTCGGCAACGCGTGTCACGACACGTTGGCCGAGGTCGAGCCGGTGCTGGCGCAGGCGCACCAAGTGCTGGTGCGGCTGGCGGAGACGCCGGAGACGGACCCAACGGTCGCTGACATCCGCGCACAGCTCGATGCGCTTCGCCCCGCCGATCTCTCCGATGCGCCCGCCGGACGCCTGCGTCACTACCCGCGCTACCTGGCGGCCATCAACGCACGCCTTGATCGCTTGATCCGTGGCGGCGCCCAGGCGCGCACAAAGGACGCGCAGCTGGCGCGTCCGGTTGTCGCATGCTTCAAGGCGTACCTGGACAAGCTCGAGGACCATCGGTCGCGCGGGATCGACGACGAGCAGCTCGAGGCGTTCCGGTGGCTCGTCGAGGAGTATCGCGTCTCCGTCTTCGCCCAGGAACTCGGTACGGCCCAGCCTGTGAGCATCAAGCGGCTCGAGAAGCAGTGGTCGAAGGTCCGCGCGTGACAGCAGAGGGAGTGCGATGACGATCAGAACCGACAACCTCATCGGCGGCGGCTGGGTTCGGTCGGACTCCGGACGTGAGTTCGACGTGCTCGATCCGGCGACGGACGAGGTGATCGCGAGCGTGCCGTTGTGTGGTCGCAGCGAGGCAGGACGCGCGGTTGATGCGGCTGCGTCGGCACTGCCCAGTTGGCGGGCGACGACCCCGGCGGACCGGGGCGCCCTCGTCGCGGCGCTCGGGCGGGCGATGCTCGAGGATATCGAAACGCTCGCGGGTCTCATCACGGGCGAGTGCGGCAAGCCCTTGACGGAAGCGCGGGGTGAGGTGGGGTATGCGGCAGGGTTCCTGGAGTGGGCGGGCGCTGAGGGGCCGCGCGTGATGGGGGAGGTGATCCTCGCGTCGGCGTCCGACAGGCGGATCGTGACGCTGCGTCAGCCGGTCGGGGTGTGCGCGCTGATCACGCCCTGGAACTTCCCGGCCGCGATGATTACGCGGAAGCTCGGTCCCGCGCTCGCCTGTGGGTGCCCGGTCGTGATCAAGCCCGCGGAGCTAGCGCCCCTGACGGCACTGCACATCGCATCGCTCGCCGAGCGCGTCGGGATCCCGGCGGGTGTGATGAACGTGATCACTGGCGATGCGGCGGAGATCGGTGGGGGGCTGACGGGCGATGCGCGTGTGCGCAAGATCTCGTTTACGGGGTCGACGGAGGTTGGGCGTCTGCTCATGCGCGAGAGCGCCGCGACGCTGAAGCGGTTGTCGCTTGAGCTCGGTGGGCACGCGCCGGCGTTGGTGTTCGAGGATGCGGACCTGGACCTCGCGGCCGACCAGATCATGGTGAGCAAGTTCCGTAACGCCGGACAGACGTGTATCTGCATCAACCGCGTGCTGGCGCATGAGTCGGTGCACGATGCGCTGGCCGAGCGCCTGGTCGAGCGTGTGCGTGCGCTCAAGGTCGGGCGTGGGTCGGAGGAGGGGGTTGAGATCGGGCCGTTGATCAGCGATCGGGGTGTGGAGAAGGTCGAGCGTCACCTGGCCGATGCGAGGGCGAGCGGGGCGGCGGTGCTCGTTGGTGGGGGGCGGGTTGCGGTGCCTGGGTGTGCGGACCGGTTCATCGAGGCGTGTGTGCTGACGGGGCTGACGCCCGGAATGCTGATGTGGCGCGAGGAGACGTTCGGGCCGGTGCTTGGGCTTGCGTCATTCAGCGATGAGGCTCAGGCGATCGAGATGGCCAACGACACGGACTACGGCCTCGCGTCGTACCTCTTCACGCGTGATCTCTCGCGTTCGTGGCGCGTCAGCGAGGCGCTCGACTTCGGCATTGTGGGGGTCAACGACGGGGCTCCATCGACCCCGCAGGCCCCGTTTGGCGGGATCAAGCAGTCCGGCTTCGGGCGTGAGGGTGGGCATCATGCGATGGATGAGTATCTGGATGTGAAGTACGTGTCGATGAGGGTCGGTGACGAGGGGTAACGCGGAGTTCGCGTCTTCCTCATTCCATCCGCCTCAGCCACTCCATCTCCAGCGGCTCGAGTTCGCCCTTGAGGCGGTCGCGCTCTTCGGTGAGGCGGTTGGCCTCGTCGACGCGCGTCCAGACCTCGGGGTCGGCGAGCTGCGCGTCGATGGTCTTGACCGATGACTCGACCTCCGCGATGCGGGACTCGAGCTTGTCCATCGGCATCCAGGAATAGGGGTTCTTCCCCGCGTCTCCCTTGGGCTTCTTCGAGGCTGGTGCGGGCGTTGCAGCGGGGGTGTTGGGCGCGCGATCGGCTTGGGCCTTGAGGGCAAGGTCTCGCTCGGCGGCTTCGCGGGCGCGTTGGCTCTGGCGCTGGCGCCATTCGGACCAGTTCCCGAGGACGACCTTGGCGCCGCCGTGCCCGTCGAGGACGACGAGGTGATCGCAGACGGCATCGACGAGTGCGCGGTCGTGGGAGATCAGGATGACCGTTCCCTCGTACGAGCCGGGGTTGGACTTGGAGAGCGACTCCTCGAGGCGCTCGGTGCTGGGGATGTCCAGGTGGTTCGTCGGCTCGTCGAGGACGATCAGGTTCTTCGATGATGCCAGGAGTCCGGCGAGGACGGCGCGGACGCGTTCGCCGCCGGAGACCTCGGCGAGCGGCTTCTCCTGGGCTTCGCCGGAGAAGAGGAACGCGCCGGCGAGGTTGCGCGCCTCTTGCTCGGAGAGGATCTTGTCGGGCGTGGCCGCCTTGACCTGGTCCTGGATGAAGCGGAAGAGCGGGCGCTCCATGGGGAGGTTGTCGTAGGTCTGGTGGAGGTGACCGACGACGACGTTCGAGCCCAGGCGCACGCTCCCGGCGTCGGGCTCGAGTTCGCCGAGCAAGCAGCGCACGAGGGTGGTCTTGCCGGCGCCGTTGGGCCCGACGATCCCCCAGCGTTCGCCGCGCTCGATGGTGATGTCGAGGTCTTCGAAGAGGCGCTTCGTGGAGCCGTCGGTGGCCTGGTAGGCCTTGGTGAGCCCGCGTCCCGATGCGACCATGTCCCCGGTTCGTTCGGGCTTGGGGAAGCTGAACCGCGCTGTCTGGGCGTCGAGCGGGCGCTCGATCGACTCCTCGGCCTTGGTGCGTTCGAGGCGCGACTCGCGTCCCTTGGCCTGCTTGGCGCGCTGGCCCGCCTTGTACTTGCGGATGAACGCCTCTTCCTTCTTGAAGCGCGACTGCTGCTTCTCCCACGCGCGGGCCTGGGCCTGGCGGCGCTCGGCGCGGAGTTCGCGGAACTTGTGGTAGTTGCCGGGGTAGTCGATCAGGCGACCGTCCTCGACCTCCACGATCCGCGACACGACGTTGTCCAGCAGGTACCGGTCGTGCGAGATGAGCACGACCGCACCCGTGTACCGGTTCACCAGGAAGTCCTCGAGCCACAGACGCCCGTCCAGGTCCAGGTGGTTCGTCGGTTCGTCCAGGAGCAGGACGTCCGGGCCGGTCAGGAGCAGTCGCGCGAGCGCGAGGCGTCCGAGTTGGCCACCTGAGAGCTTGGACGCGGGCAGGTCGAACTGTGAGTCCGTGAAGCCGAGCCCGTGGAGCACGGCCTCTAGCCGATGGTCGGTCTCGTACCCCCCGGCCGCCTCGATGCGCTTCTCGATCTCGCCCTGACGCCGGAGCAGCTTGTCGAGCGACTCACCCTCCGCGTCGCCGACGTCGTGGTAGATGGTTTCGAGTTGGCCGTGGAGATCTCTGAGGTGTGCGAACGCGCCGTCGGCGACCTCGCGGACGGTGTGCTCGCGGTCGATGTCGGGGTCCTGGGCGAGGTAGCCGGCTCGTGCGCCGGATGCGAGCGAGACGGTGCCGTCGGTCGGGCGGAAGACGCCCTCGAGCATGCGGAGGAGCGTGGATTTGCCGGCGCCGTTGCGTCCGACGAGGCCGATGCGCTCGCCTCGGTCGAGGCTGAGCGAGACCCGATCGAGGATCAGGCGGTCGCCGAACGACCATGACACACTTGTCGCGGAGAGGATCGCCATGGGGGAGGCAGAGGGTAGGGGCGGGAGGGGCGAGCGGGGTCAGGCGCGACGGAAGCCGACGACGAAGCCGCCGAGCGAGGCGGCGGCCGACGGGAAGTAGCCCGAGACGAAGGCCGTGAACGAGCGAGTCTGCTCGGACGCCCATGCGGTGAAGGTGTCCCAGTGTTCCCCGGCCTGCTCCCAGTCCACGTCGATCAGCCCCTGCCATTGGAGGAACAGCAGCAGGAGCAAACCCAAGCCGATCGCGACGAGGGAGATCTTCACGAACGAGCGCAGTGCGAACGCGATTGCGAAGCCGACGAAGAAGCCGAAGCCCATCCGGAACAGCGTCGGCGACCAGCGGTCGAGGGCGCGATCGGACTCGGGGACCGGAGGCTGGGTCTGCTCACCCGGGTCGGTCGGGATGAGCGAGTCCGGCTGGAGCGGGCTGGTGCTCGTGGGGCTGGGTGGCGGTGCGCTGTCGGGGGCCGTCGTCCAGGCGACGCCCATCAGGACGGCCCCGGCGAGGCCGATCACAAGAGAGAGGATGCACGCGCTTCGCTGCCAGGGGCGGAGCGCCCGCCAGCCGCCCTTCTTTGGGGCGGAACGCTGGACCTCCACACTCACATCCGGGTTGTTGCCTTGTTTGCCCACGATGCTGGTCTCTCCGGTGGGCATGGTAGGAGTGGGGTGGGCGCGGTGGTGAGACGGGAGGAAGGGGGCTCCAGCACCTCGGTTCCGAGGGGCGGGGTGCTTAGGCAGAGCACCTGATGCGGTGCATGTTGACCGAACGGTCAGCACTGGAACACGCGGAATCACGACGAATCGGAATCGTCGCGAAACAGGGAACACGCGTGCGCATCACAAGTGCAAAGGAGGTGGAACCATGCCACGGTGGATCCCCATGCTCGCAGCGGCGACCATCGGCGCGATCGGAGCGCCCGCACTCGCCCAGGAT
>JANQQG010000100.1 GCA_028285065.1 Phycisphaerales bacterium
GGCGCGATCGATGACGTTGAGCGTGCCGCCGGGGCCGGGCCTGTCGCGTCTGCCTTCGGGGCGCTCCTGCTCGAGGACGCAGTAGCCGGTCAGTGTGCCGTTCTCGAAGATGCCGAAGCACTCACCGCCTGACTTGAGCGCGCGCCTGCCGGCGCGCCAGAAGTGGGAGTGGCGATCGAAGTTGCCGTGGCGCTGCGCGGCCCACTCTCTCTGGAGCGTGCGCATCGAGTCGAAGTCGCTCTCGAAGTCGAGCGGGCGGATTTCGGCGCCGCGTTCGCGGACGTCGATGCCGAGCAGGTTCACCCACGCGCGGTGGGCGTGCCCCGACTGCTCGAATCCGCTCTGACGGTACAGGCTGCGCGTCGAGGCGTACAGCGATCCGATCGCCGCCCCCGACTCGCGCATCTCGCGCACGACGCCCTGCATCATGCGGCCGGCCGCGCCGCGCCCCCTTGCTTCCGGCGGGACGGCGACCGCGGCAACGCCGATCGCGCTGACGCGTCTGCCGCCGAGGTACTGGCCGGTTGGCAGGAGGCTTGCACACGCGACGACGCGTCCGTCCTCGACGAGGCGCCGGTGTGAGGCGTCGCCGCAGGACGCCATGGCCTCGGCCGCGATCTCGGGCGTGCACATGAACGCGGAGCACCAGGCCCGGACCATCTCGTTGAGTTCGGCATCCCCTGACGGGGGGGCGTAGTCGGTCGCGTTGGTCATGCGGTACCGTAGGGGTCGCGTCCCGGTTTGGGGCGTCCCGGGAGGCAGTGCTGATGAAGACGTTCGTGGCGCCCGCGGCTTGTGCGGTGCTGTGTGTGCTGGGGGGGTGCTGGTCCACGCACGAGGGGTCGGCACTCCCGCGTCCGGTCCCGGGCGATGCTCGGGCGCTTGAGGCGGGTGATTGGCCTGAGCGCCCGACTGAACGGCTGGTGGGCCTCCGCGATTCGCTCGAGGCGCTGCGGGATAGCAGCGACGAGGCTGAGTCGTCGGTTGCGGCCGACCTCCGCTTCAACGAGTTGGTCGGCGAGTCGCCCACGGGATTGCTGCGGGTCTACGACGAGACCGATCCGGACGAGTCGGACATCGACGCGCTCTTCGCTGATCTCGTGCACGGCTTTCATCCCAACGCGTACTTCCTGACAGATCGCGAGGTGCGTGGGATTCCGCGCCTCGTTGGGAAGGACCTCGAGGAGGATGGCGTGCGCGCGCGCGACGGCGTCGGGATCCGCCTGCCGGGCCCTGCGTCGGGCGGGATGCGTCCGCGCGGGGTGATCCTGCGCCTGACCGCGCTCATGGTCACGTCCTACGAGGACGACGCGGTCAGCGTCCTCGAGGATGCCGGCTGGGCCGTCGTTTCGATCGACACACAGACCGCGCTTCGTCCGCCGGTGATCGGGCGTGAGCTCCCGCTGGACATCACGTACGCGGAGCTCGCGCGCAAGCGATCGCGGACGAACGAGCGGTACGAGCTGGATATCGCGATCAGGGAGCAGACCGAGCGCGAGCCGCTCGGGCCCGACGAGTGGGCGCGTCAGGTCGTGGCGGGCGAGGTTTGGCAGGTCCGCGGGTTTCTGATCACGCCCGAGACGGACCTCGGCGAGTTGGGCGCCGAGATCGCTGGGCACATCGATGACACGCTCGCCGAGAACGCGTTCGCGGCCGAGGCGGTGCTGGACTACATCGATGCCGAGCGTCCGGATCTTTCCGGTTTGCCTGTCGTGGTGCTCGGTTTCAGCGCGGGTGCTCTGGCGGCGCCGACCGTGGCCGCACGCCTCGGCGACCGGATCGACGGGCTCGTCCTGGTCGGTGGCGGGGCGGACGTGTTCGGGGTCGGGGCGCACTCCGACCTGATTGGCAACGGGATGCACCTGTACGTGTCGGACGAGCCGATCGATCCGGAGTCGGGCGTCGTGGACCGCGAACGCCGGGTGTCCAATGCCGTGCGCGATGAGTTGAACGAGTTGGTGCTCGAACGCACGCGCCTCGATCCGTATCACATGGCGCCGTTGCTGTCGTCGCTGCCGGTGCTGGTCGTGGATGGGTCGTTCGATGTGATCGTTCCGTCGGCCAACGCGGCCCTGCTGCGCGAGCGCCTCGGCAGCCCCGATCGCGTGCGGTATCTGGGCGGGCACATGGGGCTGTTCTACTTCCTTGCCGGCGAGATGGGTCGGGTGACGCGCTGGCTGGATGAGAACGTGCCGGCGTCGGGCATAGCCCGATAGCACGCGCTCGGGTCCGAGAAGAAACGACGTCACGTGTGCGCCGTGGTTCCGTCTGTGACGTTTGGCGGGGCGGGGTTCTGATTTCCTTGTGTGACGGCGTGGGTTGGTGCATGGTGACTCTCGAGGCCCAGGCGCGCACTCGGTGCGTCCGGAAGACAGAGAGAGAGAACCATGAAGTGTGTTCTGACCTTCATCGCAGCGTGCGCGGTGGGTGCGTCATGTGCTCACGGTGAGACCGTGACGGGCGCAACGCCCCTTGATCCGTCACTGCACGATCGGCTCCACGCCAACATGCTCGACGATGCGAGTGCCGTGTACTGGCTCAGCGAGTTCGAGGGGCAACTCCGCCAGGACCTGATGATCGACGACGGCGTGGTCCGCGCCGACACGAAGGTCATGGTGCTCCAGTTCTACTGGGACCCCGAGACGCCCTCGGTCTTCCGCGGGTCGCTGCTGTTCGACTTCGACATTCTCGGGCTCATCACGTCGAGCGAGATGCTCGCGGCGACGGACGAGCTCGTCGGCGATCCGTCGATGGTCTATGAGTCGTTCACGTACCGCGGTCTGGAAGGGCGCGACAGGACGACCATCGTCGGCCGGCGCACGCTCGAGCTCGACCTGCGCGCGTCGAGCCCGGGCGACTTCTTCCGCGTCGTGCTGGCGACCCCGACGCCGGGCACTGCTGCGATGGGCCTGCTGGGCGCGGCCATGCTCGGTCGCAGGCGCCGCAACTGAGGCACGCGCCTGACGTGGCCGCGGACTGACCGGCCTGCTCCCGCCTGGCGAGTGCGGGAGTGGGCAGGTCAGTCCGGCGCCCGACGTTGAGCATCACCTGATAGGCGCGCGTCTGCGCGTGTCAGCAATTCCAGGACGCATCGGAATCTCCTTCGCGGTGACGCGTTGTGCCGTCGGAGGGGCGTCGGGGCGATTCCGAGAGGCTGCGCCCATGGATGTGCTGCTGCTCGCGTCGATGTTGGTGGTTCTGGCGTGCTTGGTCGGGCTGAGTGGTGTGCTCGTTCGGCTGGTCGTGCGCATCGAGCGCATGATGGAAGCGCGGTGCCCCGCATGCGGGTACGAAGAGGTCCGGAGCGGCGTTTGTCCGGAGTGCGGCAAGCGCCGGCGCGTGCGATTGGCGCGTTCGCTCACGTTCGTCATCGTCCTGGCTTTCGTGGGCGTTCCCGCGGGTCTTCACGTGCGTGCGCAGGTCGAGGCTGGGAACGCGATCCGTGCGGCGCCGACGTGGGCGATCGTGTCGCTCTGGCCGGACCCCGACGGGCTCGGCGGGGCCGAAGTGCTGCGCCGGGATGAGGCGGGTTGGTTGGTTCCGTCGTGGGTCCGGCGTCATGCATCCGATGCGGAGGATCTGCGCGGCGTGAAGATGGTCGGGCTGCTGGCTCGCCATGACAAGCTGCGCGCGGACGACGAGGTGTTGGTGTACGAGGCGGCGGCGCGCGTGTCGATCGGCAGCGCCATGGAGGACCTGCGGGCGATCCTCGAGTCCGACGCGCTGCTCGATCCGCTGCGTGACGAGGCCCGCCTTGGTCGTGTCGACCTGTCCCGTCTGCAGGTTGCTCGTCGGGCGACTTGGCCCTCGGCCAACAGGGATGTGGTGAACCACTGGCTGATCCTCGCTGCGGCTTCGGAGGAGGTCAATCCCCTCACGGCGTTGGACATCGTCAGGAACCTGCGCGGTGATCTGTCGGCGTACTGGGCGGCGTGCGCCGAGCAGTTGCGTCGACCGGACATCGGCGCGAACGCGGAGGCGATGCTGCTCGGGCTGATCGCGCGACCCGTGCCCGAGGTGGGGCGTGGGGGGCGCACCGATCGGCGACTGACGGCGTCGGAGGTCGATGCGATCGCGCTTCACACCGAATCCGCGTACCTAGACGTCCGCGTCTTGGTCGCTGCGACGCTCGGAGCGGCCCCATCGGGAAACCAGCGGGCGATCGAGCTTCTGGTTGGGCTGGGCCGTGACGAGGACGCCAACGTCCGACGGAGTGCCGCCAACTCGCTGGCGAACGTTGCTGACGATGCGACCAAGTGGCTTTGGGAGCCGACGCTGGAGCGAATGGCGGAAGAGGAGGGACAGGTGGGCGCGACCGCCGGGCGCACGCTCGCGCATCTGCGAGGGGAGTCGGTGGCGGGGTCCGCAACGGAGGACAGGGAGTTGTACCTTCGTCAGCGCGAGGCCGAGATCGAGCGGATGCGTCGAAGGTCGTATCTCGGGGGTTGACTGGGCCAGGCCAGAAACGAACAACGCCCGGCCCCAACGGGACCGGGCGTTGTGTTGTTGATTCAGATTCGAGACTCGATCAGACGGACGCGGCCATCTTCTCGGCCTTGGCGCGGGCGTCGTCGAGCGTGCCGACGTACATGAACGCGGACTCGGGCAGGTCGTCGCCCTCGCCGTTGACCAGGCGCTCGAACGAGTCGATCGTGTCCTCGAGCGAGGTGTAGATGCCGGGGAAGCCGGTGAAGACCTCGGCGACGAAGAACGGCTGCGACAGGAAGCGCTCCATCTTGCGGGCGCGGCCGACGATGAGCTTGTCCTCTTCGGAGAGCTCGTCGACGCCGAGAATCGCGATGATGTCCTGCAGGTCCTTGTACCGCTGCAGCGTCCGCTGCACCTGGCTGGCGACGTTGTAGTGACGCTCGCCGATGACGCCCGGGTCGAGGATCGTCGAGGTCGAGGCCAGCGGGTCGACGGCCGGGAAGATGCCCTTCTCGGCGATGCCACGGGCCAGAACGACGAACGCGTCGAGGTGGCTGAACGCCGTGGCCGGCGCGGGGTCGGTCAGGTCGTCGGCCGGCACGTAGATGGCCTGCACGGAGGTAATGGCGCCTCGGCTGGTGGAGGTAATCCGCTCCTGGAGCTCGCCCATCTCGGTGGAGAGGGTGGGCTGGTAACCGACGGCGCTGGGCATGCGCCCGAGCAGCGCGGAGACCTCGGAGCCCGCCTGGGTGAAGCGGAAGATGTTGTCGACGAACATCATCGTCTCCTTGCCGGACTCGTCGCGGAACTGCTCGGCCATGGTCAGGCCGGACAGGGCGACGCGGAGACGCGCGCCGGGGGGCTCGTTCATCTGGCCGAAGACCATTGCCACCTTGTCGATGACGTGTGCGGTCTGGCCGTTCTCGTCGGTGTACTCGGCCTCCTGCATCTCGAGCCAGAGGTCGTTGCCCTCACGGGTGCGCTCGCCGACGCCGCAGAACACGGAGTAGCCACCGAACTCACGGGCGACGCGTGCGATCATCTCCTGGATGATGACGGTCTTGCCGACGCCGGCGCCGCCGAAGAGGCCGATCTTGCCGCCTCGGACGAACGGGCAGAGCAGGTCGACGACCTTGATGCCGGTCTCGAGGATCTCGGTGTTGGGGTTGAGCGCGACGAACTCGGGCGGAGCCGCGTGGATCGGACGCCGGTCGGCGTTCGCGGGCGGGGGCTGGTTGTCGATGGGGTCGCCGAGGAGGTTGAAGACGCGTCCGAGGACGTCCTCGCCGACGGGGACGGTCACGGGGGAGCCGAGGTCGGTGCAGGGCATGCCGCGGCGGAGGCCGTCGGTCGAGCCGAGCGCGACGAGTCGGATCTTGCCGCCGCCGAGGTGCTGCTGAACCTCTCCGGTGAGCTTGATCTGACCGATCTCGGTCGTCTGATCGACCTCGACGGCGTTGTAGATCGGGGGGAGGGCGTCCTCCGGGAACTGTGCGTCGAACGTGGAGCCGATGACCTGCGTGATCGTGCCGGTGGTCGCCATCAGAAGCCCTGTCCCTTCGTCTCGTCTTGCGTGTCGGAAACGGGTCGAAAAACCGCTCCCACGGGCCGGGAAACGGGCCGCTCGCCACCGAGCGGATCCCCCCGACCGGGAGGGCCACAACCATAGGTCGCACCTGCGGGCAAGGCCACGCCGGATCGGCTCGGAGGCACGTCTTTGGGTCGGTCGGGGCGGGGTCGGTGGGGGGCGGTGGGCTACGGCCTGATCCCGCGGTACCCGCTCCGCTCGCTCGACTCGAGGGGTCGTTCGTCCGCGTAGAAGCTGAACGAGGGGCCGAACGGGGCGTTGGTCTTGAGCGACCTGGCCGAGCCGTCCAGGAAGGCGAGGTTGGCGACTTCATCCCCGTGCCACCAGCCGGTGGGGTAGTTGCCGGACTCACGTCCTGCGCGGCTGGTCCTGGCGGAGGTCATCTGCCCGATGTCGCCCAGGATCACGAACCTGGAGGCGCTGACCCGGATGTGGTACGGGGCCTGGCGGGTCGTGTAGTTGGTCGCGGGGCCGTCGTCGCCTCGCCAGCGGTTCTTGCCGACGACGCAGTACATCCAGTCGTTGGCTTCGTAGCTGGTGCCAAGCGCTCCGAAGGTGGTCTCGGCCTCGCGTGAGTTGGTGTCGAGCTCGTGCCAGAAGACGTCGTTCTTCGTCCTGGCGTACACGGCCCCCTCGTCAGCCGGGCAACGGAAGGTCTCGGTCCGCGTCTCGGTGAGCTGGTCGGCGCCGACGTACGGGTTGAGGACTCGATCCGTGGCGAGGCCGTACCAGGCCTCCTGTGCTTCGCCGTTTGCGTCGGTGCCGTACCAGTGGACGCCGCCCCATCCCCATCGGAGCTTGGCGCGGTAGTCGTCTGCTTCGCCAACGGGGAAGTTGTCGTAGTCCTGGCTGTAGATGGTCCAGGCCATGGCGAGCTGGTGGAGGTTGCTGAGGCAGACGGAGGCGCGGGCGGTGCCGCGTGCCTTGCCGAGTGCTGGGAGGAGCAGCGCGAGGAGGAGGGCGATGATGCCGACGACGACGAGGAGTTCGATGAGGGTGAATCCCTCATGACGCCGTGTCGGGGCTCGCCCCACGAGCCGCCGGGGTGTCGGGTGCCGTGCCATCGTCATCAGTTGTATCGTGCGCTTCGGGTGTCGGGTTGCAAGGACGAATCGCCGATGCCCCAGTGGCTACCATGGGCGACCGAGCAGGAAACGGCCCGGGACCCCCGGTTTCGGCCCCGTTCGAACCCCTGCCACTGCCCGCCATCCCTCCCCCCCCCGGCCCCCCTCTCAGCGAGCCCACCATGAAGATCCACGAGCACCAGGCCCGCGACCTCCTGTCCTCCTTCGGCATCCCCGTGCCGCCCGGCGTCGTGATCACCTCGATCGACGACGCGGCTCGCGCGTACAAGGAAGCCACGGGCGGGACCGAGGGAGGCCTGGCCGTCATCAAGGCGCAGGTGCACGCGGGCGGCCGCGGCAAGGCGGGGTTCGTCAAGCTCGTGCGCAGCGCCGAGGAGACGACCGAGTCCGCGCGCTTCATGCTCTCCAACAAGATGGTCTCGGTGCAGACGGGGCCAGAGGGGCTGGAGGTCGACAAGCTGCTGGTCGCGAGTGGCGTCGACATCGAGCACGAGTTCTACCTCGCAATCACGACCGATCGCGCGACGCGGCGCAACGTGCTGATCGCGTCGCGCGAGGGAGGGGTGGAGATCGAGAAGGTCGCCGAGGAGACACCCGAGGCGATCATCCGTCAGCCGCTGCACCCGCTGCTGGGTCTCGAGCCGTACGCCGCGCGCAAGGTCGCGTTCGCGCTCGGGTTCGAGGGCAAGCAGGTCGGGCAGGCCGTCAAGATCATGACCGCGCTCGCCAAGCTGTACTCGGCGAAGGATTGCACGCTCGCGGAGATCAACCCGCTGGTGCTGACGCCCGCGACGGACGAGCACCCGTCTGGCCAGGTCGTCGCGATCGACGCGAAGTTCAACTTCGACGACAACGCGCTGTTCCGCCACGCGGATGTGCGCGAGCTCGCCGACGTAAGCGCCGAGGACCCGGGCGAGCTCAAGGCACAGAAGTTCGGCCTGACGTACATCAAGCTCGACGGGAACATCGGGTGCCTGGTCAACGGCGCCGGGCTTGCGATGGCGACGATGGACATCATCAAG
>JANQQG010000102.1 GCA_028285065.1 Phycisphaerales bacterium
CCCGGCACCGGCAAGACGATGATGGCCCGCGCGCTCCCCGGTGTGCTCCCGCCGCTGACGCCCGCCGAAGCGATCGAGGTCACGCGCATCTACTCGGCAGCCGGCCTGCTCTCGTCGACCGGGAGCGGGCTCATCCGCGTCCGCCCCGTGCGCTCGCCCCACCACACGGCCTCAGGCGCAGCGGTCGTCGGCGGCGGGATCATCCCACGCCCCGGCGAGATCTCCCTCGCCCACCGCGGCGTCCTCTTCCTCGACGAGCTCCCCGAGTTCCCGCGCCCCGTCCTCGAGACCCTGCGCCAACCGCTCGAAGACCACGTTGTCACCGTCAGCCGCAGCCACTCGACGGAGCAGTTCCCCGCCAGCTTCATGTTCGTCGCCGCGATGAACCCGACACCCAAGGGCGACATGGCCCGCGACGACGTCAGCAGACGCGCCATGGACCGCTACCTCTCGCGCATCAGCGGCCCGCTCATCGACCGCGTCGACCTGCACTGCGAGGTCCCGGCCGTCCCATGGAAGGAACTCTCATCACGCAATGGTCACGGCACCTCGAGCGCCCAGATGCGCGAAGCCGTCCTGAGCGCGCGCACACTCGCCCACGACCGACAAGGCCCCGGCACACCCAACGCCCGCCTGCGTGGCAAGCAGCTCGATGAGCTCGCCGCCCTCGAACCCGCCGCGATGGACCTGCTCGGGCGCGCCATCAACGAGTTGGGCCTCAGCGCCCGCGCCTACGACAAGCTGCGCCGGGTCTCACGCACGATCGCCGACCTCGCCGGCAAGCCGACGATCGGAACGGACCACGTGGCCGAAGCGGTGCAGTACAGGTTGCTGGATCGGGCTGTGTGAGCGAGGGGCGGCGCGTTCATTCGCGCCGGCACACCTTCCCCGAATCCCCGCTCTTCGCGCTCCCGCCGATCACGCCGAGATCCAGCAGCACCCCCAGGATCACCACCACCAACGGCAGCCCGCTGATCGACCCATCCCCCGCGTGCCACGCCCAGGCGTACGCCAGCGTCGTGTACGGCAAGAAGAAGAACCCCAGCAGCGGCACGATCGTCGTCTCGTACGCGTTGCCGATGTAGTCACTGACGATCACCATCACGACCATGACCAGTCGTGGGGCGAAGAGCGCGATGAGGGCAACCAAACAGGGCATGGCGGGACATTGTTGGGCGAACAGGAGCCGGTGTTTCGATGCTCGGCCTCCCCCGACCTTCCAAATCCTACCACTGCCCCCTGAACAGCCTGTGGACCGGCGCACCGATCCGTGTCATGCTTGAGCGTGTGGGGGACTGACCCGCGACAGCAGAGGAGCACGGCATGGGTGCGCGACTGACACTCGGCGTCATGATCGGACTCGTCGGCATCGGTGGCGTCGGCGTCTCGTCGACGACCAACGCCTCGATCTCCAACCCACCCGGCGACTCCGAGCCCTTCGGCTCATGCGTCCTCTGCGGCCCGGGTATGTACCCCGACTGCGCATGGCTCACACAAGCCGAGTGCGAAGCCCGCAACGGCTCCTACCTGGGCGACGGTGTCGGCTGTCCCCCCGCCGCGATCCCACGCTGCCCCGCAGACTGGAACTGCGACTGGAACGTCAACGACCAGGACTTCTTCGACTTCGCCAACGACTTCTTCGGCACCGGCACGAGCTGGACCAGCGACTTCAACGCCGACGGCTTCGAGAACGACCAAGACTTCTTCGACTTCATCAACGAGTTCTTCAGCCCGGTCGGTGGCTGCTCGGTCTTCGGCCCGTTCTAGTCGCCGCACCCCAGCGGGGGTTGTAGTCGCAAGACGTGGTGGGTTCAGGGTTCATTCGACTCCTATCTCGAGTTCGTCAACGCGTCCTCGAGCCCGGCGATACCTGTCACTGATGTGAACAAGGACGTGGGCGCGCCCCGTCAGGACGCGCCCACGCGGGAGAAGAGATCAGAACGCAGAGAGACAATGAACGCCGGGCGTCACGGCCGGGCGCTTGGGGGGGTGAGGGTCACCCACTCACCGGTGGAACGGGTACGTGACGTCCTCGACGATGTCCCACGTAAAGAAGAAGTCCCACAAGAGGTACGTCGCCTGCTTGCGCATGTTGGCGGTCGTCTCGCCCGTCACGCCCGTCGGCTGCGTGCCGCTCTGATGCGACGTCTGGGTGTCGTAGTAGCAGCTGTGGATGAGCCACGGGCCGGAGTTCTGCCCGACGAACCCACCGACATTCGACCCGTCGGCGACCACCGTGCCGACGCTGTAGCAGTGGTGGATGTGCGCGCCGGCGATGTTCTCGCCGCTCCCGATGAATCCGCCGATGTTGCTCTCGCTGGCGCCTCCCGGACCCGTGTAGATCACGTCGGAGTGCGAGTAGCAGTAGAAGAAGTCGGTCCCGCCTGCGAGGCGCGTGCGTCCCGCGAAACCGCCGGCGTTGCGTTCACCGGTGAACACCGGCCCGAACGAGGCGCAGCGCGTGAACAGGTTGTCGGCGACGTGGCCGACGAACCCGCCGACCCAACCGCCGGGGCTCGTGACCGAGCCGTGGGAGTAGCAGTCCTCGAGCTCGACGAACTCGAAGAGGTACCCAACGAACCCGCCGGCGCCGATGAGCGCGCCGCCCGTGCTCGCGTCGGTCGCCCGGAAGTTCCCGTAGCTCGTGCAGCGACGGAACTTCCCGCCGAATGGGCCGGGCGTGCCGTTGACGGCGTTGCGGATCGCGGCACACTGCCCGCCGAACCCACCGGAGCGGTTGAACGCAACGACGTCGCCGTGGCTCGACGAATCCTCGATGACGCCCTCGCCCCAGCCGACGAAGCCGCCGGACGAGGTCTGGTTCTCGGCCGTCACATCGCCGATCGCCTTGCAGAACGAGATGAACGTCTCGATCTCGGTGAAGCCCGCGAACCCGGCGGTCGGGAGGTTGAGCGCTGGGCTCAGCTCGAACGTGAACGTGTGCCCGCGCGCGCTCGAGTCCTGGATCAGCACGTTCGGGAACGTGCCCTCCGCGTTGAGACCACCCTCGACGTACCCGACGAACCCGCCACCCGACGGCATCGGCGCCAGGCCGATCGAGAAGTCCCAGAGACCGAGCGACTGCAGTTCGCTGATGCTCCCGAAGCTCTCGCTGGTCACGTCACCGCGCGCGTGACAGTCGACGATCGTCGACGCGATGGGCACCGGCGTCTTCCCGATGCCCGGCTCGTTCTGGATGTACCCCGCGAACCCGCCCGAGAAGCCGTGCTCCGTCTGGACCGACCCGGTCGCGAAGCAGTTCTCAGCGAACGTCCCGTGGAAGTTCCCGAAGACGCCACCGGCGACGTAGACCCCGCTGGTCGTCCCGCGCGTGTAGCAGTTGATGACGTCTGAGCCGTCACCGGTGTTGCTCGCGTCGCGTCCGGGGAAGCGGAACGGGTGCGCGTGCCCGATCAGCCCGCCGTGCCACTTGCCCGGGAAGATCCGCGGCTCGCAGAGCCCGACGGTCGCGTCCGTCCAGCAGTTCTCCGCGTCGGAGTTGCCGAAGAACCCCGCCATCCCGCCGACCTGGATCCGCCCGAGCACGGTCCCGGTCACCGAACAGTTCTTGAAGCTCGTGTCCTGCGCCTGCGCGACCAGCCCGCCGACCGTCTCGTCGCCGACGATGTGCACGTCCTCGAGGACGACAGCCGTCAGGGCCGCGCCGTCGGTCACGCCGAAGAACCCGATCCGGTCCTGCGTGTTCATGAAGTCGAACAGGTCCTGGATCTCCGGGCACTCGTTGATCGTGAGGTTCGAGATCACGTACCCGCCACCGTTGAGGCTGCCCGTGAACGGCGTCCCCACGCTCCCGATCGGATCGAAGGTGACGCCCGTCATGTCGATGTCGTTGGTCAGGTAGAACGAGCCGCCGGGCATCGTGCGCAGCAGATCGAAATCGGCCGGCGTCGAGATCGGCAGCAGCAGCGTCTGGGCGCTGGCGGCTGGAATCGCGACCGATCCGATCGCGCCGATCGCGCAAGCAAGCGCTATGCGTGTCTTCATTTCGAACTCCTCTTCAGGTCCTTCCGTCAGCGCGGCTCACCACTGAGTGCGCCCCGGCGCGAACCTAAGAACAGACGCGCGACCCGACAATCCCCGGTAGCGGCATCGGAAGGCACGCTGCGCCGCGCGCGCCCACCCTGTCGGGTGGCCGCGATCGACGGCGCTCACTGCAAACTCTGTGCGCTGTCTCGCGCAACACTCGGTGTTGTGGCATTCGCGTGTCACGGCGCGCACGTTCCCACAGGGCCGCTCAGGTAAGGGGTCCGCGATCACCGCACGGGGTGGATCTGCCCGCTCGTGCGAAGTTCGGAGCAGATTCACCCGACCGGGGGTGAGGAGTGGGGGGGGCTACTGCGCGAGCGCGACCAACTGCACCACCACCAACGCCGCGGCTCCCGCGCCAAGATCATCCATCAGCACGCCCCACCCGCCGGGCAAGCGCTGGAGCGCATCGATCGGCCCAGGCTTGAGGATGTCGAAGATCCTGAACGCGACGAACGCGAACACCAGCGAGAACAGCACGAGCCCGGGCCCCGCCCCCGGCGCAACCGGCAGGGCGATCAGCGCCAGGCACATCCCCGCCGTCTCGTCAGCCACGATCTCGCTCGCGTCCTCGCGACCGAACTGCCCCGCCGCCCGGTCGCCGTACACGACGCAGGCCGCACACGACAGCACGAACACCACCGCCAGCACCAGGTGGTAGACCCACCACGCCGGGCCGTGCGGCCAATCGCCGACCGCGATCAGCAACCCCGCGATCACCACGGGCGGGATCGACCCCCAGGTCCCGGGGAACGGACGCATGTGCCCGAGCCCAAAGGTCGTCACGCTCAGATGACCGAGTCTCGAGAGGGCGGGTTGGATCACGCGTCGGCACTCCCTGCGTGAGCAGTCCGAAGCAGCGCGAAGCCACGCACCGCATACGGAATGCCGCTCACCGCGGTCACGACGACGATCGCCCATGCGATGATCGCCGCAAGTGTCTGTGAAAGCTCAGCTTCTAGCGAATTGCCGCTGAAGGCCACCAGGACCAGGATCGCCGGCACGCCGACCGACTGGAGGATCATCTTCAGCTTGCCGGTCGTCGCGGCAGAGAAGTCCAGGCCCAGCCCCTCGAGCACGCCTCGCATGGACGTCACGAAGAGCTCTCGCCCGAGGATCACCACCACCATCCACGGCGCGACCCCGCTGACGATCGTGCCATCGGCCACGCTGAACCCCGGCCCCGCGAGCATCACGAACGCCCCCAGCACCAGGATCTTGTCCGCGAACGGGTCCATCACGCGCCCGAAGGGCGTGATGGCGTTCCACTTGCGCGCCAGGTGCCCATCCAGAGCGTCCGTCAGCGCGGCCACGATGAACAGCACCGCCGCCATGAGCGGGATCATCCGGACACCCCCGCCTTCGGGCATCGCCAGCGGGTCCGCGACCGCCAGGATCCCGACGAACACCCCCGCGAGCACCAGCCGGCTCGTGGTCAGCCAGTTCGGCATCTGCAGACGCCAACCCGTTGCCGGAGCGGAGCCGGTGGGGGGGGACGGGGGGGCGGATTGGGCGGCAGTCGCCATGCGCGGATGGTAAGTGGATGCGCCCTCGGGCGGGGGAGGCGGGCCCCGTCACCCTCGTGTTGTTGAAGGCAGACCCCCGGACACCTATTCTCCACCCCCTCGCGGCCGGGGCGGTGGTGTGCCCGGCCAAGGACCAACAGCCCGCGATTTCGGAGCCCCCGTGTTGTCGGGGTTGCCGGTCGCCAGGCGATGGCGGAGCGACCCCGGTGGAGGCAATCTCCAACCCGATCCTGCTCTACGGCGCCTGCGCCCTGGTTGGCGTTGGCATCGGTGTCGCGCTCCCGCGCAAGGGACGCAACCCGCAGGTCCTCGGCGCGCTCGTCGCTGCAGTCGGACTCGGCGGGCTCTTCCTCTGGGCGGGCATCGCCTCCCAGGGCGCACTGCCAAACTACCACTTCTACCTCTTCAGCGCCATCGCGCTCGGCGGCGGCCTGCGCATGATCACGCACCCGCGCCCCGTCTACGCCGCCCTGTACTTCATCCTGACCATCCTCGCCTCGAGCGGGCTTTACGTGATCCTCTCGGCCGAGTTCATGGCTTTCGCCCTGATCATCGTCTACGCCGGCGCGATCCTCATCACCTACCTCTTCGTGCTCATGCTCTCGACCCAGGCGCCGACCGAGGAAGAGACCGACGCGCTCAGCCCCTACGACCGCTTCGCACGCGAACCAGGGGCCGCCACATTCGTCGGCTTCATCCTGATCGCCGGCCTGACCAGCCTCATGGTCACCGGCGCGCCCGGCCTCGACAGCGCCTCCGCAGGCGCAGCCGAGACCCGCGAGGGCTACCTCGAGCGACTGCCCGGCAAGGTCGAACGCGCCATGCAGCGCACCGAGGGCGAAGACGGCGAGATGCTGATCGCCCGCTCGGACGAGGTCGTCTCCGTCGACGCATCCGACCGGACCGCACTGGTCCGGAACACCGATGGCGCCGAGCGAACCGTGCCCTTGCCCGCGGACCTGAGCCTCCGCAACGTCGAGGGCGTCGGGTTCGAGCTGCTCTACGCCAAGCCCGGCGCGATCGAGATCGCCGGCATCATCCTGCTCATGGCGATGCTCGGGGCCGTCGTGCTGGCGCGCAAGAAGGTCGAGATGGACGAAGAAGCGAAGCTCGCGATGGCGGGGGGTGATGCGTGAGCACCATGCTCGTCGACATCGCGACCATGGCCCAGGGCGACTTCCCCGAGCCCATGACCGGCCTGACGCTCATGCACTACCTGATGACCAGCGGGCTGCTCTTCGCGCTCGGACTGGTCGGCTTCGTCACCCGCCGCAACCTGATCATCATGTTCCTCTGCACGGAGCTGATGTTCCAGGCCGCCGGCATCGCGCTGATCGCGTTCAGCCGCTTCCACCTGAACCACACCGGCGAGACCTTCGTCATCTTCGTCTTGACGATCGCGGCCGCCGAGGCGGCGCTCGCGCTCGCGCTTGTCGTCCTCCTGTTCCGGCGCAAGGAAACGCTCGACGCCTCATCGTGGGCGGAGCTGAGGGGCTAGCGCATGACGAGCGGGCTCGACATGCTGACGCCGCTCGCCGACCTCATCGGGTCCGGCGCCCTGGCCGCACCGCCCGCGGGCGAGAAGGCCGCCGGCGCCGTCCACGGAGACATCGGCGCGTGGGTCATGGCGATCCCGTTCCTCCCGCTCCTCGGCTCGCTCCTCTGCGTCCTCTGCGCCATCTTCAAGGTCAAGAGCAAGCTCCCCGCATGGATCACCGTCGCGGGACTCGCCGGCGCCTTCGTCGCGGCCTTCGTCATGTTCCAGCAGACCACCGGCGCCGACGGCGGCAGCCAGTGGGCCGTCGCAAAGGCGTTCGACTGGATCAACTTCCAGTGGGGATCCGAGGGCCAGGCGCTCGTCGCGAACTTTTCGTTCTACGTCGACTCGCTGACCTGCCTGTGGATGCTCTTCGTCACGGGCCTCGCGACCCTGATCGCCCTCTACGCCAGCGAGTACATGTCCCACGACAAGGGACCCGGCTACTGCCGCTTCTTCTTCGCATTCAACCTCTTCGTCTTCTCCATGGCATGCCTGGTCATGGGCGACAACCTGCTCCTGCTCTTCCTCGGCTGGGAAGGCGTCGGCCTCTGCAGCTACCTGCTCATCGGCTACTTCTACAAGAAGGAGTCGGCCGTCGCGGCCGCCAAGAAGGCCTTCATCATGAACCGCATCGGCGACCTGGGGCTCTCCCTGGGCGTCATGCTCACGTTCGTGCACTTCGGCACGCTCGAGTACGCGCAGCTCTTCCACGACCCGGAGATGTTCCCCAAGTACCTCGCCCTCGCACAGGCGGGTGACTTCGCGTCCATCCCGTGGCAGGTCGAGCTCATCCCGATCCTGCTGGCGGTCGGCGCGTTCGGCAAGAGCGCACAGTTCCCGCTGTACGTCTGGTTGCCCGACGCGATGGAGGGCCCGACACCAGTCAGCGCCCTCATCCACGCCGCGACGATGGTTACCGCGGGCGTCTACCTCGTCGCCCGCTTCCTGCCCGTCTTCGCCGCCAACCAGGCCGCACTCGGACTCGTCATCCTCATCGGTGCGTTCACGGCACTCCTCTCCGCGACCATCGCGATGCGCCAGTACGACATCAAGCGCATCATGGCGTACTCGACGGTCAGCCAGCTCGGCTACATGTTCGTCGGCGTCGCGGTCCTCGCGCCCTCCGGCGGCGCATTCCACGTCTTCACGCACGCCTTCTTCAAGGCGACCCTCTTCCTCTGCTGCGGCGCCGTCATGCACGGCTTCGCCGGACAGCTCGACCTCCGCAAGCTCAGCGGCGTCATGTCCATGAAGGGCTGGCTCATCGTCAGCCTCGCCATGCTCGTCGGCTGCCTCAACCTCGCCGGCGTCCCCTTCACCGCGGGCTACTTCTCCAAGGACATGATCCTCGCGGAGAGCTTCGTCAACGGACACGCAATCGCCGGCTGGGTCCTGCTGATCACCGCGGGCCTCACCGCCTACTACACCTTCCGCGTCTTCTTCCGCGTCTTCGTCGGCCCCACGCACGCAGAGCCCGGCGAGGACCTGCACCCGCACGAGGGCGAGTCCATGGAAGAGGCCAAGGCCAACTTCCACGCGCACGCACCCGGCTGGGCAATCAACCTCGTCCTCGGGATCCTGCTGGTCGGCTCCATCTTGGTCGCGTTCCTCTACCCGATGCACTGGGCCGACGACATGATCGCCACCTCCACCGCAGGCGGGATCGGCGCGGGCGACCACACCGGGACCGTCCTGGGGATGGACCCGCACAAGGTCATGTACTACGTCTCCGCCGTCTTCGGCGTGACCGGCATCCTCATCGCCGCCTTCCTGCACGGACCCAAGGGCCTCTGGTCACTCGGCATCGGGAACCGGTCCGAGGCAGAGACCAGCCGCGCCGACGCGCTCGTGCCCAAGGTCGGACCCGTCGCCCACCTCGCCGAGCGCAAGTGGCTCGTCGATGAGCTCTACCACGCGACCATCGCGATGCCCCTCCGTGTCATCGCACACATCTCCCACGCACTCGACCGTCTGCTGGTCGACGGCCTCGTGAACCTCTTCGGGTGGCTCCCGCGCCTCTTCGGACGCACGATCCGCCCCGCTCAGAACGGTCTGCTCCACTCCTACGCAATCCGCATGGTCGGCGGCGTGGGCGTTGTCGTCCTCCTCGTAGTGCTGGTGACGCTGCTGTGATGCTCGCACTGCTCATCCTGCTCCCGATCGTCTTTGGGCTGCTCATCGCCCTCGCGCCCAGCGCGCAGGCCAAGCTCATCGGCGTCGTCGGCACCTTCCTACAACTGGGCGTCTTCCTGATCATCGCGCTGTACCAGTTCGACTGGTCGCTCGGCGCAATGCAGCAGCTCAAGACCACGTACCCCTGGCTCCCGCAGTTCGGCATCGAGCTCTCGATGGGCGTCGACTCCATCGCCATGCTCCTGCTCGGGCTGACCGCGTTCCTCGGGCCGATCCTCGTGATCAGTTCCTTCAGCGCCGTCTCCACCAGGCCCAAGACCTACTACGCCTGGCTGCTCGTCCTCCAGGGCGCGATGGCCGGCGTCTTCTGCGCACGCGACGCGGTCCTCTTCTACGTCTTCTTCGAGTTCACGCTCGTCCCCCTCTACATGCTCATCAGCCTCTACGGCTCCTCCAACCGCAAGGCAGCCGCCACCAAGTTCTTCCTCTACACGTTCACCGGCTCGCTGATCACCCTCGCGGGCGTGGTCTTCCTCTGCTGGTGGAACGCGACCCAGGTCGCCCAGGGCGCCTACGCCGGCGCCGGCGGCTGGACCTTCTCGTTCCAGGCACTCGAGTCCCTCGCGATGCTCAGCCCCGACGCCGGCGGGATGCCCGCGTTCGTGCAGACCTGGGTCTTCGCGGCCCTCATCGTGGGCTTCGCCGTGAAGGTCCCGCTCTTCCCGTTCCACACGTGGCTGCCCCTCGCACACACCGAGGCGCCCACCGCAGGCTCCGTCGTCCTCGCCGGCGTGCTGCTCAAGCTCGGCACCTACGGCATGTACCGCTTCTGCCTCGGCATGACGCCGCTCGGCGCGATCGAGCTCGCGCCGGTAATCGCCGTCCTCGCGATCATCGGCATCGTCTACGCGGGCCTCGTCTGCTGGGTGCAGCGCGACGTCAAGAAGCTCGTCGCCTACTCCTCCGTCAGCCACCTCGGCTTCTGCGTCCTCGGACTCTTCGCGCTCAACTCGATCGGACTCAGCGGCTCCGTCCTCTACATGATCAACCACGGCCTCTCGACCGGCGCACTCTTCCTCCTCATCGGAATGGTCTACGAGCGATACCACACGCGATCGATGGGCGAACTCGGCGGCCTCGCCAAGCGCATGCCCGTCTGGTCCAGCTTCATGGTCTTCTTCGCCATGGCCTCCGTCGGACTCCCCGGCCTCAACGGCTTCGTCAGCGAGTTCATGTGCCTCCTCGGCGCGTTCCAGTCCGGCGCCTGGACAGGCACCGGCTCCATCGCCGGGACCGTCGGCGACCTCGGACCCTGGTTCGCCGCATTCGCCGCACTCGGCCTCATCGTCACCGCCATCTACATCCTGTACATGGTCGGCAAGGTCGTCTGGGGCGAACTCCGCGAGCCCCAAGGACACAGCGCGAGTTCTCACGACGACCACGCTCTTCCGACCGACCTGAACGCACGCGAGATCGGCGTGCTCATTCCGCTCGCCGTCGCCTGCCTCTTCCTGGGCCTGTACCCGACGCCGGTGCTCCGCTCGCTCGAAGCGCCGACCCGCGCGATGGCCGTCCGGGTCGAGAGCGCTCGCGAGCACCTCGCCGTCCCGCCGGTCGACCTCGCAACGGACGAAGCCGCGGACGCGCCGACCGGCGAGCCGATCACGCTCCGCACGACCAACGAAGGGGAGGGTGAGTGATGGAAGCCAAACTCGCCTCGCTCTACCCCGAGATCACGCTCTTCATCACCACCTGCGCCGTTATGGTGCTCGGTCTGAGCCCGCAGGCGGCGCTGCGCCGCCTCTGCCCGGGCCTGGCGATCATGGGACTCGTCTTCGCCGGCGTGCTCGCCCTGACGACCACGCCCGGCGCCGAGACGCCGCTGCCCATGCTCCCGATGTACGCCAAGACCCTCGTCGCAGGCGTCGGCGTGCTCCTCGCGCTCCTGCTGGCCGGCTCCGCCGACCGCGTCTACGAGGCGATGATCGACCGCGGCGCCAAGTTCGACGCGCTCCGATCCAACACCGGTGAGTTCTGGTCCTTCTTCCTCTTCTCCATGACCGGCCTGATGCTCTGCGCCGGCGCCGACGACCTCATCTGGCTCTTCCTCGCACTCGAGCTCGTCAGCCTCCCCACCTACGTCATGGTCGCCGTCAGCACCGGACGCAACCGCTCGAAGGAAGCGGCCGTCAAGTACTTCTTCCTCGGCGCGCTCGGCGCGGCCGTCTTCCTCTACGGATTCGTCCTCATCTACGGCGCAGCAGGCTCCACCGACCTCGCAACCATCGCCACCGTCTTCGCCCAGCAGCAGGCCGAAGGCGGCCTGGGGCCGATCGCGATCGGCGGGATCATGCTCAGCCTCCTCGGGCTCTGCTTCAAGATCGCCGCCGTCCCAATGCACTTCTACACGCCCGACGTCTACCAGGGCGCCTCGGCCCCCGTCGCCGCCATGCTGGCGTTCGTCCCCAAGACCGCCGGCTTCATCGCCATCCTGCTCATCCTCGCTTGCGTCCGCTGGCCCGATGGCGCACTGCCCGAGCCGATCCACGCACTCGTCTGGGTTCTCGCGGTCCTGACGATGACCGTCGGCAACGTCCTGGCGCTCCTGCAGCGCTCCGCCAAGCGCCTGCTCGCGTACTCCTCGATCGCGCACTCCGGATACATGCTCGTCGGTGTCCTCGCGGGCCCCGGCCTTGCGCAGGCCGCCGGCGCGGACGCATCCATCGCGACCTCCGGCTTCGCGGCCGTCCTCTTCTACCTCTTTGTCTACGGCATCTCGACCGTCGGCGCCTTCGCCGTCCTCGCTTGCCTCGAGCGCACCTCGCCCGATGGCGAGCCCGAAGAAGCGGACGACCTCGACGACCTCCGCGGCCTCTGGAAGACACACCCCTCCATGGCCGCCGTCATGGCGCTCTCCGCCTTCGGCCTGCTCGGGCTGCCCCCGCTGCTCGGCTTCGTCGGCAAGCTCCCGCTCTTCACGAGCGCCATCAGCGCCGAAGAGATCCCCCTGGTCATCATCCTCGGCCTCAACTCCGCGATCGCCGCCTTCTACTACCTCCGCCTCGTCGCCCTCACGCTCCTCGAGAACCCCGAGAAGCTCCCGACGCGCCCGGAACTGAAGATGGCCCCCATGAGCGGACGGCGCACCGCAGCCCTGCTCAGCGCAACCGGCGTGATCGTCTTCGCCTTCATCGGCGGCCCGCAGATCGCCGGCTTCGCCGAGCGCGGCGCGACCTACATCCCCAAGCGCGTCCACACCGGCGAAGCCGCCGCGCCCGTCGACACCCCGGCAGACGCCGAGCCCGTCGCAGTCCGCGACGAGTAACCCACCACAGTTCAGTCTCGTTCTACACCGACCGATCCGGCCGGTACCCCTGCGCGATCGGCACGCGCCGCCCCGAGCCAAACGCGATGCTCGTCAGCTTCAGCCCCGTCGCGAGCTGCTTGCGCTTGTACTCGTTGACGTCCACCAGACGCACGATCCGAGCAACGACCCGCGCATCGAACCCCGTCTCCTCGACGATCCGCTTCGGGTGCTCCCGACCCTCGACGTACCGACGCACGATCTCGTCGAGCACCTCGTACTCCGGCAGCGAGTCCTGGTCCGTCTGATCCGGACGCAGCTCCGCCGAAGGCGGCTTCGTGATCACGCCGGGCGGGATCGGCCCCTCGGTCCCCGCCGTAAGCCCCTCGATCCCCAGCTTCTCCGGGTGCTCGTTCATCCAGCGTGCAAGCCGGTACACGCTCAGCTTCGGCACGTCGCTGATCACCGCAAGCCCGCCGTTCATGTCCCCGTACAGCGTGCAGTACCCCACCGCCAGCTCGCTCTTGTTCCCCGTCGTCAGGACGATCGGGCCGAACTTATTCGACAGCGCCATCACGATCAGCCCGCGCAGGCGCGACTGGATGTTCTCCTCCGTCACGCCCATCTCCGTCCCCTCGAACGCCTCGTCCATCGACTTCTCGACCGCGATGAACGCGTCCTCGATCGGGATCGTCCGCATCGGCACACCCAGACGCTCGGCGAGCTCCGACGCGTCCGTCCGCGAGTGCTCCGACGAGTACCGGCTCGGCATGCTCACGCCGTGCACGTTCCCGCGCCCAAGCGCGGCCGCACCGATCACCGCCACCACCGACGAGTCGATCCCACCGCTCAGACCGAGCACCGCGCTCTTGAACCCTGTCTTGCGGCAATAGTCGCGCGTCCCCAACACAAGCGCCCGGTACACCGTCTCCTCCTCGCACATCGACGTGCGAGGATCCGCCCCGACCGGCGACGGCTCAGCACCCGCAGGATCGATGTCAGTGATCAGCAGGTGCTCCTCGAACACCGGGGCCGCCCCGACCGTCGCCCCGCTCGGCGCGATCAGCAGCGCGCGCCCATCGAAGATCAGCTCGTCGTTCCCGCCCACCTGGTTCACGGCCGCCACGTACACACCGTGGCGCGTCGCGTGCTCGCGCAGCAGCGCCAAGTGCCGCTCCGCCTTGCCGAGGACGAACGGCGAAGCCGACGGATTGACGACGACCTGCGCACCCGGCGAACCGTCCGGCGGCTTCACAAGCTCACCGACCGGATCGTGCGCGCGCATGTATCGGTCGGCGAACCCGACGTCCTCGCCGCGCCATAGGTCCTCGCAGATGCTCAGCCCCACGCGCACGCCCGCGACCTCGATCACCACCGGACGCGAGCCCGGCTCGAAGTACCGGTCTTCGTCGAACACGTCGTACGTCGGCAGCAACCGCTTGTCGTACCACGCCACCATCTCCCCGCCGCGGCACGCAACCAGCCCGTTGGCCAGCCCGGTCCTCCGCGACCCGTGCTCGACGCCCTCTTCATGCTCCCCGATCGGCAGCGGCGATCCAAAGACGACCGTCGCCTCCGCCGGAGATCCCTCGATCAGCGCACGCCCCTGGGCGACCGCCTCCTCGAGGAACCCCTCCTGCAGCAGCAAGTCCTTGGGCGGATACCCCGTCAGGCTCAGCTCCGGGAACACGATCAGGTCTGCCCCCGCCTCGACGCCGCGCTCAATCCACGAACGCATCAGGGCCGCATTGCCCGCCAGGTCGCCGACGATCGGGTTGATCTGTGCCAGTGCCAAACGCATGACGCAAGATCGTACGAGGCCGGCGCGGCCCACGTACGCTTTGTCCATGGCACGACGCACACGATCGCCGATCCGTCTCGCGGCCGTCTCGAGCATTCTCCTCGCCTGCTCCCCCTGGCTCGGCTCCTCTCAAGGAGCCGCGACCCAGCCGGAGGCGCGCGCCGCAGAGAAGGTCTCGCTTGCGCCGAAGCTCGCCCTCGGCGACCGGCTGCTCTACCGCATCGAGACCCTGACCACCTTCCCCATCCCGGCGGGTGAGGGCGAGGCGGCGCCCGGCATCGAGTCCTACCGCCTCGACGCGCTGCTCCGCTTGACCGTTGCCGGCATCGACGACGCGAGCGGCCTCCGCGCCGTCACGGGCGTCTTCGTCGAGGTCGGGCTGACCGCAGAAGTCGAGGGCCGCACGGCCAGCGTACGCAGCCGCGAGGGCGACGAGGCGGAGCCTGGGACCGACGAAGACACGATGCGCGCCCACCCCGTCGACCTCGCCCTCGCAGACGTCGCCGAGGCGCTGCGCGCACGCGTCCTGCTCATGGATGTCGGACCCGACGGACGCGTCACGAGCCTCGCGGGTCTCGAGCCCGCATTTGACGCCGCCGCGGCCCATTCGCGCGTCGGCGAGCGGGCGCTCGGCCCTTTCCGCGCCGGCATGGGCGCCGAAACGTTCGCCGCGATCTTCGGCGTCGACCGTGCACCAGACGCCAAGCTCACCGAGCGCGCCCCCGGTGAGTCGTGGTCCGTCACCACGCGCTCCAGCATCATCGGCGAGTCCGCCCGCGTCAGGCGCACGGCCAACCTGACACTCGACCGCATCGACGACCGCTC
The DNA here is from genome assembly GCA_028285065.1 of Phycisphaerales bacterium. Lineage (GTDB taxonomy): Bacteria > Planctomycetota > Phycisphaerae > Phycisphaerales > UBA1924 > JANQQG01. Next base: position 15,177 of record JANQQG010000102.1, read on the forward strand.
CCGCGTCCACGTCGACGGAAAAGAACGCATCCGCATCGAACGACCTTCAACGACCGGCGGCCCCGACAAGGGCGCCAATGAGATCGAACTCAGCGCAACCGTCGATGACACCGAGATCCGCGTTGTGTGGGACGCACAGGCCGGACGCCTCGAGCGCCGCGCCGATCGCTTCTGCTTCACGCTCGAGGCCGGCGTCGGCGACCTTGTCCGCGTGATGCCCGGCCTCTGCACCGAGCGCACGATCACACACGTCCGCAAGGAAACCCAGGACTGATCGGGGTCAGTCCCCCTCCCTCGAACCACCCGCAGCGGTTGTGGGGGGCGGTGGGGGGGTGGCGGGCGTCGAGGGGGTGGGGTCGCGTTGGGCCAGGATCCGGTCCGGGCGCAGCCACACCAGCCCCGCGACGGTCCCGAGCCCGGCCGCGATCACGTCCGCCGCGCTGACCGCCAGGATCAGCGCCAGCATGCTCTCATCGAACCCGAACGCGCCAAGCGTCGCCCCCTCGCGAACGCCGGCCGTTCCCGTCGGTGCCGCGGCTCCCACGACGAAGTACACGCACGCGGCCACCAGCGCCTTCTCCGGTGAGAGCTCGACGCCGAGGATGCTCGCCACGATGAGGAACCGCACAGCCACCAGCGCGATGTCGAAGAACCGAACGATGAACCCCAGCCC
>JANQQG010000107.1 GCA_028285065.1 Phycisphaerales bacterium
GCATCAGCGCCCCATGCGGCGCGCGCGCCAGCCGCAGCAGCCCGCTCCCGACACGCTCCGCTGGCTCCGTCGCCCCATCCAGCACGATCGCACGCACCCCGACACGCGCGCACGCCCGCTCCGCCCGTTCGAGCAACTCCGGTCTCGCATGCGTCACGCTCGTCCCCAGCGTGATCAGGACCGGTGCACCGTCCGCCGACTCGTCGGCGAACGCGAGCGCCTCCTCACTCGCCGGCGATGACTCATGCCCATCCAAGCGCGTGAACCCGCAAACGTGCGAGTCCGCCGGATCGTCACCCGCCGCAGGGCGGAAGCACTCCGACCACAGCCCGAGGTTCGGCCCCGAGGACAGCATCTCCCCCAGCAGCGTCCCGCCAGCCGGCCGCTCGCCGTAGCCAAGTCTTGCACGAAACCGCTGGATGTACGGCTCCGTCGCGCGAGTCGTCATCCGCCCACCGATCGCGTTGCCCAGACGCAGCGTCCAACGCGGTGCCCGATCGATGTCCGGCATCCCCGGGTAGATGTTGAACTGCTCGATCGATGGCCACGACGTCGGCGCGAGCGCCGCCGTCGCCCAGGGGATCCGGTGGCGCTTTGCCACCCACGCCCCCGCGAAGCTGACGTGGTGCCCGAACATGGCGTCGGGCCGCCCCTCCGCGACCGCCTCCTCGAGTGCCCGGGCCGTCGACGGGATCGCCGGGATCAGCACCCGCCGCAGCATCTTGATCGACCCACCCTTCGTCGTCACCAACTTGGGGGTGTGCGCAAGGTCGGCCGGCGCCCACCCCGCGTCGATCTCACGGAACGACATGCCAAGACGCTCGATCAACGCCCTGTACGGACGCAGCGTCGCAAACTCGACGACATGCCCGCGCCTCGCCAGCGCCGCCCCCACGCTCGCGATCGGGTTCACGTCGCCGCTCGTCCCGTACGAGGTCAGAAGAAAGCGCATCGCTCAGCCAACGCCCGCCTCGACCGCCGCAGCACCCGACGTGGAAGGCAACGCGTCCGGCGGCGGCACCCTCAGGAACTTCGCCAAGCGCGGCGCGCCCAAGTAGAACGGGACCGTGTCAACCAGCGCAACCAACGCCTTGAACACGTACCCCGTCGCGATGAACAGCAGCAGCTGCGGCCACAACGCGTGATCGGGCGACGGCTTCAGCGCGTCTGCGTAGAAGTGCGTGATCAAGATCACCGCCGTCGTGTCCACGAGCTGGCTCACCAACGTCGACCCGTTGTTGCGCAGCCACAGGTGCTTGCCCTTGGTCAGCTTCTTCCAGAAGTGGAACACGTGCACGTCAATCAGCTGCGCGACCAGGTACGCGATCATCGAGGCCGTCACCGCTCCGAACGCGAGTGTGCGAACGCTCGTGAACACCTCCGAGTCCGAACCCGGAAGCACACCGCCGATCCACAGGATGAACATCACCCACAGGTTCAGGATGAACCCGACCCACACCACCCGGTTGGCGCGGGCACGCCCGTACAGCTCACTGATGAAGTCCGTACACAGGAACGTGATCGGGTACGGGAGCACACCGATCGCAACCGCAAAGACGAGCGGCACGCCGCGCCACTCCGCGGTCTCGCCCGCGCTGTCCGTGACCTCGTACAGCGTGATGAACCTGGTGATCCCCAGGATGTTCAGCATGGCCAGCGTGCCCAGGAAGATCCCGGACAGGATCAGAAACGTCGTCTCGCGACGCCGATACAGCACGCCCTCGCTCAGCTCCGGGAGCGAGTCGTAGCGGTGCTGCGAGGACGGGAGCATGGACGCATCGCTCATGCGCCGAGCATACGTCGGTCCCTTGGGCAGGATTGGCCACCAGCGGGTGGGGTGGGGGGTTGGGTGGGGGTGGGGGGGTGCGGCTCGGAGCCCGCGCCCCCGGTAGCATTGGGGGATGCCTTCAAGCCCCAAGACGACCAGCAAGACGACGACCGCCACCGAAGCCAAGCCCACCGATGCCGATCCCATCGCGGGCGCGATCGAGGCCATCCTCCTCTCCGTCGACCGGCCCGCCCCAGCCTCGAAGCTCGCCGAGGCCGTCCTCCCGGGCGACGACCAAGCGGAGCAGCATGTCCGCGAAGCCATCGCCGCCCTCAACGCCTCATACGCCGAGAGCGGACGAGCATTCCGCATCGAGCGACTCGCCGGCGGCTTCCGCATCATGACGAACCCCGAGTACGCCGATGCCATCGCGGCCTTCCGCGGCGCGCGTGCTCGAACCAGCCTCTCTCGGGCCGCCATCGAGACCCTCGCCATCGTCGCCTATCGCCAGCCCGTCACCCGGGCACAGCTCGAGGCGATCCGAGGCGTCGCCTGCGGCGAGGTCCTCCGCACGCTCCTCGACCGGCGACTCCTCACCGTCGTCGGACGCGCCGAGGAACTCGGACGCCCGATGCTCTACGGCACGACACGCCAGTTCCTCGATTCGTTCGGCCTTGCCTCCCTTAAGGACCTCCCACTCCCGGAGGAGGGGAACGAACGACTCCCGGGAGCGTCCAACGTTGAGGAGCAGGGGGATGCTGCGCCCACGGACGCCGACGCCGTTGGCGGGGACGAAGTTGATGGGGGGTCCGAACTGACCGAGACCGCGGGCAACGCGCCCGCCGAGGAAGGAGCGTCCGGATGACCCTGCCCGACCCGCGCATCACACGCCGAGAGGCCACCGGTCTTGTCCTTGGCGCCATGGCGCTCCCCGCCGCAGCGCACGCCGCCACCCCGGCCGCGTTGCGCGCCCAGCCCGTCAAGTCACCGCTCGACGACATCATGTTCCGCGAGCGCATGCAGAACTGGACCCTCAAGGTCCAGGTCCACCTCCAGGCCTACTACCAGCAGTCCGGCGGCACCATCGTCAGCACGCCGTTCGACGTGAAGGAAGGCACCTTCGTCTTCCCCGTCCTCCGACACACCGCGTCGAGTTGGGTCAACACCGACGACCTCACCAGCGACCTGCGCTGGAATGACCGTGTCGTCGCGACCGAGCCCACCGCGATCGTCGACCACTCCGGCTCGCGCTTCGGCCTCTGGCGATTCTCCGACAAGAAGGGACGCGAGGCCGACCTGCGCCTCCAGATCCCCATGCTCACCTGGGAGACCTGGTTCGACGAGAAGGCCGCCAACGAAGTGCCCTGGCCGACCGAGGCGTGGGGCCCCAACGCCCTCTCGACCTTCAGCCCCCAGTACGCGATCGACTACACCAGCCAACCCGTCCAGGACCTCGTCAAGAAGTGGACACAGGGCAAGGACCCCAAGTCGATCAAGCCCGTCGTCCTTGCCAAGTTCTTCGCCCAGCAGGCCGTCGAGATGTTCCAGCCCAGCGGCAACGGCACGCTCGCCGATCGCGACACGCTCAAGCTCCAGGGCTTCGACATGCAGTCCGCCTCGACGACCATCGAGCGCGAACGCGGAAGCCGCCACGACATCGCAGCCGCCCTCGTCGCGCTCTACCGCGCCGCCGGCCTGCCGGCCCGCCCCGTCATCGCATGGGACCTCCGCGAGTCAAAGGGCGAAGACCGGGGCCTGCGCCGCTCCGGCGGATCCGGAGACCTCAAGAGCTGGGTCGAGTTCTGCCTCTACGACCCCAAGGCACAGAGGGAACTCTGGATCCCCGTCGACATCGACCGCATCCGCAGCAAGAGCTCCCGCGCCCCGAAGCTCGACAGAACCTGGGACTACTTCGGAACCCACGACGAACTCGACGACGCGCTCCCCTTCGCACACCACTACCACCCGCCAATCGCCGGCGTCGTCGCGCACGGTTCGCCCATGTGCTGGGGCTGGTACACCAGCCCGCGCACGCAGATCGCCGATCAGTGGCTCGATTTCCAGTCCCAGAAGACGCCCCGCCGCTCAAACGACCCCGTCGACACCGGCGACTTCGAGCTCCCGCCAGAGAAGAACAAGCGCCGCCGCTGAGCCCGCTCGCCTAGGCGCTCAGTTCGTCAAGCAACCCCTCGCACGCCCGCGTCACCATCGCGAAGACGTTGTCGAACCCGTCCGCGCCGCCCCAGTACGGGTCCGGAACGTCCAGGCTCCCCTCGTCCGCCCCGGCCAGCTCCGGATCGAACGCGCGCAGCAGCCGCACGCGTTCGCTCGGCGCACCCGCGTCGAGGATGTCATCCCGGTTGGCCCGGTCCATCACGATCAGGTGCGCAAACCCATCGATGTCCGAGCGCGGATCGAACTTGCGCGCTCGCGACGTCAGCTCCAGCCCGTTCCGCCGAGCGACCTCCCGCGCACGAGGATCCGCACGCTCGCCCGCGTGCCACCCACCCGTCCCGCACGAGTCGATCACGAACCGCTCCAGCACACCACGCTCACGCGCAAGATCGATGAACACGCCCTCCGCCAGCGGCGACCGGCAGATGTTCCCCATGCAGATGAACAACACACCGATCCGATCGTTGCTCATGCGCTCGCTCCCACGCTGCGGCTCCACAGCTCCACCAACGCGTCACCAAACGCATCCCCGGGCGCAGCCGCAACGCCATTGAGCTGCCCACTGGGCGGGTCCCCCTCGAGAATGCGCGCCAGCACCCACACCATCCGAGGCGAATCCGGCCGACGCGCCAGCAGCACCTCCGGATCCGGATGCACCGCCTCGTCGATCGAACGCGTCCCGACACCGACGATCGGAACCCCAAGCCGCGCCGCACGCTCGTACACCAGCGGCCCGCTCCCCGGTGCGGCCACCGCGATGTCCGCCGCCCGCAGCGCGTCGTCCAGACACCCGTCGTGCAGCTCGAGCCGCAGGTTCCCCCGCTGCAAGCGAGCAAACCGCAGCGACCGTTCCCGCCCCGGCGCGCCCGTCGGCCCGATCCCGATCGTCTTCATCCCCGCGACGTTCAGCACCCCGATCCTGAACGCGAACCAACGCAGGTCCGGACCACGCTCCGCTCCCCCAACCAGCGCAATCACCCGACCCGCGCGCGGCTCCGAACGCCCGATCACCGGCAGCGGCACATGCTCCACCGGCGCGCCCAGCGCCTCACCCCACCGGTCCGCCATCGCGCGCCCAACCGCGAACACAGGCTCCTCGATCGGGCCCAAGCGCGCCAGCTTCATCTCAGGACGAACACGATCACGCGCGCTGCACGGAGGACGCGACAACCCCAGCACACGCGGAAACCCGCCACCGATCGGATCCGGCAGCAGCGACCGCCGGGGCGCGCCCCAACGCTGAATCAACGCCCCCCCGTCACCCGCAGCGCTCGCCACCACCCGCCGCGACGCACGCGACGCCCGACGAGGAAGCGGAATCGGTCGAGGCAGCCCCGCCAGCCGACCCTCGGGCTCCGTGTCGTCACCACTCGCACGCAGGATCACATGATCAACACGATCACCGGTCGCCTCGATCGATGCGCGGCACGCAAGCAAGTCGTCATCGCTCAGACACGGCGAAGGCGCAAGCACATGCACGATGCGCCGCAGGGACCGCTCGCCCACCGTCAGTTGCTCCCGGTGTACGCGGTCTCGCCAACGCGCGTCTTCGAGGAGTCCTGGCTGTACGTGTAGAACAGCCGCGCAAGCTGGTCGCCCATCGCCTCCGCAAGCTCACGCTCGACACGCGCAAGCTCCGCAGGATCACGCGGCGCCGGACCCGTCCGCCGCGCGAGCGCAACCTCCACGCTCGCGCCCAGCTTGTTGTCGACCGGCCACAGTCGCTCGCTGTCCTCGGACCGGATGATCTTCACCCGCATGATGCCCTTGGGCGCAAGCGACTGACCGTCCGGCGAGATCGTGAACGCGTCGATCGTCGCGTACACCACCACGTCCGCACCGACAGCCTGCCCGACCTCCGCGATCCCCAACGGCGTGCTGTAGTCCTCACGCGCAACCACCGCCATCACGTCAGCCGTCCGGATCATGTCACCGACCGCCTCGTTGGCCAGCATCTCACGCTCGGCCGTCACGCCGATCGTCCGGCGCGCGCTCCGCGTCGGCACGGCACTGCGACGGTCATCGACGAAGATCACCGCCGTATCCGCGTCGTTGATCTCATATCGCGCCTCCACGTCCGGCGGCCCCGCGGCGAAGTACATCACCGGACCGAGGATGTTGCAGGCGCTCAGCAGCGCCAAGGCGCACAACGCGCCAATCAGCGCAAGGGTGCTTCGCAATGGCGTCAAAGCTAGTACCTCCGGCTGTTGGGCCGCTCGTGGTCGTAGAACAGCTCAGTCGTCAAGTCCACGAAACGAGAGGCGAGCGCAACCTCGACCGTCCGCTGCGGCACCTGCGCCGGACCGAAGCCCGTCCCGTCGGGGAAGCTCGCCTGGATCGAACGCTCGAACGCCGCGTACTCCGCGATCGATGCGTCCATCTCGTACACGCGCACACGCCCCGCAGCGACGCCGTTCCACAGATACTCGTTGCCCGGCTCGTGCAGCCGGTACTCGATCAGCTCGATGTACACCACACGATCCACCCCGAACTCGCGCCCGATCTCCTCCGGTGACATCAGGCTCCACGACGGATTCGTCGCCTGGTACGCAAGCACTCCCTGGTGCGGCACGCGCCCCGCCGCCCCCGCGTTCTCCTCCAGACGCTTCGTCACCGTCACCGTCAGGTCAGGCACCACCGTCGGGTGGTCCGCTTCGATCACGCGGTCCGCCGCCACGATCACGGCAAACGTCGTCCCCTCCAGCCCCCGGTACTGGGCCGACACCTCGGTCACGCCCTTGCGCTGCGCACTGGCGGCCATCCCGCCCACGAGCGCACCGAGCTGGCACCCAGACCCCATCACACCCGCGCCCAGCGCCAGCAGCCCCGCCGCGAGCAGTCGTCCTCGTCGCATCGTCGTTACCCCTGCCATGTCGAGATCTTATAGACCCAACTCGCCGTCCAGAGCCCGCCGATCACCCACAGCGCCCGCGGGCGGATCAGCCGCCCCGTCAGCCGCAGCGCCTGCGAGCCGAACGCCGCCCCGTGCAGGGCGATCCAGAACAGCGTCGCCGTCGCGATCACACCCACCGTCCCCATCGGCTGCGTCACGAAGCTCTTCCCGAAGTCCGCATTCGCTGCATGCGTGAAGCTCGTCGTCATCCCACACGTCATGCACGGCTCACCCGTGATGCTCAGAAACCCGCAAGGCGGGAGCCCAAGCTGCTCGTGCGTCCCATGCCCCTCGGCCGACGGCGCCAAGAGCGCGGCGGTCACCAGGACGCCGAGGCACCCTGCCGCGATCACTGCCGCGATCAGACGTTCGTGGGCCGGGATCATCGCTTCTTTGTACGCCCAACCGCGACGGGTGATCCCGTCAATCGAAGCGGAAGACGCCCTTCCTGAACCCGTACACGTACGCCACAACCGTCGTGAGCAGGAAGAACAGGATCCGCACCAGCCACAAGAGCGCGTCGCTCGAACCCGCCTCCAGATTCGGGAACGTCGCCGCCCACGGGTAGAGGAAGATGATCTCGATGTCGAACAGCAAGAACACCATCGCGATCAGGTAGAACCGCACGTTGAACCGCTTCCGGGCGGTCCCAACGGGGTTCATCCCCGACTCGTACGTCCCGCCCTTCTCCTCCCCATCTCGGGCGGGGCCCAGCAGCTTCGTCAGCACCAGGTTCGCCACGGCGAACGTCACCGCCATGGTCACCAGGATCATGACCGGCAGATAGCTGCTCACGTCAACGCTGGCGAGAAGGTGGGCAACGGTCGGGGGCTGGGCCATAGGCCGGCATCGTAGCCAATCGCGCCTGGCGCGTCATGGCGCGGCATCAGATGGGTGCGCGCGACGCCGGTCGACTCCCAACTCCATGCCTGCCAAAGCGGCAGTCACCACGCCCTCCCACCCATCGGCTGTCAGGTCTGGCGCGATCGTGCGCCCCGCCCGACCGCTCAAAACCGCCCTGGCGCGTCCTTGAGCGGGGGTCAACGGGGGGCCCGGGGCGGTGGCACCGCCCTTGCCATGCTCTGGCGTCCCGGAAGGTCCGCGCGGTGGCTGTAGCCACCGACACACCCGACCGGGCCGAGCGAACAAGCACACACGCGAATCACGCGTCCAGCAAGAAGCACCGGAGAACGACACCCATGGCCGTCAAGGAACTCACCTTCGACATCGACGCTCGTCACGCCCTCCTGTCCGGAGTCGAGAAGCTCGCCCGCGCCGTCAAGAGCACCCTCGGACCCCGCGGACGAAACGCCGTCATCGACAAGTCCTGGGGCGGCCCAACCGTCACCAAGGACGGCGTCACCGTCGCCGAGGAGATCGAGCTCGCCGACAAGACGGAGAACCTCGGCGTCAAGCTCGTCAAGGAGGCCGCAAGCAAGACCTCCGACGACGCCGGTGACGGCACCACCACCGCCACCGTCCTCGCCGAGGCCCTCTTCCGCGAAGGGCTCCGCTACGTCGCGGCCGGCGTCGACGCCAACGCACTCATCCGCGGCATGAAGAAGGGTGTCGAGGCCGCCAGCAACGACATCCGTGGCTTCGCCAAGCCCATCAGCGGCAAGAACGACGTCCAGAACGTCGCAACCATCAGCGCCAACAACGACGCCGAGATCGGCAAGATCATGGCCGACGCGTTCGCCAAGGTCGGCAACGACGGCGTCATCACCGTCGAAGAGGGCAAGAGCCTCGAGACCACCGTCGACGTGGTCGAGGGCATGCAGTTCGACCGCGGCTTCCTGTCGCCGAACTTCGTCACCAACGTCGACGACATGCAGGTCGAGTTCGAGAAGGCGCTCGTCCTCGTCCACGAGGACAAGATCGACTCCGTCCAGAAGCTCGTCCCCCTCCTCGAGAAGGTCATGGAGAAGAAGCGTCCCCTGCTCATCATCGCAGAGGACGTCACCGGGGAGGCCCTCTCAACCCTCGTCATCAACAAGCTCCGCGGCACCCTGCAGGTCGCGGCCGTCAAGGCACCCGGCTACGGCGACCGCCGCAAGGCAATGCTCGAGGACATCGCGGTCCTCACCGGCGCCGAGCCCGTCATGAAGGACCTCGGCACGCCGCTCGATCAGGTCGAGCTCAAGCACCTCGGCATGGCCAAGAAGATCGAGATCGACGCCGACAACACCACCATCATCCAGGGCGCCGGCAAGGCTGACGACATCCAGGACCGCGTCGCACAGATCCGCAACGAGATCGACATCGCCTCCAGCGACTACGACCGCGAGAAGCTCCAGGAGCGACTCGCGAAGCTCGCCGGCGGCGTCGCCCAGGTCAACGTCGGAGCGGCCTCCGAGGCCGAGCTCAAGGAGAAGAAGGCACGCGTCGAGGACGCGCTCCACGCAACCCGCGCAGCGGTCGCCGAGGGCGTCGTCCCCGGTGGCGGCGTCTCCTTCATCCACGCCCGCGCTGCCATCGAGCGCATGAAGGAGTGGAAGAGCGTCTTCGCCAAGAACGACGACGTCACCGCCGATGACATCGGTCACGCCAAGTACGACGTCGCCGCAGGCATGAACGTCGTCTACCGCGCCCTCGAGGTCCCCCTCCGCACCATCGCCGACAACGCCGGCGTCAAGGGCTCCGTCGTCGTCGCCAAGGTCGAGGACGGCGACGACGCCCACGGCGAGGCC
>JANQQG010000118.1 GCA_028285065.1 Phycisphaerales bacterium
AAGTCGGCCAGCCGCAGCATCAACCGCGACCGCTCCGACGCCGGCGTCGCGCTCCACTGCGCGAACGCGCTGGACGCGGCACCGACCGCGTCGGCCACATCGTCAGCCCCCGACAGCGGGACGTCCGCGTAGTGCTCGCCCGTCGCCGGCGCGACGACCGCGAGCGACTCACCCGTGCGCGCCCCGACGAATCGGCCGCCGATCAGATTCATCAGACCCAGGCGCTCGGCGCTCACTGCGCGTCCTCGGCGTCGGCGTCCGCGTCGTCCTCGAACGGCTCGTCGTCCGTCGCGTCGAAGTCCACGCCAGACCAATCGACCTCGATCGGCTCGCTGAGCAACTCCTGCATGATCGCCCGAGCCCGCTCCTCGTGACGCTGCGGGACGATCAGCTTCGCCATCCCGGGCGCTTCGGCCCGGAAGCCGGCCGTCATGTGCCCGAGCGTGCCCGCCGGGACCCCCCGAGCCTCGAGCTCCTGGGCGATCAGGCGAGCCTCCATCTCGTCCATGAACGCGCCGACTACGACAGGGTCTTCAGGGTTCTTGCTCATCGCCCCATGGTACCTCCAGGGGGTCACCATCTGGCGCGCCGAACGGTGTCAACACCGACAGCCCGCTACAGCGATTGCGTCCGACCGCCATCGACCGGCAGGTTGATCCCGCTGATGTACGAAGCCGCCGGGCTCGCCAGAAACGCCACTCCCGCGCCAACCTCCTCGGGCCGCCCAAGACGCCCCGCCGGGATCGACGCCAGCGCCGCCTCCAGCACGCGCTCCGGCGTCGAGCCCGTCTTCTCCGCCTTGGCCGCGAAGAGCTCGCCAAGCCGATCCGTGTCCGTGAACCCCGGCAGCACGTTGTTGACCGTAATCCCGTCAGGCCCAAGTTCCGCAGCCAGCGTCTTGGCCCAGCTCGCGACGGCCCCGCGGATCGTGTTCGAAACCCCGAGCCCCGGAATCGGCGCCTTCACGCTCGTCGAGATCACGTTGATGATCCGCCCGTACCCCGCCCCACGCATCCCCGGCACCAGCGCCTGCGCCAGGTGCTGCCCGCAGATCAGGTGCGCTTCAAACGCTTTCAGAAACGCCCCCGGATCCGCATCGATCGCCCGGCCCCCGGGAGGGCCGCCCGTGTTGTGCACCAGGATGTGGTACGGACGCTCGGGGTCCACCGCGCTCGCGATCGCCTCCCGAACCTCATCAGGACGAGAGAAGTCCGCCACCAGCGTGTCGTGAGACTGCCCGTGCTCGCACGCCAGCCCCGCCGCCACCAGACGCAGCTTGTCCTCGCTCCGGGCCACGACCGTCACGCTCGCACCCAGCGAGGCGATCTGCTCCGCCGCGGCTCGCCCGATCCCCTGTGACGCCCCGCAAACCAGGGCCCGTTTGCCGATGAGATCCAGTTTCATGAGCCCAGCGTAGCTGCCGATCCAGCGTGCGTGCGACCCCACCCGCGTACGATCGCGCTATGAGTGATGCAGACCTCCCCCAGCATGCCCCCAAGCTCACCTACGGCACCTACCTCAAGGTGCCCGAACTGCTCGGCCTCCAGCACATCCGTTCCGAGCCCGCACACCACGACGAGCTCCTCTTCATCCTCAGCCACCAGGTCTACGAGCTCTGGTTCAAGCAGATCCTCCACGAGGTCGGACAGATCAACCGCTACCTCGACGGCGACCACCCCCTCCAGGCAGTCCAGCTCCTCGGACGCGTCCAGAAGATCCAGCACCTGCTCATCGAGCAAATCCCCGTCCTCGAGACGATGTTCGCCACCAACTTCGTTCAGTTCCGCGACAGCCTCGGCACCGCAAGCGGGTTCCAGAGCGTGCAGTTCCGCAAGCTCGAGTTCCTCTGCGGCGCGAAGAACGCCAAGATGCTCAACCTCGTCGGCGAGGAATCGCAGCGGGCCGAACTCGAAGAGGCGCTCAAGGCGCCCACGATGTACGACCACTTCCTGCACCACATGAAGCGCGTCGGCTTCGACATCCCCGCCGAGATCCTCGAGCGCGACACCTCCAAGCCGCACGAGCCCAACGAGGCGACCGTCCGCGAACTCTCACGCCTCTACGAGTGCTGGCAGCAGTGCTACCCGCAGTTCATCCTCGCCGAGGCACTCCTCGAGTTCGAGGAGCGCACCAGCATCTGGCGATTCCACCACGTCAAGATGGTCGAACGCATGATCGGCGCAGGAATCGGCACCGGCGGCTCCAGCGGCGCAAAGTACCTCCGCTCGACCGTCGATATCCGCTTCTTCCCGGACATCTGGATGGTCCGGGACAACCTCGCAAAGGGCTCCACCGGATACGGAGCCGGCTGCCCAATGGGTGGTGGCCGCTAAGAGACTCGAACCGGCATCACCCGCGCGCGTGATGTACCGTTGAACGGAGCCATGGCAAAGGCGAACGCGACATCCAAGGACGGAAACAGCCTCTCTCTGCCCGTCCTCAAGAGCCCCGGAAAGCACGGCTCATGGGCCGGCGGGGGCGGCGTCGTCAAGACCAGCCGCGCCGCAAAGTGGCGAGCATGGGTCCTCATCGGCGTCCACGTCGCCATCCTCATCCACATCGCGCAGTGGCTCATCACCGGCATCACCGTCTCCCCGGTCGAGCCCTCAGAGTCCATGGCAACCCTGCGCGAGGGCGTCGTCAACACCGGCTTCGTCCTCTTCGCACTCGCCATGCTCTCGACGATCATCTTCGGGCGCTACTTCTGCGGCTGGGCGTGCCACGTCATCGCCCTCCAGGACCTCTCCTCCTGGATCCTCAAGAAGTTCGGCATCCGACCCAAGCCCTTCCGCAGCCGCCTGCTCGTCTACGTCCCCGTCTGCGCCGCGCTGTACATGTTCGTGTGGCCGGTCTTCCACCGCTTCGTCATCGCCCCAATCTTCGAGGACGAGACCGGACGCCTCCCACCGTGGCTCGGCCAGTCCCTCACGCCCGAGGCGATGACCACCGAGTTCCTCGTCACCGACTACTGGGCCACATTCCCCGACTGGTACGTCGCCATCCCGTTCCTCCTGGTCTGCGGCTTCGGCGCCGTCTACTTCCTCGGGTCCAAGGGCTACTGCACCTACGGGTGCCCCTACGGCGGCTTCTTCGGACCGCTCGACAAGGTCAGCGTCGGGCGCATCGTCGTCGATCCCAACAAGTGCGAAGGCTGCGGACACTGCACCGCTGCTTGCACCAGCAACGTGCGCGTCCACGAAGAGATCCGCGACTTCGGCATGGTCACCAGCCCGGGCTGCATGAAGTGCATGGACTGCGTGAGCGTCTGCCCGAACGACGCGCTCAGCTTCAAGTTCGCCAGACCCTCGATCGGCATCAAGCCCGTCGACGACAAGGCCGCCAAGCGCGCAAAGGCACGCGCCAAGAACCCGCGCGCCTACGACATGACCTGGACAGGCGAGATCGCCATGTCCCTCGTCTTCCTGGTGATGCTCCTCGGCTTCCACCAGTTCCTCAACCAGATCCCGTTCCTGATGGCGCTCGGCATGGCCGGGATCGCGACCTTCTGCGTTTGGCTCCTCTGGGCGATGGTGCGCCGCCCAAACGTGCGCCTGCACAACTTCCAGCTCCGCATCAAGGGCAAGCTCCGCCCGGCCGGCGCCATCATCGGCTTCCTCGCCCTCGCCTACGTCGCATCGGGCGCATGGGGGATGGCCGTCCGCGCAACCCTCTGGGACGCGAGGTGGACCCACGAGAAGGTCAAGGTCCCCCTGAGCGTCACGCTCCGCCCCGAGTACATCCCCTCGCCCGCGGACACCGAGCTCGCACGCGAGTCCATCGCCGCCTTCAAGCGCGCCGGGCCGCCCAGCGTCGGCGGCTTCGGCTGGTACGAGAGCCCCGACGCCCTCATCAAGCAGTCCTACCTTCACCTCGTCCTCGGCGAGTTCGACGTCGCCGAGGACCTGCTCGTCGAGGTCATCGAGAAGGGCGAGCCCCGCGACGAGCTGATCGGTCACCTCGAGCAGATCATGCGCCGTCGCGGCGCACCCGAGGCAGAGATCCTCGAGATGTACGAGCGTGCCCACGAGCTGCACCCGCGCCTGCTCAACCCCCGAGCACGCGTCGCGAACGCATCGATCGACGCCGGCCAGTGGGAGCGCGGGAGCGGTCTCTGGCTCGACGCGCTCGATGAGTTCCCCCACGACCCCAACGTCGAACTCCAGGCCGCACGCTTCTACATGGCCATCGGCGACCGAGACGAGGCGCTCAGGCTCGCACGCATGGCGCTGGTCGACGCACGCGCCCGGCCCGGCACAGAGATCGAGTGCGCAGCCCTGCTCGCCCAGCTCGGCGAACTCGAAGACGCCGGTAGGGAACTGGACCGGATCATCGAAGAGAACCCCAAGCGCCCGTCGGTGCTCATGCGCGCCGCGCGGGCCGCCGGTGCGCTGGGGCGGATCGACCTGACCACACGCGCGATGGAGGACGCCGCCGAGCGAGACTCAGAGACCGTTGGCACGCTCACCGGCGTCGGGACCTTCTTCGTCCGACTCCAGGGCGTCCCCGTCGAGCGCGGGCTCGAGATGCTCTCCAAGGCATCCGCCATGCTCGCCACGAGCCCCTGGGAGTTGCACGACCTGGGCGCGGCCCTGACATCCGGCGGCGCCGACCCACGCGCGACACGGATGGGACTCGACCTCCTCGACGAGGCCGCGGCGCTCGATCCGCAAAGCCCCGTCCTCTCCGCCGACCTCGCCGGCGCACTCTTCGCAACCGGCAGCACGGAAGAGGGCATCGACGCAATCCGGGCCGCCGTCGAGAGATGGCCCGACGACGTCGCCCTCCGCGGGCGCTTGGCGACGATGCTCGTCGACGCAGGGCGCATGGATGAGGCGGTGACCGAGCTCGATACCTTCACCTCCGAGGTGCAGGACGCGGTCCTGGCCACGCCGATCGGCGGGGTCCTGCTGCGCGCTGGGTTTGCGCTCGGAGATGTCAGGGTCATCGGCGCAAGCGAGAGCGTCCTGCGTCGGGCGCTCGAACTCGATCCAACCAACGTGCAGACCCGCCTCTGGCTCGCCGACGCCCGATTCGCCCTCGGGCGCCCCGCCGAAGCCATCCAGACACTCTCCGATGGGGAGCCGGAGCCGGCGCTCCTCGCATCGCGCATCCGCGCCCGGCTCCAGACCGGAGACCTCCCGGGAGCGATCGCGGACGCGCAGCTGCTCCCCGACGCCACGCTGAGCCTGCGCACCTTCAACGACATCGGCGCCACGCTCGTCGACGTCGGACGCCAGGCCCAGAGCGCCGACGCGATCCGCCTCGGCGTCCAGCTCCTCGAACAGGCGGCCCAGAGCGCCCCACCCGGGCTCCGCGCCGATCCGCTGCTCAACGTCGCGATCGGCGCCCTGGTCGTCGGGCAAACCGACCGCGCGATCGAGGCGATCGAAGAGGCCGCCGCGCTCCGCGAGGGCGACCCCCAGATCGCGCAGGCCGCCGTCGCCATCTACGAGCAGGCCGGCAACGCCGAGCGGGCCGAGCACTGGCGCAAGGTCCTCGAGCGATTGGGCGCGTCCCGCTAGCGCCCGGTAGCATGTCCGAATGCACGAACGACCCCGACCCATCGGTGCGCTGTGCGCACTGCTGACGCTGTTGCTCTTGGTCGCCCTGCCCGCGCCCCTCGCGCAGGCCCAACCCGACGGCAACGGCGCGCCCGCCGAATCCACCGAGGCCCCGCCCCCCGCCCCCGCCCCAGCTCCGAAACCCGACTCCCGGTTCGAGAGCCCGCGGGCGACCATGAACACCTTCTACGACAGCGCACGACGCCTCAGCGAGGGCAAGGGTTCGAGCGCCGATCGCGCGGCCATGATCCGCGCCATGGGCCTCGCGCCCACGCAGACCGACAAGGCAAACGACTACGCCGGCGCACTGCTCGGCGTGCTCATCCGCGTCGGCTTCCACGACGCCATGCTCGACGACGCCGAAGCCGCCGCCTCCACCGACACCTTCAGCTTCCTCCCACACCAGAAGCCCTTCTTCCGGAGCGACCAGTCCGAGGTCATCGAGACCGCGTCGAACCCCAAGATCATCCTGACCAAGGGTGACAACGCCGAGTGGGCCTTCTCCGACGACACCATCGCAGAGATCGAGTCCCTCTACGACGCCGTCGCGGACATGGACAGGGTCATGGCCGGCGACGAGGGGGGCCTCAGCTCCGCCCTCTGGATCGAGCGGTACCTGCCCAACCAGCTCAAGTCCGAGTTCATCGGCGTCAAGCTCTGGAAGTGGATCGGCCTCTTCTTCATCATCCTCGTCGGGATGGTCCTCGACCTGATCTTCCGCTCGATCCTCCGCGCCACGTGGCGACGACTCGAGAAGAAGCGACGACCCACCGCCGAGCCGATCGAAGCAAAGGAACTCCGCAAGAACGTCCGCCCCTTCGGCCTCCTCGTCGCCGCGCTCGTCGCGCTCGTCGCCCTACCCGTGCTCGGGCTCCCGGAGGTCGCGCTGCTCGCGCTCATGTTCGCGGCAAGACTCGCCCTGACCGTCGCAGCCGTGATGGCCGCCTACCGCGTCGCCGACGTCATCGCCTTCTTCTTCCAGGGACGCGCAGAGCTCACCGACACCAAGATCGACGACCTCCTCGTCCCGCTCATCCGCAAGGCCGCCAAGGTCTTCATCACCGCGATCGGCCTCGTCTACCTCGCCGATGCGCTGACCATCCCCGTCCTCCCCCTCCTCTCCGGCCTCGGCATCGGCGGCCTCGCAGTCGCCTTCGCCGCCAAGGACACCATCGAGAACTTCTTCGGTTCCATCTCCGTCATCGTCGACTCGCCCTTCGACGTCGGCGACTGGATCGTCGTCGGAGACGTCGAGGGCACCGTCGAGGAACTCGGCTTCCGATCCACGCGCGTGCGCACCTTCTACAACTCGCTCGTCACCGTCCCCAACGCAACACTCGTGCGCGCCAACGTCGACAACTACGGCCGGCGCAAGTACCGGCGCTACTCGACCCACGTCTCCATCGCATACGACACGCCGCCCGACCGCATCGAGGCCTTCTGCGAGGGCATCCGCGAGATCATCCGTTCGCACCCGTACACGCGTAAGGACTACTTCCAGGTCTGGCTGCACAAGATGGGTGCCGCCAGCCTCGACATCATGCTCTACGTCTTCCACGAAGCGCCCAACTGGGAAACCGAGCTGCGCGAGCGCCAGCGACTCCTCCTGGACATCCTGCGCCTGAGCCACACGATGGGCGTCGAACTCGCCTTCCCCACGCAGACCCTCTACCTCCGCAACGAGGAAGGGTGGGCGCCGGCTCAGCCCGGCGAATCGCGTGCCGAGTCCGCCTCCCTCCGCGAGGGACGAACCGTGGCCGTCGAGATGATGAAGGACGCCGAGTGGCGCAAGCGCAAGCCCGGCCCCTACCGCTTCAGCGTCGCCGGCAAGGAAGACGAGGAGACCCAGATCGAGTCCCGCGTCGGCGGCGACGGCTGACCACCCCACAGGCCCCCACGGGGCAATAACGCATGCCGGACGGGTCGGACTCTGAGAGGCCCCCTGGCGCGTCCGTGCGCGGGGATCGCGTTCCCCTGTCCGATAACGCAAGCCCTTGCGCACGCAGCGGGTACGCATTGCGTCCTTTTCACGCCCGGCGCGATCGGTCGCCGATGGTGGCCTCCCGCGAGGGACCAGACCGGGCGTGCGCCCGCGCCGAATCCCCTCGCCGACCCAAGGAGGCGTCGCGTGACGCGATCGGACCCGATCCAGGCAACCCAGCCGGACCCCGTCGTTGTGACCAACGGGCGGGGGGTGGGGGGCGTGCAGAAGAAGCGTCGCTACACGCTCCATCTGCCCGAGACCCTGATCGAGCGCCTCCGCGACGCCGTGTACTGGACACCGGGTCTGACGCTGGCCCAGCTCGCCGAGGGAGCACTGCGCGAGGCGGTCGATGCCCTCGAGGCCGAGCGAGGCGGCGCCTTCCCCAAACGTGAGGCCGAACTGAGCGCCGGACGCCCCATCGGGCAGCGCTCGGGATCGGCCGGACTCAACACCCAAGGAAGCTCGTCATGAAAAGTGCCGAGGAACGGATCGACGGACTCGAACGCCAGGTCGGGCGCTACCGCCTGCTGGTCTTCGTCATGGTCATCCTGCTGGTTGTCATCCAGCGCGACAACCTGGGACGCTGGATGGACTCCGCGGAGTCCTGGCTCAGCCGCGTCACCAAGGCCAGCGCACAGACAGACACCGACGCAATCCGCCCGCGCCAGTAGCCCGCCAGCCCGGAACAGGGGTGGGGATGATCGGCCAGGGCTGTGCTCGGCGCGTGGGCGGGCGGGGTCGGCCTACCGTTCGCCCTATGGAAAGAGCCTGCCGAGTCGGTCAGTTCGAGGTCTCAAGCCGGACGGACGCGCCGCTCCTGGTCATCGCCGGGCCATGCCTCTTCGAGTCGCAAGAGCTCGGCCTCCGGATCGCCGAGCGCATGCAGACCGCATGCGACCAGGCAGGGGCCTCCTTCGTCTTCAAGGCATCCTTCGACAAGGCCAACCGATCCAGCGTGGACTCCGCGCGCGGCCCGGGCCTCGACGACGCCCTCGCCTGGTTCGCCACCGTCAAGGACCGCCTCGGCTGCCCCGCCACCACCGACGTCCATGACCCAGCCCAGTGCGCCCCCGTCGCCGAAGTCGTGGACGTCCTCCAGATCCCGGCATTCCTGAGCCGCCAGACCGACCTCGTGATGGCCGCCGGCGAGGCCGCCGCCGCCCGCGGTCGCTGCGTCAACGTCAAGAAGGGCCAGTTCATGAGCCCCGCCGAGATGCGCGGGCCACTCGGCAAGCTCGAGGAAGCCGGCTGCGACCAGGCCATGCTCACCGAACGCGGCACCTTCTTCGGCTACGGACGACTCGTCAACGACTTCCTCGGCGTCCGCGCGATGATGGACCTCGGCCCTATCGCCGGTCAGCACGGCGCCCCCGTCTGCTTCGACTGCACACACTCCACCCAGCGCCCCGGCGGCAAGACCACCGACGGCGCCGGCGAGGGCACCGCGCGCGCCCTCGCACGAGCCGCCTGCGCGATCGGCGTCGACGCGCTCTTCCTCGAGTGCCACCCCGATCCCGCAACCGCCATGAGCGACGCCGCGACCATGGTGACCATCGACGAGGCAGAGCGGATCATCCGCGAGTGCGCACAGATCCGCGCCCTCTAGCGCCGCCGCCGCTCGAGCAGCAACGCCCGCAGCGTGCCCGCCAGCCAATGGCGGCGCTTGTCCGGGATCCCGCTCCCGAAACGCACCTCGTGCCCCGCCTCGATCACGATCTCCGTCTTGGAATGCACGTCCCCGTCGCTGTCGCGCCTGCGCTTGGTCCGCTCGATGACGTTCGTGACGTCGGCCAACGCAAACCGCTTCCGCCGCCCGAGGCGCGAGATCCCCGAGAACACCACGCCCTCGCTCTGCCCAAGGCGCACTTCCGTGCGCCCGAACACCGTCATCGCAAGAGCCCCGACCATCACGATGCCGACCAGCTCGAACGGGATCAGGAACAACAGCATGAACACCGTCATGCCCCACCCCATCGCCTGCCCGTTCATCGGCGGGATCCACGAAGGCGGCACGACCCCCAGCAGAGACAGCAGCGACCCGTACGCGATCACCATGAACACCGACAGGATCCCGTTCCAGAACAGCGTGAAGAACAGAAGCCCCGCCGCCATCCCCAGCGACCGATGGCTCGCCCCGACCACCACCCCCTCCACGTCCGTCCGCTGCGAGCACCCCGGGGGCGGCGCCAGCGGATCCACGTTCTCGTAGGACGCACCGCGCACCAGGTCGCTGTACGCAAGGTGCGTTCCGCACGCACGGCACAGCGCGGTGTCCTTGCCGACGTTCACGTCATCCAACGCGATCACCGCGCCGCAACTCGGGCAGGTCAGCTCCGTCGATCGGGCCATCACACGATGCTAGCGGCCCCACAAGACAAGCCCCGAAGGGACTCCTCCGGGGCTTGGTCGATGATCTGAGTTGTCGGGCAGCTTGGGCAGGTCAGTTCGAGACGAGCCAGTACGGCCGCGGCGCCTCGGGGTCCGCCGGATCGACGTGGACCTTGTTGCCCTTGAACACCACCGTCCCGGTCGCCACGCTGAACAGCGTGTCGTCCTTGCCCTTGCGGACGTTGAACCCGGGATGGAAGTGGGTCCCGCACTGACGGATGATGATCGCGCCGGGCTTGGCACGCTCGCCCCCATACAGCTTCACGCCCCGGTACTGCGGGTTGGAGTCGCGACCGTTCTTGGTTGAGCCCTGGCCCTTTTTGTGCGCCATCGTCTGGTCGCCTCCGCAAGTCGATTCAATCGTCAATCAGCCGCCCGGGAGAACCCCCGGATCGGCGACTGCAAGGGTAGGCGTGAGTCCAAACCCGGTCCAGACCCCAGCCTGGCCCTATCGCATGATCCAGTCGGGCCGGTGGCTCCGAGGCAGCGGCTTGCTCGCGAACCCCTCCAGCGACCCCGGGAGGTCGTACCGCAGCCGGTACTGCTTGCGAACCGTCATTTGGCCCCCTCTCGGGAGGTCCACAGTCGCCGTCTCGCCGCTGAAACCGGCCGCGTAGACCGTGATGCGATCCACCGCGTAGTCCTCGACAGGCCAGATCGCGATCCCGTCCCGGGCGTTCTCCTTGCCCTGCAGGATCTGGTCCGTAATCGAGATCTGATCCTCGAGGAACTCGTTCTTCTGCCGCGCGATGATCTCTTCGGTCACCCGAGCCGAGACCCCACGCCCGGCCCGGAGCAGGTGCCCCTCGTCGGTCGCGAGCTCGAAGATCGGGGCGAAAAGCACGTCCTCGCCCGAGTTGTTCGTCACCGTGTACGTGATGTACATGAAGTGACGGGCCTCCCCGTCGACCTCGACCGTCGCAGTCCGCAGCTCCCCGGCCTTGACGTCAAGCTGCCAGCGCTGCGGCACCGGAGAGGGCTCAGGCGGGCGGACGCCGAGGGCGGTGCTCGCGAGCAGCGCCAGGGCCGCGAGGGGGGCGAACAGGTCGATCGTGCGTCGGAGGGTCAGCATCGTCGTCGGGTTCCTTCGGTCGTCGGTTCGGGCCGGATAGTCTACGGGAACGTGAGCACGAGGCAACCTGGCAGCGCGGACGGAGGGGCGGGCCCGGCGGCCAACCCGGGGGGCAAGACGCCCGACGGGGGCATCCGGATCGTGCGCGCCCAGGGCGATCTCCTTCGCCAGGCACTCGGACGCATCGCCGGAGCCGACCCCGGCGCCTCCCGGGGCGTCGCCGAGCGCATGCTCGCACACGCCAGGACCCACAAGATCGACCTCACGAACGCCTGGGCGGCCCTCGACCAAGCCTCGCGCGTGCTCGACGCCTGCCTGGTCGTTCCCGGTTCGGGGCGCACCGCCATGGTGTTCCTCTCCAACGGCCCGGATCGACCCGCCATGCCCGATTCCCGCGTCGACCTCGCCCGCGCCGCTGCCGATTGGCTCACCAACTGGCGCGACGATGGCGGCGAACAGGTCATCACCCTCGCCCAGGCCCTCCTCGAGGACGCCGACGCGCCCGATGGCACTGGGGGGGCTGGGGCGGGGAAGGAGCAGGTCCTCCTCGACGCCGGCTTCATCGGCGTCGGGCAACTCGCCTACATGCGACGCCCCTTGATGGAGCCCTCGGCCCAGGAGGCGTTCCCGGAAGACGTGTCGGTCTCGTCACTTCGGGGGGCGTCGGTCGCCGAGATCGACGAGGTCCTCGCGCCCGTCCTCGAGGCGTCGTACGAGCAGACACTGGACTGCCCCGAGCTGTGCGGGCTGCGCCGCACATCCGATGTGCTGGCGTCGCACCGTGGTGTCGGCCGGTTCGACCCGGCGCTGTGGTCGGTGCTCAGCGACGAGACAGGCGCGATCGGGTGCTTGCTCCTCAATGAGTGCCCTGATCAGGGTGCGTACGAAGTCGTCTACCTCGGACTTGCGCCGCGTGCGCGCGGGCGTGGGCTCGCGCGAAGGCTGTTGGCGCACGGGATTGCGCACGCGTGTGGGCGGAAGCGACTACCGATCATGCTCGCCGTTGATCTGCGCAACGCGCCGGCGCTCTCGTTGTACGGGCGCGCGGGCTTCGAGCAGATCGGCGCGAGGACCGCGCTCGTGCGCGCACTCGCAACGCGACCGGAATGACCGTGATTTGTAGGGATTGCGCGAAGCTCTCGTGAACTTATCCACGGGTTGAGCCGCCTCGTTTGGCCTTTCGTGGACAAGTAATTTCGCGCTCGCAAGTCCGTCGTTCTGCACGCGCTTGCGCAACCGACACGCAGAATCACGCGCCTGCGCCGTTGAGCAAGGGTGCGCCAGCGGGTACTGTCTCCGCTCGCGGCCAGGGATGGGCCGCACCTCGATGCACTTCGGCGGGAGTCCTTCCACGCCAGCGCCCACTTCTGAAGACGATCGACCTCGGTCGATCGGGCGCGGTGGCTGTCTCCCGTGGGGCGGAATGCATCCCGAACGGATTCGAACGGTGGTGCGTGGATCGGGTGCGACCCCCTCAGGTCATGCCGGGTCCGGGATGTAGACGTGTGTGTGTCACGGACAGGGAGACGACACATGGCGGTGTCGGTGCGCTCACGGACGGGTCGGCAGGCTGGCTTGGGCACGGACGCACGCCACGGGCGAACGGATGTCGCCGCTCCGGGTGGGGCAACGAGCACGGATGGTGAACGGAGGGGGCGCGGGGCGGCGTCAGCGGATGGCGCCGGATCCCAAAGGGATCGGATCGAGGAGCGGATCGCACAACGCCTCCGCCGGACGATCGGAGACGACCAATACGACCGCCACTTCAGCGGTCGCGCAGCCTGGGTTGTCACCGATCGCGAGGTCGAGGTGAAGGTCGCAAGCCGCTTCCTCGCCGGGTTCCTCGACCGACGCTTCGGCGCCGCGCTCGCGAGCGCCGTCGAAGACGTCACCGGGGGCCAGGGACTGTGCGTCCGCTTCACCGTGGACCGCACGCCCGATCCCGAGGCGGCGGTGTCCGCGTCCGGGCAGGAGGCCACGGACGCGGATGCCCCCGCATTCGTGAGCAACGGGGACCAGAACGGGAGCCGGGTTGCAGCAACTCTGCCCGCACCCGCCCCGACCATCAAGCGCACCCCCGCGTCCGACGCCGTCGCGGACGACGAGCGCTACGCGCTCGAACGATTCGTGGTCGGCCCCGCCAACGAGCTCGCCTACCACGCCGCGCTCGAACTCGTCGAGGGCGCTCGCTCCCAAGGCCTCGGCTCCCTGTTCGTCCACGGTGCCTGCGGCATGGGCAAGACCCACCTCATCCGCGGGGCAGCACGCCGCTTCCGCGAACGCCACCCCGGCGCGCGGATCAAGTGCACGACCGGCGAGGCCTTCACCCGAACCTTCGTCGCCGCCGTCCGCAAGGGAGAGATGGACCGCTTCCGGCGCGCCCTCCGCGGCGTCGACCTGCTCTGCATCGACGATGTCCACTTCCTGGCCAACAAGGAGGCGACGCAGGAAGAGCTCCTGCACACCTTCGACGCGATCGACCTCTCCGGCGCCCGCGTCATGCTCGCCTCCGACGAGCACCCACGACAGATCCGCAAGTTCAACCGAGCCCTCGTCTCGCGATTCCTCTCCGGCCTGGTCACCCGAGTCGACCCGCCGGACCTGACCATGCGCCAGCGACTCGTCGCAGAGCTCGCGCGCCGGCGCGGGCTCGTGATCGAGCAGGGTGCCGCGCGCTCCGTCGCCGTCCGCATGGACGGAGCCGGGCATCGTCCGGCATCGGTGCGCGAGATCGAGGGCGTGCTGACGCGACTCGAGGCCGTCAGCAGGCTCCTGCCCGAGTTCGGCGGCAACGGCGCGATCGGCCAGCTCGCCGTCGAGCGGGCACTCGGCTCCGACGCAGACGAGGCGGTCAGCGGTGGGAGCCGCGGGGCGTCAGGAACAACTCGCCCGGTGGACCTGCGAACCCTGATCGACGCCGCATGCGAGGTCCTCTCCGTCGACGTCGGCGAGGTGCTCGGACGCGGGCGTCACCCGCGCGTGGTCCTGGCCCGGTCGGTGGTCTCCCTGCTGGCCCGTCGGGCCACGACCATGAGCTTCCCCGAGATCGCTCGCGGCCTCGGCCGGGCGAGCCACTCCACGGTCGTCGCCGCCTGCCGCCGCATGGAGACCCGCCTGGACCAGCCCGAGGGCGAACTGATCACTCTCGGACGTGAAGGCTTGACGCTTGGGGAGGTCTTCGAGCGCGTGGCGCGTCGTTCGGGGGCATCCTGGGCCGGTTGAGGCCGCTGCCCGCAACCGGGTGGAGGACCAGGAACGTACAATGACAGCGTGCTCGGGCGTCCGCTTCTTGCATGCGTGATGGGTCTGTCCGTGCTCGCCGCCCCCTCGGTTGGGATTTGTCAGCAGGGCGAGCCGGATGCCACTGATCCAACCCCAGACCGGGGCGAGACGCTAGATCGACTGATCGATCTTGTCGGAGGCGCCCTCGTCACCCCCGACCGCTCCCGCGAGAGCATCCTCGAGTCACTCCGCCGCGTCCGCGATCCCCGGCTCGAGCCCCTGTTCGCACAACTCGCCGCCAGCGCCGACCCGCGCCTCCGACTGCACGGCGTCCTCGGGCTCGCCGAGCTCGAACCCGAGCGCGGCCTCGACATGCTGCTCGTCCGACGCATCGACGACCCGATCGAGCAGGCAACGCTCCTCGGCCAGGCCCTCCGCGATGGCGTCCTCACCGAGGCGCAGCTCGGTGAGGTCGCACGCTGGCTCGAAGCCGACCCAACCCTGCGCGCCATCGTCCTCGCGCGCGCCATGCGCATCGGCGACCCCTCCGCCGCAACCGAGCTGCGCGGGCTGACCGACTCCGAGTCCCTCGCGGCATCCGTCTACGCCTCGCTCGCGCTCGCGGAGGTCGGCGACCCGACCGAACGCCTCGAGGCCGTACTCGACCGCGTGCTCGCGCTCGAGGATGAGGACGCAACCGGCGTCCTCCGCGCGATCCTCGCGTACTCGCGCGAGGAGAAGCTGACCGCCGGCGCGATCGTGACCGAGCGCGTCCTCGCGTCCACGAACGACGACGGACGACTGCGCCTCGAAGCCCTGTGGACGGGCCTGATGGTTGATCCGGCAAACAAGGCCTTCACGGAGCAGTGGCCCGAGATGTTCGAGGCGGCCGACGACGACGCCTCACGCCTCCGCATGGCGCTCGCGCTCCCCGCAATCGCCGAGGTCGGTGGCCCCGCCGTCGACGCACGCCTCTTCGC
>JANQQG010000128.1 GCA_028285065.1 Phycisphaerales bacterium
ATCGACCATGATCCGCCCATGACGACCGGCGCCCCCGACCTCGAGGCACAGCAGGCAGCCCCCATGCGCCACTACGAGCGCACCGTCCGGGCGATCGTGCGCTGGAGCATCCCGCTGGCGGCACTGCTCGTCGGCGGCCCCATCGTGGCCTGGATGGTCCGCCTCCTCCGCGCGCCGGACGGTTCGCGCGAGGTCACACTGCTCAACGCCACAAGCCCCGTCATGGGCGTCCTGATCGGCGTCGGTGTCGTCCTCATCGCGGGCGCGATCGGAATCGTGGCATCGCGCATCATCGGCGCCCGGCGCGGGATGATCAGCGCGGGCCTCGTGCTCGCCTGGGCCGGCGTCGCCTGCGGACCCGTCGACGCGATCATCCGAAGAGCCGGCTCCGGCTCGCCGCTGACGATGATGGCGATCGAAGCGCTCGTCGTTGGTGTGCTCGGTGTCGGCGTGGCCCTGCTCATCGGACGCGCCGACGTCAACCACGCCGAGGATGGGCAGGCGCCGATCCTCAGCAAGGACTCGGTCCTGGGGCTGGGAATCGCTGTCGCTGCAGCCGGGGTGGTGGTCTGGGTCATCGCCCGGGACACCAGCGACCTGCAGGCTCTCGGAGCCGCGGTCCTCGCTGGGATGGCGGGCGCCTTCATCGGGCACCTCTCGGCGCCGCACGCCAAGCTTGGCGTTTACGTCGGCGCCATCGCGCTCTTGGGCGTCATCGGACCGATCACGGGGCTGCTCATTGCGCCCAGCGGCGGACCAGAGCGAGCCGCGGTCACCGGTGAACTGTTCGCCCTGGCCCGCCTGAGCCCACTCGACTGGCTCGCGGGGGCCTGGATCGGGCTGCCACTGGGGATGTCGGATGCGGCAACCCGAGTCGAGCGCCACGGGGGCGGGAAGAAGTAGCGCCCAGCCGCTGTTTCCCTCCGCAAGCCGCCCTCACCCCGCCGCCACCTGCCCAGAAGCCCCTGCGGGCCACACTGGACGGAATCCGCCTAGCATCGCTCGGCGAATCCGACGGCGTCGAGATCGCGCCCCACGCGCGGGCCAAGGAGCACACGTGAACAGCCAGACGCCAGCAGGGACGCTCGGAACGAACGGAGTAGTTGTGGTCGATCCCAAGTCCATCCCCGACGTCCAGTCGCTGCGCGACACGCGCCAGATCCCGATCGACAAGGTCGGAGTCAAGAACGTCGTCTACCCGATCCGGCTCAAGACCCGGGACGGGGGGGAGCAGACCACCGTCGCCACCATCAACATGTACGTCTCCCTGCCCCACGAGCAGAAGGGGACACACATGAGCCGCTTCGTCGAGGTCCTGAACGACCACGCCGAAGCGATCACGCCGGACGAGATCCCCGACATGACCCGGGCGATCCGTGAGCGCCTGGACGCCGCCGACGCCCACTTCGAGGCCAGCTTCACGTACTTCGTGCGCAAGCAGGCCCCGGTGACGGGGATGCCGGGCATGATCGATTACAAGGTCACCTTCGAGGCCGTCAGCAGCGCCGACGGCAAGGAGGACTTCGTCCTCGGGATCAGCGCTCCGGCGACCAGCCTGTGCCCGTGCTCGAAAGAGATCTCCCAGTACGGGGCCCACAACCAGCGCTGCGAGATCGAGGCCAAGGTCCGCTTCGACGGGACCCTCTGGATCGAGGACCTCTGCGAAATCGCCGAGCGGGCGGCCTCGATGCAGGTCTACGCCATCCTGAAGCGTCCGGACGAGAAGTTCGTGACCGAGCGGGCGTACGAGAACCCCAAGTTCGTCGAGGACATCGTCCGGGACCTGGCCCTGACCCTCGAGGACGACGATCGGGTGACGTGGTTCAGCATCAACTCGGAGAACTTCGAGTCGATCCACTCCCACAACGCGTACGCCCAGATCACGCGCGACAAGCGCGACCAGTAGACCCGAAGTACGCCCGAATGAGGCCCAAAGCCGGGGCGCGCCACGCTACCCTGTCTCTGGTGACCGGAACGGAAGCCGGTCCGAAGGGGGTCGCGCCGAGAAGTGGGCCTCGCTCGCATCATCCCACGCATGTTCCACCGGCGCCTGCTGCTGCTCGCGGTCGTCGTCGGTGCCCCGCTGCTCGTCCTTGTCGCGCGACTGGGCGGGCTGACGTTGGGCGAGGGCGATCGCCACCGCGAAGAGGCCCTTGCGCGGCTCGTCACTGAGCGATGGCTCCCCACCACCAGAGGATCGATCACCGATCGGTTCGGACGCCCCCTGGCGACCGACCGGCCGGGCCTTGACGTCAGCGTGGCGTACCCGGTGATCACGGGCCGGTGGGCGGAGTCCGAGGCCGCCAAGCGGGCACGCCGGGTCGCGGGCGCCTCGTGGGGGCGCCTGGCGCCATCCGAACGGCGCGATCTCATCGAGGCGCAGCTCCCAGTCTTCGAGTCACGACTCGACCAGGCGTGGGACGAGCTCGCGCGCCTGGCCGGCGTCGACCGAACGACCATCGATGAGCGCCGACGCGACATCCAGAACGAAGTCGAGTCACTGGCCCGGCACATCTGGAAGCGGCGCGAGGAGGCCTGGCGTCGTGACGCGCTCGCGCGCGGACGCGACATCTCCGACCTCGAGCCCGACGAGGCAATCTCCCGACCGATCGCCGAACAACGATCGAGTCACGTCGTCCTCGCCGACGTCGGCGACGAGGCGGGCTTCCGCATCATGAGCGCGATCGAGCGCGACATCGCGATGGCCGACGCCAGTGGGCCCGGGAGCGTGCGCACGATGCCAGGGATGCGCGTCGTCGACGCTTCGGACCGCCAACGTGCACTGACGCGCGTCGCGATCGCGATCGATGGGCGCTCGCTCCCAGAACCGATCGCGCGCCAGG
This sequence comes from Phycisphaerales bacterium, assembly GCA_028285065.1. GTDB lineage: Bacteria > Planctomycetota > Phycisphaerae > Phycisphaerales > UBA1924 > JANQQG01. The sequence goes on from JANQQG010000128.1 coordinate 2,844, forward strand.
GCACCATCACCATCGAGGTGATCGATCCGCTCGGCCCGATCATCGGGGCCGTGCGCGACCGCGTCTTCGCCGAGGACATCGAACGGCGCCCACGCGTGCGCACGCTCGACAACGGCACGACCGAGATCGACCGGGGCCACTACATGATCGGCGACAGCGTCGGGCACACGGGGCTCGAGGCGTCCGCCGAAGACGAACTCCGCGGCCTGCGCGGACTGGTCAGCGAGCGCCTCGACACCGGCGAGGTCGAACGCATCGAGCCCACACCCGGCAGCGACATCCGTTTGACCATCGACGCCATGCTCCAGGCACGCATCCAGGCACTGCTCGATCCCGATGTCGGCCTCAGCGTCGTCCAGCCCTACATGGCCCAGCGATCTGACTCGGCCCCCATCGGTGCGGCCCTCGCGGTCGGCATCGCGATCCTGGACATCCAGACCGGCGAGATCCTCGCGCTCGGCTCCTGCCCCGCACCCGGCGAGAGGGATCCGCGATACGCACAGCTGCTCGACCTCACGCCGGTCAACCGCGCGATCTCGAAGCCGTACCCGCCCGGCTCGATCATGAAGCCGTTGTCGCTCGTTGCCGCGCAAACCGAGGGGGAGATCGCACCCGGCGAACAGATCGAGTGCACGGGCCACTTCCTCGAGCACCGCGAGGACGTGCTGCGCTGCTGGACCTTCCGCCCGCCAGCGCAGCGCGTCACACACCGCGACATCCTGGATCGAGCGCTCGACGGGTCCGATGCCGTGATGGGATCGTGCAACATCTTCTTCTACGAGTGCGGCGCGCGCCTCGGGCCCGAGCGCTTGGGCACGTGGCTGGCCAAGTTCGGCGTTGGCACGCAGTTCGGGCTCGGCCTCGGCCCGGAGTTCGCGGGCGTCACGCCCCTGCCCGGCGCGGCATCGCGCCAGGACGCGATCATGATGGCGATCGGGCAGGGGCCGGTCGCCTGGACACCACTGCATGCCGCGAACTCGTACGCGATCCTCGCTCGCGGCGGCGAGGTGATCCCGCCGCACGTGCGCACAGATCGGCGCCGGCCGCACTCACGGATCGAGCTGGATGCGGATTCGCTGGATCGCGCGCTCGACGGGATGCGTCGCTCGGCAGCCGAGTTCAACGGGACCACGCACCACATCACCATCTACGGCTCCGAAAACACGGTCGAGCAGCGCATCGACATCTTCAACGTGCCCGGTATCGACGTCTGGGCCAAGTCAGGGACCGCACAAGCACCCCCGCTGTACGCCGACACAGACGGGCGCGACGGGATCGACACGAGCACCGACACACTCCTGCGCACGGGCGATCATTCGTGGTGCGTCGCGATGGCCGGCATCGGCTCGCCCCGCTACGCGATCGCGTGCGTCGCCGAGTACGGCGGATCCGGCGGTCGCGTCGCCGGCCCGATCGTCAACCAGGTGATGCACGCGCTGGTCGACGAGGGGTACCTGCCTCGAATCGAACCGGAGACAGCCGGGCCTGAGGTAGACGGACCCGGGGTGTCGCCGTGACGACGACCGAGGGCCAGTTGCGTCTCGAACGCCTCCGCGATGCGCTGCGCACGCTCGTTGGGCGCGAGCTCGACTCCGTGCACTTCGGATGGCTGACACTCGGTGCGGCCCTCGCTTTGTCGTTGATCGGCGTGTATGCGATCGACCTGGCGTCGTACGCCGAGCCCGCCCGCGGACCGATCCGCCTGTCGGGGCTTCCGCTGAAGCAACTCGTCTTCCTCGGGGTCGGACTCGCGGCATCACTTGCGATCGCGGCCCCGCACTACCGGCACCTGCGCCGCGTGGCCTGGCCGGCGCTGATCGTCTCGATCGCGCTGCTCATCTTCCTGCTGATCCCCGCGGTGCCGACATGGCTCGTCCGTCCGCGCAACGGCGCACGCGCGTGGATCGACCTCGGACCGGTCGACTTCCAGCCCTCGGAACTGGCCAAGATCGCCTACGTGCTGGTCATGGCCTCCTACTTCCGCTGGCGTGACGACCATCGCACGCTCAAGGGGCTCATCGTCCCGGGCGTGCTCACGGCCATCCCCGTCGGCCTGATCATCCTCCAGCCCGACCTTGGTACGGCCTCGCTCTTCGTGCCGGCGCTGTTCGCGATGCTCGTCTCGGCGGGCGCGCGCCTGCGACACCTCGTCCTGATCGTCCTGCTCGCGGCGATGGCCGGACCAGCGGCCTACCCGCTCCTGCGTCCGCACCAGAAGGAACGGATCGTCGGGCTGATCAAGATGGTGCAGGACCCGGGATCGGGCGCCGACGACGTGAACTACCAGTCGATCGTGGCCCAGCGCCTGGCCGGGGCGGGAGGGCTGACGGGGCTGGACGAGAAGACCAGCCGCGCCGTGATCAGGTACAACCCCCTGCCCCACCGGCACAACGACATGGTCTTCTCGGTGATCGTCAACCGCTTCGGGATGCTCGGCGGTGCGGCGGTCCTGGGCCTGTATGCGCTGTGGATGGGCGGCGCGATCGGCGTGGCGGCCAGGTGCCGCGAACCGTTCGGACGCCTGATCGTCGTAGGATTCGTGGCCTTCATCGGGGCCCAGGTGATCATCAACGTCGGGATGAACCTGGGCCGCCTTCCGATCGTCGGCCTGACGCTCCCATTCGTGTCGTACGGCGGCTCGTCGATGCTCACCGTCTGGTTGATGACGGGCCTGATCTTCAACATCGGCGTTCACCGCGCCTCGCGCCTCACGCCAGCCTCCTTCGAGTTCCACGATGACGAAGCCTGAGAAACGACACGCCGGCAAGCCCGTTGCCGATCGCGCACCGATCGAGTTCGCGCCCACGCCCGAGCCGCTCGCGCCAACGGAGGCGTTCCTCACGGCGGCCGCTGAGCTCGATATCGCCTTCGACGAGGGCGACCTCCACAAACTCGGTCGGTTCCTGGCCATGCTCACGGACGCCAACCGCGTCGTGAACCTGACGGCCATTACTTCGCCAGAGGAAGCCTGGCAGCGCCACGCGCTCGACGCGCTCACGCTCCTTCCGATCCTGGCCGAGCTGCCCGTGGGCTCGCGCGTGATCGACGTCGGCTCCGGCGGTGGCGTCCCGGGGATCCCCCTGGCGATCGCGATGGCGCACGTCGAGTTCACGCTGCTCGAGCCGACGGGCAAGAAGGCCGCGTTCCTGGAGCACGCGGCGAGCGAGCTCGGGCTGCGCAACGTCGAGGTCGTGCGCCGGCGCGCCGAGCAGGCTGGCGCTCACGGGGCGACGGGTTCGCTTCGTGCGGCCTTCGATGCCGCGATCGTGCGCGCGGTCGGGCGTCTTGCGATCGTGGCGGAGCTGACGGTCCCCCTGGTGAAGCGCTGGGGTGTAGTCGTGGCCGTCAAGGGCGAGCGAGCGGGCGAGGAGCTGGAGGAAGCCGCCGAGGCGCTCAAGCTGCTCAAGGCGCACCACGAGACGACCATCCCGACGCCGACCGGCCAACTGGTGATCCTGCGCAAGGACGCGGACACACCGGTGGACTACCCCAGGCGCGACGGCGAGCCGAAGCGGGCACCGCTCGGCGTCGCCCGCACGGAACGCGGCCGATGACCTCCTTCCCCGACGCGCGCACACTGCTCGGCCCCGATGGGCCCATCGGCGGTGCGCTGCGCGCACAGGGCCAGGCGTACGAATCGCGACCGCAGCAACTCGATATGACCGACAGCGTGGCCAGGGCGTTCGGTGAACGCTCACGCCTGCTGGTCGAGGCGGGCACGGGCGTGGGCAAGAG
>JANQQG010000171.1 GCA_028285065.1 Phycisphaerales bacterium
GATTGCGCGGAGTGTGGAGATTGCGCGTCGGGCTTCGGCGTTCAGCCTGGATGAGGTGCGGTACCAGTACCCGTCGGAGGTGTGCCCGCCGGGTCGGACGATGGGGGAGCATTTGTGCGCACTGACGTGGTCGGGGGCGCGTGAGCGGTATCCGCAGGGGGTGCCGGTCAAGGTTCGGCGGCAGATCGAGCACGAGCTTGCGCTGATCGGGGAGCTTGCGTACGACGCGTATTTCCTGACGGTCCACGACATCGTTCGGTTCGCGAGGTCGCGCGGGATCCTGTGCCAGGGGCGCGGGGCGGCGGCGAACTCGGCGGTGTGCTATTGCCTCGGCGTGACGTCGGTGGATCCGGATCGCGTGGATGTGTTGTTCGAGCGGTTCGTTTCGCGGGAGCGAAATGAGCCGCCGGACATCGACATCGACTTCGAGCACGAGCGGCGCGAGGAGGTGATCCAGTACATCTACGCGAAGTACGGACGTGATCGGGCGGCGCTGACGGCCGAGGTGATCACGTACCGGGGGCGGTCTGCGATCCGCGAGGTGGGCAAGGCGCTGGGGCTCTCGTTGGACCTGGTCGATCGGCTCGCCAAGCAGCTTGATTGGTGGGGGAAGGAGCGCGTTGGGGACGAGCGGCTCAAGGAGCTGGGGCTGGATCCGAACGAGCAGCGATTGCGTTTGGCGGTCGAGTTGGCGGGGGAGATCGTCGGTTTTCCGCGGCATCTGTCGCAGCACGTGGGCGGGTTCGTGATCACCAAGGGGGCGCTGAGCGAGTTGGTGCCGATCGAGAATGCCGCGATGGACGGGCGGACTGTGATCGAGTGGGACAAGGACGACATCGACGCGATGGGGATGCTCAAGGTCGATTGCCTGGGTCTTGGGATGCTCACGTGCATCCGCAAGGCGTTCGAGTTGATGGAGTTGCATGAGGGTGGGGTGGGGCGGATGACGCTCGCGTCGGTGCCGCCGGAGGACCCGGAGGTCTACGACATGATCTGTGCGGCCGACACGGTCGGGGTTTTCCAGATCGAGTCGCGTGCGCAGATGCAGATGCTCCCGCGACTGCGCCCGCGCTGCTACTACGACCTGGTGATCGAGGTGGCGATCGTGCGCCCCGGTCCGATCGTCGGCGACATGGTGCATCCGTACCTGCGCCGGAGGCGCGGGCAGGAGCCGGTCGAGTATCCGAGCGAGACGGTGCGTTCGATTCTGGCGAAGACGCTGGGGGTGCCGCTGTTTCAGGAGCAGGCGATGTCGCTTGCGATCCACTGCGCGGGCTTTACGCCCGACGAGGCGGATCGGCTGCGACGGGCGATCGCGGCCTGGAAGAGCAAGACGACGACGATCAAGGCCTTCGGCGAGAAGATCGTCGCGGGGATGATGGCCAACGGGTACCCGCGCGAGTTTGCCGAGCGCTGCTTCGATCAGCTCAAGGGGTTTAGTGAGTACGGGTTTCCTGAGTCGCATGCCGCGAGCTTTGCGCTGCTGGTGTACGTGTCGTCGTGGCTGAAGCGTCACCGTCCGGCTGCATTCGCGGCCGCGCTCATCAACGCGCAGCCGATGGGCTTCTACGCGCCGGCGCAGATCGTCCGGGACGCGAAGGACCACGATGTGGAGGTGCGGCCGGTGGACGTGAATCTGTCGGACTGGGACTGCACGCTCGAGGACGGGGGGCGCGTGCTTCGTCTGGGGATGCGTCTGGTCAAGGGGCTCGGGGAGGAGGACGCCGAGGGGGTGATGCAGGCGGTTCGGCGTGCGGGGCACATCGGCTCGATCGAGGACCTGTGGCGGATCAGCGGGATCGGGGTGGGTGCGCTGAAGAAGCTCGCCTCGGCGGACGCGTTCGGCTCGATGGGGTTGTCGCGTCAGCGTGCGCTGTGGGAGATCCGCTCGCTTCGCGATGAGTCGCTGGCGTTGTTCGAGGATGTGCGGACGGATGGAGAGGGGAGTGCCGCCGCCGCGGCTGCGCTTCCCGCGGTCCCCGGGCATCGCCAGGTCGTCCGCGACTATCGGTCAACCGGTCTGTCGCTCAAGGCGCACCCGATGTCGTTCATGCGTCGCACGCTGGCGACGCGCGGCGTGGTTCCCTGCGAGGCGCTCAAGGACGAGGCACGCTTCGGGCATACCAAGCCCGTCACCGTCGCGGGGCTCGTCCTTGTCCGCCAGCGTCCGGCGACTGCCAGCGGCGTCGTCTTCGTGACGATCGAGGATGAGACGGGCGTGGCGAATCTGATCGTTCGGCCCAAGGTGTTCGAGCGGTACCGGAAGGCTGCACGCCACGCGACGGCGATGATCGTGACGGGTCGTGTCGAGCGCGAGGGTGACGTGGTGCACGTGATGGCGCGGACGATCCGGGATGCGCAGGAGCTTGGGCCGTTCAACGATGCGGAGGAGGCGGATCGTGTGACGGATGGGTCGCGGAACTTCCGGTGAAGTCGTCAGCGCACCCGCAGATCGACCAACTCCGGCTCGACGGTCGGCGCCGGCCCGAACGTCGAGATCTTGGGACGCACGACCAGGTCCACGCTTGCTCCGTCGCAGAGCGATTCGGCGCGGTCGCCCCAGTTCCAGGCGACGACTCGCATCATGCGCCCGCCGGGCCCCCCCCCGCGGATCGTCATGGCGAGGTGCTTCCCGTGTGCGCCCATGACCTTGGGCCAGCCTGAGATCGTCGCGCCTTCGATCAGGACGCTGACCGGCGGGTTGTCGCGTCCGAACGGCTCGAGCGCGTCGAGCTGGCCGACGGCCGGGACGGAGAGGTCGCTGAGCGTCGCGATGCAGTCGACGTCGATCGTGGGGCGGAGGCGGTCCGGGGTAAGGGACTGGGCGCAGTGGGCGGTGAACGACTCGGTGAAGGCGTCGAGGCGGTCGGTTTGCAGGCTGAGGCCGGCGGCCATCTCGTGTCCGCCGAAGCGGTCGAGGTGTTCTGCGCAGGCTTCGAGGCCGCCGAGGAGGCTGAAGCCTCGGACGGATCGGCCGGAACCGCGGCACAGGTCGCCTTGGGTCGCGAGGAGGATCGTTGGGCGGGAGAACTCCTCGACGAGGCGGCTGCAGACGATGCCGATGACACCGAGGTGCCAGTCGGCGGAGGCGA
>JANQQG010000172.1 GCA_028285065.1 Phycisphaerales bacterium
AACTTGTCGCCGTACGCAAGGGCGAGTTGTGAGTAGTCCAGGATCCCGGTCAGCGGGAACGCCACGAACGGGATCAGCGACGTTACCGGGATCGGGATCGGCTCCGTGCACCACCACGCGGCGCACAACGCCGTCACGCCAGCGGCGACCGACGCGCCGCGCTCCAGACCGAGCACGAAGAAGCACAGCAGCCCCGCGCCGAGGCTGATCCCGAGCCCGAGCAAGATGAATGTCCAGCGTCGCGCAGCGCTCATCGCGGGGCGAGTCTAGCGAGGCGCGGGGTTCGATCGGCGGCGCCTCTGATCGGGACGCGTGCCCCACTACATGGTGGGGCACCCGCATTCATTTGTGGATATCTCGATCGATCGGTCTCTGCACACGGCTTCGGGAGCAATCCCCTACGCGCGGGGGCGTTCCGCGCTTGCGTTCCGAAGTGGGTGGGGCCAATGACGGAGAAACAGCATGGCCGCAAGGACTCCGCTCGTCGTCCTCGGGATCCCAACGTGCGCATTGAGCGTCTCGCTCATCGCCGCATGGAGTGTCTCTGCACAACCCGGTGGCGGGCCCGGTCCGGGCCCCGGCGGCCCACTTCTGCCCCCGCTCGAGCCGCCTGGCAATGCGGTCACCGTCGCCAAGGCCAACCTCGGCAAGGCCCTGTTCTGGGATGAACAGCTCAGCTCCACCCGGACCGTCTCCTGCGGGACGTGCCACATCCCCGCAGCCGGCGGCTCCGACCCGCGATCGATTCCGGGTTCGCCGATCGCGACCCATCCCGGCACCGACGGGGTCTTCGGAACCCCCGATGACGTCACCGGCTCACCCGGCGTGCCGCGCAACCGCGCCGACGGGAACTACGAGTGGGATGAGCACTTCGAGCTCTTCGAGCAGGTCACGGGCCGCAAGACACCCTCGGCCATCAACGCCGCGTACACCGCCGAGTTGTTCTGGGATGGGCGCGCCGGCGACGAGTTCCGCGATCCGCTGACCGATGACGTCGTCATCCCGTTCGGAGCGGCGCTGGAGACCCAGGTCATCGGTCCGCCCATCTCGACCGTCGAGATGGCCCACGCCGGGCGCGATTGGGTCGCCACCGCGCAGCGCGTTGAGGACGCCAAACCCCTCGCGCTCGTCGCCTCCATGCCCGCGGCTCTCGAGTTGTGGATCGATGGACGCGGTTACCCGCAGCTCTTCGAAGAGGCCTTCGGCGACAATGACGTCACCCCGGCGCGCATCGCTATGGCGATCGCTACCTACGAGCGCACGCTCTTCTCCAACCAGACACCCTTTGACGCCTTCCTCGCCGGACAGGGCGGGCTCACGCTTCCCGAGCAGCGCGGGCGGAACGTGTTCATCCAGTCCGCATGCGTCACCTGTCACTCCGGCCCGCTGATGAGCGACAACCAGTACCACTACATCGGCGTCCGTCCGGTCGGCGAGGACCTCGGGCGCTTCACCGTCACCGGCGCTCCCCCTCATCGTGGCGCATTCCGGACGCCCAGCCTCCGCAACGTCGAGCTCCGCGCGCCGTACTTCCACAACGGGCGGTTCCAGACGCTCGAAGAGGTCGTTGATTTCTACAACCGTGGTGGCGACTTCAACGCCCCCAACAAGGCGCCGCAGATCCGGCCGCTCAACCTGACGGCGCAGCAGCGTTCCGACCTGCTTGCCTTCCTGCGTCGTCCGCTGACCGATCCACGCGTCGCGAACGAGCAGCCGCCCTTCGACCGGCCCGTGCTGTTCACCGAGTCCGAGCGCGTCGCCGAGTTCATCGATGCTGGTGACGCGGATGCCACGGGTCGCACCCCGGTCGGGATCGCCTTCGAGCCGGCGCTCGTCGGCAACCCGAGCTTCACCGTCGCGGTTCTCGACGCGGAGCCCGGCTCCGATGCCTTCCTCGTGATCGACAAGACCACGCCACCATCGACGGGACCGATCCCGGCACCGGACGACGCGATGGTCCAGGCCGTCACGACCCTGACCGACAACGGCACCGGTGTGGGGCACACCTCGGTCAGCATCGAGATCACCAACGCGTTCCTCGATGACGGGCCCGAGCTCTTCGGGCGCTGGTACATCGTCGATCCCGACACGCAGGACCTCGCGTCATCGCCCGCATTCCGCTTCACGGCCTTCGGCGATCGACTCGTCACCTGCCCTGTCGACTGGAACCAGGACGGGTTCCTCAACGACCAGGACTGGTTCGCCTGGACCAACGACTTCTTCGCGGGCGCCGGCCCGCGCGGGACCGGCGACTACAACGACGACGGCTTCTCGAACGATCAGGACTTCTTCGACTTCGTCAACGAGTTCTTCAACCCCGGACCCGGCTGCTCGTAGTCGGGCGCATCCCTCAACGGAACACCTCCGCTCGGTGCATCAGCGCACGCGGAGCGAGCCCCTCGGCCCGGGCACGCGTCAGAAGCGCCTCGCCCGGGCCGCGGTGCGCATACAGCGCCTCGCTCGGGCTCACATGGCGGCTCCACCGCTCAGCGAAGATGTCCGCCAGTTCGCGGTTCTTCGCCAGCACCCGCGGCACCGCGTGCACCATCGCCAGCGAGCGACGCCGACCACGGAAGTACCGCCCGACGATCCCCGGGAGCAATCGCGACAGCCACGTTTCTCGCTCGATGTCAACGACTCGCTCGACCACATAACGCGGCTTCTCGAGCGGCCCCATCACCTCCCCGAACGCTTCGGCGAACAGAGCCGCGTCCTGAGGACGCTCGGTTCGCAGCGAGACGCGCAGGTATCCACCGGCGCGTTCACGTGCCGACACACCCGGAGCCCCCTTGCCTGCCGCCATCTCGATCAGCCCCGCGTTGCGCAGCGACTCGCCCACGGCTCGGGCGATCGCCTGCGTCAGCGACGCGTCGCTCCAGGGCATTCGTGATCCCCGGAACGCAGGGAACCCACCGCTGCCCATCCGCGGGCGGACCTCCAGCGTCGGCTCCGCGACGCCCTCGAACGGGCTGCCGATCTTCCACCGTTTTCGTGCTTCGGTGCGCTTGGCGACGCGCCCGAGCATCTCCGCGTTGATCGGCTCGCGCAGCGATGCAACGTCTTCCGGGCCGACCTCCGTGAAGGCCGCGTGCACGTGGCCCACGCCCTTCTCGATCGCCTCGTCGTCCGTGACGCCGTAGAGCGTCGAGTGGCGCTCGACGAACCGGGCGTAGTCGTCCAGCCCTCGTGCGAACTCGTCGGCCACACAGACCACATCCCAGTTGTCCGCGACCTTCTTCGGGTCCTCAGAGTCGATCCGAATCGACCGCCCACGAAGCTGGTTCACGCTCATCGGGCTCGTCACGCTCGTCAGGTCCACCAGCACATTCGTGCGGCTCGCGTCCCACCCCTCACCCAACAGCCCACGGGTGCCGACCAGGCACTTGGTCACCCCGCGCTGGAAGAGCGACGTAACAAGCTCGACATACACGCGCGGGCTCCACGCCCCGCCGCGTCCAGTGATCCGCACGAACCCGCGTGCCGCCCCGTCCTCGCCCGGCTCCGGGTGCTGGGCCGCGAGTTCGACCTCGAGCCCGCGCTCGCCCAGCCACGCCCGCGCCTCGCCGAGGAAACGTTCCGAGAGATCGTCGTCGACCAGCAGCGTCGTCCCTGTCACGAGGACCGGGTCGAGCGGGTCCGTCGCCTCATCGGCCACGATCGCGCTGAAGGCAGCCACGGCCCCGCCCGAATCGGGGCTGAGCACGTCCGTCGGCGCGCCCGCATGGGCGGACTGACGCTCGAAGTCCGTCACGACAACGCATCGCGCCTTGTCCCCGAGCACCTCCAACTCACGTGCCAGAATCGTCACCAGTGCGCGCGCCTTGGCCCCTGAGTGCGCCAGCACCCGCCCGACTGGAGATGCGCACGCTCGCAGCCCCCGTTCGGTGATCTGGGCACCAAGCAGACGCAGCCGCTCGACCGTCCGCTCCGCGAGCGCGTGGTCCTCACTCGAGCGAGACACGCGCAGCCCGTGCCGCACGTACCGATCGATCACGCTCAGCAGGATCGGCTCCTCGCGCTCGGCTTCGACCAGCACCCGTGCCTCGACCGACGGCACCCCCTCGGGCATCTCCATCCCGCGCGATCGCAGATACAGACGTCCATCATTCGCGAGGGTCTCGTCCGCGCGCACGAACGTCGCCCAGTCCTTCCGAGTCGAGAGTGCCACACGACGGTTCTCCAGCGCATCGGCCACCCACGCGCTCAGCGCCGGTGTGCGCTCACCCGAGCCACCACCAGCACGCTCCGTCTCGAGCTCCCCGACGATCTCGTGCAGCGACCGGTCGGCGTGCTCGACGTACGCAAGCTCCTCACCCAGCGGGCGCACGAGGTGCACCAGGTCCTGGTAGGGAGCCAGTCGCCCCTCTTTGACGACCGCGGGCACGGGGACCTCGAAGTCGACGGGCCCGAGCATCGATCGGTAGCGTTCGACGTCTCGCTCGTCCTTGCCGTCCGTCTCCGGCGGCGTCGCGGTCAGCCCGAGAATGACGGGATCCTCGAACAACTCGTGCGCATCAGAGAGAACCCGGCCCCAGTGCCCGAGCAGGTGGTGGCACTCGTCGAGGATGATCAGCCCGACCTTCGCGGCCCGCAGCCGCTCGATCGCTCCGCGTGAAGATGCATGCAGCGCCTCGGTCGCGTTTCCGGTGCGCGTCAGCTCCTCCGTCACGCCCCGCCGATAGATCGACAGCCGCTCCGCAAAGTACGCCGGGTTCCGCTCGCTCAGCCCCGTCAGCCACGCTTCGGCCGCCTCCTCCGACTCCGCCTCCCGCTCCGCCAGCAGCCGATCGACCCACGCGCGCCGAGCCGCCTCGTCCAGACTCTCGTCGGCTCGTCTCGGTAGCGTCAGTGCCTGGTACGTCAGCGACGTGAACGCACCCGGTTCGCCCGCGTCGGAACTGAGCGTTGCCTCCTTGCCGAGCTTGAACAGGTCGGTGCGCGCAAGCCACTGCATCTGGATCGCCGACGTCGGGCTAAGCACCAGCGCCGGGCGCCGGACGAGTTGCGCCCAGACGTACAGCCCCAGCACCGTCTTGCCCGAGCCGGGCGGCGCCACGATGTGCAGACGCGTTGCGCCCTGTTTGAGCTGCGTGCGGATCGCCTTGGCCGCACGCTGCTGATTCGGGCGCAGCGTCCCCGAGAAGGGGATCTTCTTCAATCGATCAGGATCGCGCATGGTCTCTCGGCCAGAGGGTAGCTACGCGTCCCCTGCCCGGTCGATGCGCCGCTCGATCTCGTCGAGCATGAGCTGTGCGCACGCGCCCGGCGAGACCCGAGCCGCCACGCTCGCGTCCGGCGAGCGCTCGCCCAGCGTGTCCAGCTCCTCGCCGACCTGTCGGTACGCGTTGCGGAACGCCAGCCCATCCCGCGAGAGCTCCACGGCCCGGTCCGTCGCGTGCATCGGCCCGTCGATCGCCTCGCGCATCCGATCCGCGTCGAAGCGCACGCCCTCGAGCAGCCCTGGCAGGATCGCCACGACGTCGAGCCCCGTGCGCACGGCACGCACCAGTGGGGGCTTCGTTCCCTGCATGTCGCGGTGGTATCCGCTCGGCAGCGATACCAGCTGCTGAAGCTCCGCCATCGCGCCCCCGACGATCGCGGCGCTCGCGCGGATCAACTCGACGACATCCGGGTTCCGCTTGTTCGGCATGATCGACGAGCCAGTCGTCATCTCCGGCGCGAGCTGAACGAACCCGTACTCCTGGTTCGTGAATAGGCTCAGGTCCCACGACAGACGCCGTGCCGTCTGCATCACCTGCCAGAGCGCCGCGAGCGCCTGGACCTCGCCCTTGCCGCGGCTCGCCTGCGCGTGCATCGGGTTGATCGTCATCCGACCGAACGCGAGCTCGTCGCTCACGCCCACGCGGTCCAGCGGGAGGTTCACCCCATACCCGGCGGCCGTCCCCAGCGGACACGCATCGAGCCACTTGCTCGTCATCGCGAGGAGTTCCGCGTCCTCGGCGAAGGACTCGGCGAACGAGGCGGCCCAGAGCCCGACGCTCGACGGCACAGCGCGCTGCAGGTGCGTGTAACCCGGCATGGGGTCCATCTCGTGGCGACGAGCGATCGCCAAGGCCCCTTGGGCCGCGGCGAGCACACCCTCGCGCAGCGCCCCCAATCGTGCGCGCAGCCAGAGGCGCGTTGCAACCGCCACCTGATCGTTGCGGCTGCGCCCAAGGTGCACCCGCTTGCCCGCTTCCCCAAGCGAGTCGACCAGGTACACCTCGATTGCTGAGTGCCCGTCCTCGTACCGCTCGTCGAGCACGAAGTCCCCGGACTCGACCCGCCCCGCGAGCGTCCCAAGGGCCTCCTCGATGGTGTGCGCGTCGGCCTCGGTCATCAGCCCCGCCCGGGCGAGCCCACGAACGTGCGCTCGGCTCGCTTCGATGTCGTACGGCAGCAGCTCGCGGTCGAGGATCACGTCCTCACCGGCGCAGAACCGCTGGACATGCTCGTTGACGCTCGTGTCGGACTTGGCCCAGAGGTACCCGCTCATGGCATCAGACCTTCAAGGGGATCCAGCCCCAGTGCGAGGTTGATGTTCTGGATCGCCTGCGAGGCGGCGCCCTTCAGGAGATTGTCGATCGCGCAGGTTACGCCAAGCGCCCGACCATCGTCTCCGATGGCAAGGCCCCCGATGAGCGCACCGTTCGTGTCCGCGCCGTCCCTCGGCGTGGGCGTGTGGGTCTCAAGTGTGCGCACGAGTGGGTGGTCGGCGCACCAAGTCGTGTAGCGTTCGACGATGTCCGAGAGCATCGCGGGCTCGCGAAGCGTCAGGGCCGCACTCACGCTCAGGCCGCGGAAGAACGGCGCGACGTGCGGCATGAACCGCACCGCCCGTCCGAGCTGGTGTGACACCTCACGCTCGTGCACGTGCCCGACCGGCGCGTAGGGGAGCACATTGTCGTGGAGCACTTCGGGATCGTTCTTGGGCGAGGGCGTCGATCCTGCTCCGCTCACGCCCGAGATCCCCGCGAAGACCGGGGGCACGTCACCCAGGAGGTCCAGCACGGGAAGCGTTGCGAACTGCATGGCCGTGGCGTAGCAGCCGGGATTGGCGATTCGACGGCTGGCACCGATCGCGTCGGCATTCTGCTCGCAGAGGCCGTATGCCCAGTCCTCATCGAAGCGGTGGTCGGCACTGAGGTCGACGATCACGGTGTCGGGGCATGCCTCATCGATGGCCGCGACGTATCGGGCAGACGCGTCGTTCGGCAGCGCCAGCACGCACACATCCGCTTGCTGAGCGCCCACGGTCGATGCCTCGGCTTCCAAGAAGCGAAGGTCCGCCGGCGCGTGATCGATGTGGTCGATGACGGGATCGCCAGCGTGTGCGCGCGAGCACGCGTAGGACAGCTCCAGGCCCGGGTGCCCATCGATCAACCGCACCAGCTCCGCGCCCGTGTACCCGCGCGCCCCGACCAAGCCGACCCGGATTGTGCCCGACCGGTCAGACACGCGCGGCCTCCACGTGGACGCTCGGTGTTAACGCCAGAGTCTCTTCGCGGTTGAGTGCCTTCCGCACACAGCGTTCGATCACGTCCGCGTCGCTGAGCCCATACCAGAAGACGATCCACTCCGGTGTGCGGTGCATGCCGTCGGCCCGGAGGAAGTACCACGGTGTGATCGGGTTGTCCGGACGCGCCCGCCAGTACAGGCAAGGAAGGGTCTCGCGGATCCTGCGCCACAGTGATGCGCCGAGCCCGATCCCTTGCGCCCGTGCGTTGACCGCGAACTTGTCGAGATACGGCGCCGGGTCGTCCTTGTGGATGATCGCGGCCGACTCGTAGTCCCCGCCGACGAGCAGCAACTCGGGGTCGAGCCCTTCGAAGTACCCGTCTTTGAGCGGGCGGTCGAAGGCGCTTGCGACGCACGTGCCGAGGCGGTCGACGTCCAGTTCGTCGAGGGTGGACGCGGTGGTGATGCGAACGCCCCGACGGATGAGGGTGCCGTGCCCGCGGTGCGTGAACAGCTCGCGGGCGAGGTGGGTCGGGCTTGTGATCGCCACGGAGGAAGTGGGGGGGAGCTGCTCGAGCAGCGCCAGGATCTCCCGGAGCTTGAGCGCCATCCCGCCCGAGACCCACGGCTCATCGAGCAGCTGGTCCGCGTCGTCCTCGATGTTCACCGCGGGGATCACCTTGCCCTGGTCGTCGAGCAGACCGCCCGTCGGCGTCAGGAAGATGATCTTGTAGGGGCGGATGGTCGTCGCGAGCTCGCGTGCCGCCACGTCCGCGTTGATGTTCAGGATCTGTCCCGATCCGGTCTCGCCGAGGCAGGTCAGGATCGGCAGGTGCCCGGTGCGGATCGCCGCCCGGATCGGTTCGACGTCCACGTTGGTCACCTTGCCGACGAACCCATACTTGTCCTGGTCGAGCGGCGCGGCCTCGAAGACGGCGCTCCCCAGTGGACGCGCACGCACGCCCCGTTCCTCGAGGGCATCGACCAGCTTCAGGCTCTCACGCTGCAGGACGCGTCGCGCCACGCGCAGCGTCGACTCATCGGTGACGCGCAGCCCGTCGATGATCGGGCTTGCGATGCCCTCGTTGCGGAGCGCCTCATCGATTTGCGGCCCCGCACCATGCACTACGATCGGGAACAGCCCGACGCGGCGCAGGAACGCCAGCGACGACGCCAGGTCGCCGATCGAGTCGCGCAGGATCCCGCCGCCGACCTTGATCACGGCGAACTTCGTCGCCTCAACGCTCGTGAACTCGCGCAGGTAGTGGTCAATCTCCCGGCGGCTGCCAAGGTTCTCGAGCAGGTTCACGATGACGTCGCGGATCATCTCCATCAGTCGGCTCCTTGAGCGTTCATCACGCTTGCATAGATGGCCGCGGCTTGCTCGAGCTGATTGAGCTCGACGAACTCATCGGGGGCGTGGGCCTGCGCGATCGATCCGGGGCCGAGCACGCATGCGGGGACTCCGGCGGCTCCGAACAGGGCCGCCTCGGTCCAGAACGGGACCGGCTCCGCGATTGGGATACCGAGTGCGCCGATCTGGCGCTGGGCCTCGGGGTTGTGCGCCAGCGGCGGACCGGCGAAGAACTCCTGCCACTCGCCGGACGCAGGGTCGATCAGCGACTTGAACGCCTCGAGCGTCTCACCGAGGTCGAGCCCGGGCGCCGGACGCATGCCGAAGCGCAGACGCGCGTTCTCCGCGACCATGTTCGACTTGAAGCCGCCCTCGACCACGCCCACGTTGAAACGCAGCGCGTCGTCGGGGCCCCAGCGCGACTCATCGGACGCGAGTTCCAAGGCGGCCGAGCCCCAGCGCAGCGCCCGGTGGATCGCGCTCTTGGAAGACGCACCCTGTACCGAAGTGTGTCCCGCCTCGCCCTTGAACCACGCCTCGCAGGACGCGAGCCCCCGGTGCGCCAGGACTGCCTCGCACCCCGTCGGCTCGGCGACGATGGCGAGGTCCGGCTTCCAGGGAGTCCGTTCGAGAAACGTGCGCACACAGTCACCCGCGCCGGCCTCTTCGTCGGAGCTGAAGAGGATCGCGACCGGCGCGTCGGTCGCCTCGGCGGCCGCCAAGATGCAGGCGCCCGCGCCCTTGATGTCGCACGCGCCGAGTCCTGTTGCCCTGCCATCCGAGACCTTCAGCTCGAACGGATCACGCGTCCACCCCTCGGCGGCCGGGACGGTGTCGAGGTGGCAGTTGAACAGCACGCGCGGCTCGCCGCGCCGAGCGAACACGTTGACGGACCCTTCACCAAGGTCCTCGACGACGACGTCGAATCCGCAACGCTCGAGCGAATCACGCGCGTGCGCGATCGCGAGCGTGTCCGCGTCGATCGCGCGTGGAGGGTTGGTCGTGTCCGACGACACGAGGATCCGGAGATGGTCGAGGATCCGGTCGAGCATCACACACCAACGCCGGCGCGAGCCCGCTTTGAGGCGATCACGCTGCTCTGGCCGAAGAGGCGGATGAACCCGGCTGCCTCCTCCGCGCTCCAATCCGATGCCTGGGCGTACGTCGCGCCTGCTCGCGTCAGCATGTTCGGGCTCGTCAGCGCGACGGCATCGCACCGGCCGGCGCACGCCTCGAGCGCCACGCGCCCCGTCACGAACCGCTGCGTCGAGGCAAGGAACGCCTCCAGGTCCTCTCGGAGCGGTTCGAAGAACAGCCCGGAGTACACCAACTCCGCCCATGCCTCACCCGCATGCGGTTTGAATCGGTTCTGGCTGCGGGTCAGGATCGTCTCTTCAAGTGCGCGGTGGGCGGTGCGGAGTGCCGTGATACCCGGGCACTCGAAGACGATGCGTCCTTTGAGCCCGACCATGGTGTCGCCGGTGTAGATCGAACGCCCGACGCCGTGTGCTCCCAGACGCCGGTTGAGCGCCTTGAGGATCTCCGGTCCGGCCAGGTGCTCGTCGTCGATGGCGGTGCAGACACCATCGACGAAATCGAGTGTGATCCGCTCGGGCTCTGCGGGCCACTGGCTCCGCGGGGCGGTCATTTCACGCGCGTCGTCCGCGGGCGCACCGAACTCGTCGATCTCGGAGCCCGAGGTTGTTGCGCCGAGGCAGTTGTGGTTGATCGTGTACCTGGACTGCTTGCTGGGCACATCGAACCCCCGCTGGGTGAGATAGTCCGCCTCGAACTGGCGCGGCGTCGAGGTCTGCTCACCCAGATCGCGGATCGGCGCGAGGATCGGCAGATCCGTCAGCGACGCCAGCGAGACATCGAACCGGACCTGGTCGTTGCCCATCCCCGTGCACCCGTGCGCGATCGCCACGGCCCCGACCTCCTCGGCCAGGGTCACCATTCGGCGCGCGATCACGTACCTGTCAGCGCACAGGAGCGGGTACTGCCCGTGCCACGCCGCCCCGGAGATGACCAGCGGCGTGACGATCTCGTTCCAGATCTCGCCGCCGGCATCGTGGTAGACGTGACGGGCTGCGCCCAACTCGAGCGCCCGAGCCTCGATCGCATCGACCTCGGCGTCGCTGACTCCGCCCGTATCGACGAAGAGCGTGATGATCTGGTACCCCTGCTCGAGCAAGAGGGGGACGCAGTAGCTCGTGTCCAGCCCGCCGCTGAAGGCAAGCACGACCGTGCCGGAGTTCGGCTTGGACTCTGCCTGGGCGGTGGGGGAGGTGGGTGGGGTCATGTCGCGGCTCCGGTTGGTGCGCTGGCGCCGACCAGCGACGCCATCAGCGACTTCTGCACGTGCAGGCGGTTCTCGGCTTCCTCGATGATCAGTGAGTTCGGGGAGTCCATGACCCCGTCCGTGGCCTTCACGTTGCGTCGCGCGGGCAGGCAGTGGCTGAACAGCGCGTCGTTGGTGAGCGCCATCTTCCGCTCGTCCACGATGAAGTGCTTGTTGGCGTCGCGGATCGGCTTCTCGTCGTCCCAAGAGCCGAAGAACGGGAGGGCGCCCCAGCTCTTGGCGTACACGACCTCCGCACCGGCGTAGGCCGCGTCGATGTCGTAGCTGACGTTGAAGGACCCGCCCGAAGCCGCGGCGTTCTCGCTCGCCCAACCCATGTACCGTTCGTCGAGCAGGTACCGCTCGTCGGGGCAGAGCATCGTCACGTCCATCCCGAACTTGGTCGCAATGATCGCGCTCGAGTTCGCGACGGCCGTGTTGAGGGGGCGTGGGTGGTAAGTCCAGGTCAGGACGTACTTCTTGCCCCGCAGGTCGCCGAGGCGCTCCTGGAGCGCCATCACGTGCGCGAGCTCCTGGCAAGGGTGCGTGATCGTCTCCATGTTGATTACGGGGACCGTGGCGTGCTTGGCGAACGCACGGATCGTCGCGTCCTGCCGATCGACCTGCCAATCCTCGAACTTCGGGAACGCCCGTACCGCGATCAGGTCGCAGTAACGGCTGAGCACCCGAGCGGCCTCGCGCACGTGCTCCTCGGCCGCCCCATCCATCACCTCTCCGTCACCGAACGCCATCTCCCACGCGCCCTTGCCGGGCTCGAGGACGACGGCGTGGCCGCCCATCTGCCAGGTGCCGACCTCGAAAGACGTCCGCGTGCGCAGCGACGGATTGAAGAAGATCAGCGCGATCGTCTTGCCCGCGAGGAGCGGCTGGATCGGATCGTCCTTCAGCTCGCGCGCGTGATCAACGATCTCTTGCAACGCGTCGAGTGACCAATCCTGTGTCGTGATGAAGTGGTTCATGGCGTGGCCCCTTCCCCGCCTATCAGAGCCGTGATCTGGACCGCCAGCTGTTGTGCGTCCTCGCGCCCCGGTGTCGCAATGAAGATCGTGTCGTCGCCGGCGATCGTCCCGACACAGCCCGCCGGAGGTGCGCGGTCGATCGCCGCCGCGACGGGCATCGCGTGACCAGGAGGTGTGTGGACGATGACCATCGAGTCCGCTGCCTCACAGCGCAGCGCGAGATCGCGCAGCACGCCGCCGAGCGAGCGACCGTTCCCGCTCGCCGACGCGACCTCCTCCGGGAGCGCGTACCCGCCGGGCCCCTTGACCACCCCCAGCGCGGCAAGCTCGCGCGAGATCGTGGCCTGCGTGACCCGCTCACCGTGACGCTCAAGGGCGTCGACGAGTTCGCGCTGGCTGGCGATGGGCTCGCCCCGGATGAGGTCGGTGATCAGTTGGCGTCGTTTCCAGTTGGGCATGTTTATTCAAACCTCTGCATGATTATGGCATCACGGGGCCTCCGGGTCAA
>JANQQG010000240.1 GCA_028285065.1 Phycisphaerales bacterium
GGACTCGCGTAGTCGGGGTTCGCCATCAGCCCCAACAGCGCGTTGCGCGTTGCCTCCACCCCCTCGAGCTGACTCGCGATCGTGATCGCCGAGCCGAGCCGCTCCACCTCGTAGATGAACCGCAGGTCCGGCTGCAGCCCGATCTTGTCGAGCTCCTCCACGAGCTCGCGAGCCATCGGCTCGTCCGCGTACAGCTCATCGAGCGTATCGTGCGCCGTCGCGATCTCGTCCAGCTGCGCGACCAACGCCTGGATGTACACGTCACGGTCCGCCAGCTCCGTCGTCCGGACCGGAGGCTTGCCAACAACGACCGCCCACTCCGCCGCGTGCTGACGCTTGTAGTACTGCGCGGCGTCGTCAAGGTAGCCCTGGATCTTGTGCAGGAAGATCCACGCGAGCTCCTTGTGAAGGTGCATGTTGTTCGGGTTCTTCGGGATCCCCTCCGAACGCAGCAGGTCCACCCCGGAACGCACCCAATACCAGCGCTCCGGCGGCGTCTGCGTCACCACCGAGATGTTGTACGCCAGGTTCCACGCGTGGAACGACCACACGCGCGGGAACCGAGGCTGCAGCTTCGTGATCGTGCTCGCCAGATCCACCGCCTCGTGGTACTTGCCCGCCTCCTTCAGCTCGTTCGCACGCATCCACAGCATGTTCACGAACAGCCCGCGGAACGCGCCCATCGCGATGCCGACCGAAACCTCCGTCGGATCCGCTTCCTCCACCGTTGTCTGATACACCAACTGGTGACGCCCCGCTGACGCGCTGATCTGCACCGCCAGCACGCTCGACAACGCCATGCAGACCAGCACCACGAACACGCAGACAAGCCGGACGGTCATGACGCCTCCAATCCCGGAATCAGTGCCCGGAGTAGATGGCCAGCTCGCGCCTGCGCATCGCGAAGACCGCGCAGGCGTACGCGCCCGCGCTCACCAGCGAGGTCACCGTGACGCTGAACGCGATCGTCGCCCAAGACACAACGCGGCCGTCGACCAACCGCTCGATCGGGTCGATGTCGCTGAAGACCTTCAGCGTCGCCGCGATCGGACGCGTGACGAAGTCAGCGACCACACGGTGCCACAGCACCTCGCCCTTCGCGTTCGTCGGCGAGTAGTACGTCAGCGAGTCCCACATGAAACCCGACGACTCCGCGCCCAGGAAGAACCCCATCGCGACCATCGCCGCGACCGGGAAGCTCAGGAACGTCCCCGCGAAGATCCCGATCATCGCCATCACGCCGAGCTTCGCGAGCAGGATGATCGCCGAGCGCGCAAAGTTCAGCCGGTAGCTGTCGCCCGGGTAGAACACCTCGAGCGAGCCCGGCAGGAACCCCACGCTCTCCGCGTTCGGCACGCGCGAGCCGTCACGCATCAGACGACCGTTGAAGATCGTGAGCGCGAGCGTCCCGTCGGGGTTCACCGCCGCCGGTGTGATCGGCACCGTGAACGTCTGGTCGGCCGAAACCCGACGCATCACCGGCGGGAGGCTCGGGCTGAAGAAGAACGTCAGCGTGTACTCCGACCGAGGATCGTTCGCGCCGAACTGACCCTTGAAACGCAGGCTCATCGGCTTGCCGAGCGCGCGGGCCTCGTCCAGCCCGTTGAAGTAGTACGTCTCGAGCTGCTGATCCTCGGGACCGATGCTGAAGTACGCCCGATCGAACGCCTCCCGGCGCTCGGCCGCGATCTGCTCCCGTGAGCGCGGCGCCGAGGTCAGGGTCGGCCCCCGGTTCGCCTCGTCGCGCATGATCTGATCGACGATCTTCTCGAGTTCCTCCTCGTCGATCGCAACCACCGTCGGACCGACTGAGCGGCGCGAGGAGAGAACCTGGGTCTCCAGGTACAGCCGGTCCTCCGTCACGGCGATGTTCTCGTCCAGCGGGACGTACGCCTCGAACTCCCCCTGGGCCGGCTGCTGGCGGAGGTACTCCGTAAACAGGAACACGCCGGACATCGAGACGCCGAACAGGACCGCCGCCACGCCCATGACGCCGACCCACTTGCCCAGGATGTAGCGCCACGTCGCCACCGGCTTGGTCATCGTCTGCCAGATCACACGATCACGCTGCTCGAACGCGACCGTGCCCACCGCCAGGAAGACCACCAGGAAGCCGATCAGCCAGTACGACACACTCGAGCCGTACTGCAGGAAGCTCTGCACCCGATACCGAAGCGGGGTGTCCGGGTTGAGCGCGCCGGGCAGCGCCGCAAGCGCGACCATCAGCAGCACCATGAACACCAGCGAGACCTTCATCCGCACCGCCTCGTCCACGACGAGGCGCGCGATCGCGAACGTCTGTCCGGGAGGCGGCGCCGCGCGAGAAACGACGATCGCAACCGTGCACCCCAGGGCAACCGCGATGATCCCGAAGATCAGCGGGCCCTGGGCCCCCGGCGGCATCAGACCGACCTGAGCCGCGATCCACGCCAGCCCAACGACCAGCGTCGCCGTCGCAGCCCCCGATGCCAGCGTCGCCCAGTGGCTCGAGAAGATCAGCCGAGCGCTCTGCACCAGCGCCGTGAACGCGCCGCCAAGCAGCACCATCGCCAGCGTGAACAGGCCCGCCGAGCGGCACTGGATGTTCAGGAACGGGATCCGCGCCCTGTCCAGCAGCAGCAAGGGCCCCGCGACGATCCCCGCGAAGATCCCCAGCCCGAGGTACGTCAGCCCCAGCCCCAGCCAGATGATCACCAGCGCCAGACCCGTCGCGATCGCGACCCCGATCGCGAGCGCCGTCCAGTCCGTGCGCAGCGACGTGATCTCCTCGATCGAACGACGCGTCGCCTCGATCGCCGTTCGCGCCGTCTCCTCGGCCTCGCTCAGCGGCTCTCCGCCCGGGGTCGGCCCCGCGACGTTCGCCGGTGCCGCGCCATCCGGCCCACCCCCGAACGCGCCGGCCTGCGCCTGCCCGAGCACGTACGTCGCCAAGAACGCGATCGCGCACGCCACGACGATGATCGTCGCCACGATCTTGAACGTGCGCCCGTGCTGGACGCGATCGAGCTTTGCGCGAAGCTCGGCCAGGTTCACCGATCGCCCTCCGGCTTGTCGTCCAGCAGCGAATCGATCACGCCCGAGTCAACATCCGCCGGCGCCTGCGGCGCCGGCCCGTCGGGGGCGCCGCGCTCCGGCTCCGCCTCGGGCTCCGGTGCCGCCTCCGAGAGCAGATCGCCAAGCACACCGGTGTCCGGACCCGTCGGCTCATCGGGCGCCTCGCTCGGCGCTTCACGCTCCGGCTCGGGCTCCTCCGATGTCAGGCGATCGATCAACGCATCGCCCACGTCGCCTTCCTTCTCATCGCCGAGCAGGAAGCTGGCAGTCGTCCCGCCGTGGGCGGCCCCGGAGGTCTCGATCCGCTCCGCGCGGGCGCGCTCGACGATGTCGACGAACAACTCCTCGAGCCGCTGACGCGGTCGCGTCACCGAACGGATCGCACCCTCGCCCGCCGTCCGCTGACGCACGAGCTCGTCGATCGCGGCAACGGTCTGCTCATCCAGCGAGTCGAACTCGAGGACCGAACGCTCGTGGCTGACCAGCAGCTCCTCGCACGTCCCCTCCGAGCGGATCTTGCCGCCGTAGAGGATCACCATCCGGTCGACGCAATCCTCGACGTCCGCCAGGAGGTGGCTCGAGAGCAAGACGCTCTTGCCGCGCCGACCCAGCTCGAGGATCAGATCCTTGATCTGCCGCGTGCCGATCGGGTCCAGCCCCGTCGTCGGCTCGTCGAGGATCAACAGGTCCGGGTCGTTGATCAGCGCCTGCGCGATGCCGATGCGCCGCTGCATGCCCTTGGAGTACTCGCGCACCGGCCGGAACTGCACGCCCGTCAGGCCGACCATGTCCAGCAGCTCGTCGATCCGCCGGGCCCGCACGCGCGCGTCGATCTCGAACAGCTTCGCGTAGTAGTCCAGCGTCTCCCGCGCATTCAGGAACGGGTAGAGGTACGACTCCTCGGGCAGGTACCCGATCTTCCGCTTCGTCTCAACGTCGTCCGGCGGGCGCCCGAACACGACCACGCGCCCCTGCGTCGGACGCAAGAGCCCCAGCAGGATCTTGATCGTCGTGCTCTTGCCCGATCCGTTCGGGCCCAGCAGGCCGAAGATCTCGCCCGGGAAGATCTCGAACGAGATGTCGTCGATCGCGCGGACGCGCGAACGCATCCAGAAGTCCTTGAAGACCTTCGTCAGGGCCTGGCACGCGACGATCGGGTGCGTCTTCTGCTCGTCCATGGCGGACCTCCTTGGGTGCCGCGTTACCTCGGGCGCGCGTTCTGACGCGTGGTCGGATCGAAGTCCCGATCACGCTCCTCCTGAACACGAAGACCCTCCATCAGACGCTGCGTGAAACCAACGCCCTTCTTGAACTCCGGGTCCCGGTTGATCATCAGCACCAGGCTCTTGATCGACTCCGGCAGCATCTGCACCTCCACGCTGCTGCGCTGGTCGTAGAAACCAGTCACCACCGCGTCGCGCCAACGCTGCTTCAGCAACAGCGCCGGGTTCTGCTCGTACGCAGCAAGCGCCGCCTCGAATCGATCGAGCTTCTGGGCGGCCGTCGACGCGATCGTCACACGCTCCGCCTTCGCCCCCTCCAGGATCGCCCGGACCTTGCCGGTCGCCAGGACCGGGCCCGACTCCCCGTCGATCGGAGCGCCCTCGAGCACCTCGTCGATCTGCGCCAGCACGCGCTCGGCCTCGTCATCCCGACCACCCTCCAACGCCGACTCGTACGAGCCGATCAGCGCCAAGAGCGGCTCGGCCGCCTCGCCCGCAACGCTCGCAAGGCTCGCCCGACGCTCGCGCTGGGCGTTCTCGATCGCCTCACCCGCGTTCGAGCGCGCCTTCTCGACGCTCCGGAACTGGTCGATCGTCCGGCGAGGCGGGCTGCGCGACTGCATGCTCAGCTGCACGATCCGCAGCCCAGTGTTCATCTGATCGAGCGTCTCCTGCGCACGCTGCGTCGCCATCAGCTCGGCGCTCAGGAACGTCCCGGGAGCGCGCCCCTCGTCCGGCGCGTTGCGCAACACCTCGTCGATCGTCAGCGCCGAGATCGCGTGCACCACACCGCGGCCCACGGCCGCACGCACGATGGCCTGCTCGTGCTCCTCGCCGATCCACTCGATGAACTTCGCCGCGTCGGCCCGGACGTACTCCACCTGCCACTGCGTGTGCACGATCGAGGCGTCCGCCGTGACGCTGAACCCGTCGACCGTCGGGTCCAGCACGTCGCTGCCACCGCCGTCCTGCAGCGCCTCGGCCCCGCGCCGATAGTCATCGTCGCTCGTCAGCATCGGCCAGTACTCGCCGAGCAAGTCGATGGTCCGCGTGCCCGTCTCGACCTTGAGCAGCTCGCCCAGCGGACGCGGGGCGCTCGGGTGAACGCCGGGCCCAAGGTCCGACGCGTTGATCTTCCCGAACAGCACGCGCACGCCGACCTCGTTCTCGTCGACCGTCTGCACGCCGCTCCCGACGTACAGCACGCCCAGCACCGCGATGGCCACCATCAGCAGCCGGTACGTGATGCGCAGCGCGTCCGCCAGCGACTTCGTCGCCGGGTCCATCAGCGTCGTCAGATCCTCGCCCTGCTCGGTCTGCTCGCGCAGGCTCACCGAGCGACGACGAACGCTCTGACGTTTGGCTTCCCAGGAGCCGGGGTCCTGCTCGCTCACTGCGCGCCCTCCGCATCATCCACGCCCGTCGCCGCACGGATCGACTCGTAGAACGCGTCGCTCGGGTTCTCGCCCCGATCGATCTCCGCCGCGACGTCCGGGTCCAGCAGACGCAGCACCGGGTTGGTCGTCGACACCACCATCGTCAGGTTGCGACCAACCACGTCGCGCAGCATCTCGACGCTCTCCAGGAACAACGCCAGCTTGACCCGCTGCTCGCTGTCCTCGCCCGCCGTCATCTGAGCAAGGTACGCACCCGCCTCCTTCTGACCCTCCGCGACGATCGCCGCGGCACGCTGATTCGCGAACTGCTCGATGATGTTCGCCTCGCTCGCCGCTCGCGTCTCGATCGCACGCGCCGTGCTCGTGCCACGGCTCGACTCGATCGCCGCCTTGCCGGCACGCTCAGCAGTCATCCGGTTGAACACCTCGCGAGTCGTGTCGCTCGGGAACTTCAGCTCGCTGATCCCGACCATGATCGCCTCGATCCCGATCGCGTCGAGCCCCTCGTTCACCGACGACGAAGAGATCGCATCGAGCAGGTCCGCCTCGAGGTCCACAAGACGCGTCCCGTCAGCCGACAGCAGCTCGTCGAGCCGGTACGAACTCACCTGACTCAGCGCCGCCTGCAAGCGACGCGTCAACTGGTCCTTCGCCGCGTTGTAGTGCCCGGACTCGCGGCTCCCGCTCCCGCCGAACCGCTGGAAGAACTTGAGCGGATCGCTCACGCGCCACGTCATGAACGCACGCACCAGCACCTGCGACTCGTCCGCCGTCTGCACGACCTGCGCAGCCGGCGTGTCCAGGAAACGGGCACGCGTGTCGTACGTCGTCGCGCTCTGCAGGAACGGAACCTTGAACTTCAGCCCAGGCTCATCCTGAACCGCGTTCTCGCCCGCGTCGCCGAGGAACGTGACCACCGCGGCCTCGTTGAACCGCACGGTGTATGTCATCTGCCAACCGATCAACGCGATGAAGATGATCGCCGGCACGCCCCAAACAAAGGTCTTTCTCACTGGTCCGCTCCTTGAAGACGCCGCGCGGCGCCCGGTGCGATGGATCGTCTGCGCCTACTGCCCCGCGCCCTCTTCCTCGTTCAGGCTCCGCTGATCCAGCGTCGAGCCAAGCTCTTCCTTCTCCTCGAGGTTCGAGCGAACCTCGACGTCCGTCCCCCCCGGAACGATGTACACGCGCGACTCACGAAGAACCTCGTTGAGCGCGCTCAGATACTCACGCGCCGCGTAGATCACCGGCGCCGCCGCCGCCGCCTCACGCTGGCCCATGAACTCCTTCGCCCGAGCCCTGGCCGCCATGTGAAGCGCCCAGCGATCCGCGCGGGCCTGGTGCAGCGTCGCCGCCGCGTTCCCGCCCCCAGAACGGATCAACCGCTCGATCGCCTCCGTCTTCTCGATGATCGTCCCCTCGTCCGCACCCGAGCCGCGAAGATCGTTCAACTCACCGACCGCCTCGATCACCTCCCGCGCAAGCTCGACGCTCCCGACAGCCTGCGACAGACGCTCCGTCTCCGCGGCACGCGCCCGCTCGACGTCGCGCACCCGCTCCTGACGGCTCGCTACGACCTTCTCGAACGCCGCCGCAGTCTCCACCGGCGGACGCACCTTCTCGATCGCCGTGAACACGATCTCGACGCCGGCGCCCTGCCCGCCCGGCCCGAGCGCGTCAAACGCCTCACCGATCCGCTGCGTCAACTCCGCCGAGACCTCCGCCCGCGCACGCCCCAGGATGTCGTCCACCGAACGCGTCGTCAGGTACGACATGATCTGACGCTTCGCGACCGCGCGAAGCACCGACGCACGCGACTCCGGCTCCGCGAACTCCTCCCACTTGCGGAGGTCCGCGACCGAGTAGTGCAGCGGCACCTCGATCGACACCAGGGCCCAGTCCCGATCCGTGCCACCGGTCGGGCGCACGATCACGAACTCCTCCTGGTACTCCGTCTGACGCACCCACAACCCCGACTCCTCCTCGTTCAGAGGCAACGATGCGAGCGAGCCGGCCTCGTCACCGATCGTCCGGATCCCCGTCGCGTCCGCGCGCATCACGCTCTCGAACGGCCAGGGAAGCTTGAAGTGCGCCCCCGACTCCAGCGGCTGCCCCACCAGCTCACCCATCCGCAGACGCAGCGCCCGCTCGTTCGGCTTCACCACCACCATCGCCGTCATCGCCCAGATCGTCACCAGACCGATCAGCGTCAGCGTGATCGCCCAGCGGCTCAAGAGCCGGTAGAACCAGCTCGAACTCACATCGAACCCGAACTGGTAGTTCAACGCCTCGCTGATCGACTCCGCGATCCGGTCCGGCGCCGCGATGAACCCGAGGAAACGCGAATCAAGCGCCGGACGGGCGTACTCGCCCGGCTTGCGCGGCCGGTACAGGTTCAGCAGGAAGTTCAGGACGATCTCCGCCCCGCCGACCATCATCGCGATCGGGAACGCAACCACCAACGCCCGCTGCACCACGTCCGACCCGGCGAGCTGCACGAACTCGCCGACCACCAACGCAAGCCCGAGCAACGCAGCCCCAACCGCCTGCGCGGCACCGCCACGAAGGTTCGACCAGACCGGCTGCTTGGCCATGCCCGAGACGAAACGCGCGAAGACGAACCCAACGACGCCGATGCCAACGCCAAGCGCGATCGTCCAGCCCGCGTTCGTCGGCGCCGTGAAGACGTCCGGGTTGAACTCCTTCCGACCCTCCACGAACCGCCAATACCCGATCGCGATCAGAACCCCCGCCAGCACCAGGCTCACCGCCGGAAGCAGCGCACGGTGCATCCACGCCAACCGCTTGGCGGCGACACGCAGGTCGTCTTTCGCCTCGTCGAAGGCCGAACTCGCCCTCGCGCCGGCCGCGGCAAGCGTCTCGGCCTCCATGTGCTCGATCCGCTCGCGACGG
>JANQQG010000253.1 GCA_028285065.1 Phycisphaerales bacterium
CATAGGGTCATTATGGACCGGACGGGGTCCTCGCGCGCCGGCCTTGGGGCGCCGTTTCCTACAATCTTGGCATGTGCGGCCAAGCTGCCGACAGCGACGCGAAGCGAGGCGTGGTGCGCGGTTCCGTCTGGGTGGCGGGTGTGGTTGGCGTGCTCACCGGGCTCGTTCTTGCGCTGGGCTGGCGTCTGACCGAGTCGGACGGCTTCATATTCGTTGCGTCGATCGCGCTCAGCGTGGTGATCGGAATCGCGGTGCGGCTCCGCGTCGACGAGGATTTCAGCTGGCGCACCGGTCTGGTCGCGGCGGTCGCCACCCTCGTGGTGATCCCTCCGGCGACGCTGCTCGAGTGGTCAGTCCGCCCGGTCACCTCGGAAGACCTCATCGTTGCATTCGCGCGCGACGAGTTGCGCGAGAGGCGAGAGCGCGGGGAACAGCTCGATCCACCGCTGCCGGTCGATCTCGATGACATGATGGTCACCGACGTACCGCCGGAGAGCTATCGAGACGCACGGCTTCGATTGGAGTCGCTCACAGGGGCGGAACGCGAGCGACAGGAGCAGCTCGTGCGATCACACAGGCGTGCGCGCGGCATCCTCGCCGAGCACACCGAGGGTGAACTCGTGTGGGTCGGCCTTTCGTTGCTCCTCGCTTGGAGCATCGCGGGCAGCAAGCCCGACGATGGCTCGTTCCCGCCCATGCCGTGAGACCCCGCTCCTGATCTCACCCGCAGCGCTCAGCCCCCCGCCAGCCCCTCGCCGGACATCCCGAGGAACTCCAGCGCGTTGTCGGCCATGAGTCTGGCCATGGAGTCGGGGCTGACGTTCTCGTTGCTGCGGATCAGCTCGCCCGGGCGCTCGCCGAGGGGGAAGGGGTAGTCCGAGCCCATGCAGATGCGCTTGGAGCCGAAGACGCCGACGAGCATGCGGAGGGCGTACGGGTCGTGGACGATCGAGTCGACCCAGAAGCGCGACGGGATGTTGGTGCCGTCGGGGCCCTCGCCGTGGCGCTTGAGGTACTGACGCGGGTTGATGGGGTTGTCGACGGCGACGAGGTCGGGGCGGCAGTTGAAGCCGTGCTCGATGCGTCCGACGGTGGAGGGGAACGAGCCGCCGCCGTGGGCGAAGCAGACCTTGAGTTCTTTCAGTCGTTCGAAGATGCCGCCGAAGATCATGCAGCACATGGAGCGTGCGGTCTCGGCGGGCATGCCGACAAGCCAGGGGAGCCAGTACTTGCCCATCTGCTTTGCGCCCATCATGTCCCAGGGGTGGACGAGGATGGACATGTCCAAGTCCTGCGCGGCCTGGAAGAACGGGAAGAGCTTGGGGTCGGAGAGGTTCAGGTCGTAGTCGCGGGCCGTGAATGCGTTGGGCTCGACGTGGCTTCCGATCTGGACACCGGGCATGCCGAGGCTCTTGCAGCGCTCGAGCTCCTTGATGGCCATGTCGGTGTGCTGGAGTGGGACGGTGCCGAGCGCGATGAAGCGTCCCTTGTGGTCGCGGACGACGCCGGCGAGGTGATCGTTGAGGAAGCGGCTGATCTCGGCCCCGTGCTCGGGCTTTGCCCAGTAGCTGAACATGACGGGGACGGTGGAGACGACCTGGACGTCAACCTCGAGCTCGGCCATCTCTTCGAGGACGGCCTCGGGGTCGTAGCAGTTGGGCCAGACGCGCCGGAACATCATGTCGCCGCGCATCATGCGCATGCAGGGCTTGGCGTCCTCGTGGCCGGGCTCGGGGTGGATGAACCGCTCGCGCCCGTAGCCGAAGCGATCGGCGAAGTTGGGCCATTCGGCGGGGAGCATGTGTGTGTGCAGGTCGATCACGCGCATGGGGTCAGTCTATCCCACACGGGCGCGCACGATCCCCGCGGGCGAGCGTGAGAGCACGCCAGCGGCGGTTTGGGGGACGGGCGGGGGGTCAGCGAGTCGCGGCGGCCTGGGCCTGGACCTGGGAGAGATCGAACTCGGGTGCCCTGGTGATGACGTAGCCGCAGTTGTTGCAGGTGCGTCCGGCCTCGGGCCCGTCCCAGAAGCCGTCCATCGCGACGTGGAGGTCTTCGTCGATGTGTGCGAGGCGGAAGGAGGCCTCGTAGACGAGGTTGTCGCACTCGGGGCAGTACCAGCGGAGGCCGTCGTTGAGGATCTTGCCTTCGTCGTCCTTGCGCGGGAACTCGACGATGAGACCGATCGTGTCGGCGGGACGCTGGGGGCGGTGCGGCACCCAGCGCGGGCACAGCCACATCTCGCCTTCCTTGATGATCACGTCGCGCGGCTTGTCTTCGCCGGGCGGGCGGATGCGAACAGCGATGTCGCCCTTGAGTTGGTAGAACAGCTCCTCGGTCGGGTTGACGTGGTAGTCGTTGCGGTTGTTGGGACCGGTGGAGACGAAGACGATGACGTCGTCGGCCTCGCTGTAGAACTGCTTGTTCATCACGGGAGGCTTGAACTCCTCCTTGTGCTCGTCGATCCACTTCATCAGGTTGAACGGCGTACCGACGGGCGCTGGCATGACGACCTCCAATCAGCCCCCCACTCCCGATACCCTCCTCACCCACTCTGATTACACGACCGCCGCAGCCGGATTGCAACCACCCGTCTCGATGATGACAATCAGTCTCAATGACCCCCCCACCGACCCCACCCAGCGCCGCCCCTCCGCCATCCGGCCCCTCCAGTGCATCGACGCGCCCGCCGCGGGTCGCGCTCGAGACGACGCTGCTCACGCACGGGGTGCCGCGCGAGGCTGCGCTGCGAACGAGCAAGCGTCTGGGTGATGCGGTGCGCGAGTCGGGCGCTGATCCAGCGCTCGTCGGTGTGGTCGGGGGACGTCCGGTCGTGGGGATGACGGATGCGCATCTTCAAGCGCTGCTGGATACGCCTGAGCTCCCGAAGTTGAACACGGCCAATCTCGGGGCCGCGCTGCATCGCGGGCGGAGCGGTGCGACGACGGTCTCGACGACGATGGAACTGGCGTCGAAGGCTGGTGTGCGCTTGTTCGCGACGGGCGCGCTCGGTGGTGTGCACGCGCCGGCGCCGTCGACGGGGCAGGGTGATCCCCTGTCGCGCCTGACGCACGACGTTTCTTCGGACTTGGCCGCGCTGACACGCTTTGCGATCGGCGTCGTCACGAGCGGGGTCAAGTCGATCCTGGACGTGGGCGCGACGCGCGAGCACCTCGAGACGCTCGGCGTGCCCGTCGTCGGCTTCCGGACGGACGCGTTCCCGGCGTTCTACCTTCGCGAGGATCCGTCGGGTGCGCAGGTCGATGAGCGGTTCGATGATGAGGCGGACCTCGGGCAGTACCTGAGGAGCGAGCTCTCGCGCTCGGCCCGGGGCGTTGTGATCGCCAACCCGATCCCGGCGGAGCATGAGATCGATGGTGCGCAATGGGCGGCGTGGAAGGGGCAGGCCGAGCAGGAGGCGCTTGACGCGGGCGTGACGGGTCGTGCGGTGACGCCGTTCCTTCTCGGACGCGTGCACGAGTTGTCCGGGGGGAAGACGCTGGAGGCGAACATCGCTCTGGCGGAGTCGAATGCCCGCCTGGCGGGGCGTCTGGCTGTGATCGTGGCTCGGGGCGGGTCGGTGAGGCTTGGGCCGGGGTGAAATGAACGGGGGTGGATTCGGAACGTACCATTGCCGCAATGCTTGAGAACGTCCTGATTGTCGTCGGCGCCCTGCTCCTCGGAGCCGCCGGGATGTGGCTCGTGCTGGGCCTTTTCCGTCGGAGCCACAAGGAGACGATCGTGCACCACACGATCGCCGAGCGTGTGCGCGCGGTGGGCAAGCTCGTTGGCCTGGAGGTCGCGGCGAAGGAGATCGTGACGCAGACGAGCGGGTGGTCGTGGATGCCGCCACTGCTTCTGAGTCAGGCGCGGATCGCGATGATCTTCCACTTCGAGAAGCAGTACTCGATCGATCTGTCTCGCGTTCGCGATGACGACATCGAGCAGCGCGGGGAGAACAGCTACCGCGTGAGCCTGCCGCCGATCGACGGGACGCTGCGGTTGATCGAGGTGACGCCGTACGACATCCAGGACGGGAAGGTGTTGGGGTTGCTCGACGTGATCCCGATGAAGGCGACGCGTCAGCGGGAGCTGATGGAGAAGGCGCAGATCTCGGCGGCCGAGCTGTACGAGTCCAACGACCCTCGCTATCTGGCCGAGGCGCGGACCTCGATCGAGCGCCACCTCCGGTCGCTGATGGAGCTGTTCGGGATCGAGGTCGAGCTGTACTGGCCGGACAAGTCTCAGAAGACGCGACTGGCCGACCCGGCGGAGCTGCCGGTCGAGACCACGGCCGGGGCGAAGTAGTGCTCCACAGAGCGCGGTAGGCTGGCGCTCCGGAGTTCTCATGGGTGCGCACGACGAGGAACTGCTGCGTCGGCTCGATGACCTGACGCGAAGGATCGAGGCGATCGAGGAGGCCGTCGGTGTTCCGTCGCCGGAAGCCGCGCCGACCGAGTCGGCCTCTGAGCAGAGCGTTCCTGAGATCGCGACGCCACGCATCGAGACGCCGCCCGCAGCGCCACCGACCGTTGCGCCCGAGCCCGAGCGGATCGCGCCGACCTGGGGCGAGAAGATCAAGACGGTCCACACGGAGCCCGCGGCGCGAGTGCGCCGTCATCGGCCGCGCATCGATCGGGCGCGTCTTGAGAAGAACATCGGGCAGATCGCGTTCGCCGCGGGGGGCGCGTTGCTGGCGATCATTGGGGCGGGGTTGTTCCTGAAGCTCGGGCTCGAGCGGGAGTGGTTCAGTTTCCCGCCGGTGGCGCGCTGCATCGCGGGAGCGGGGTTCGGGGCGGTGTTGCTCGCGATCGGCGAGATCGTTCGGCGCAGGATCGGTCGCGCGGGCGCCGAGGGGCTGTTCGCGGCGGGGCTCGGCACGCTCTATGTCGCGGCATACGCGACGTACGGGCTGTACGGACTCGTCGGGGATGGGGTGGCGTTCGCGCTGCTTGTCGCGGTGGCCGCGATCGGGATCGGGATCAGTGCGCTCAGTTCGATGGTACGTGTCGCGGGGCTGAGCTTGCTCGGCGGGTACATCGCGCCGTTCCTGCTGACACCGGATGCGCCCAACCCGCTCGTGCTCCCATCGCACCTGCTCGTGCTGCTGGCGATCGGTCTGGCGTTGTCGCTGTGGCGTCCGTCGCCGTTCCGGTGGCTGCGCGGCCCGGTGTGGGCTGCGACGATGCTGATCGGGTCGTTCTGGATCCTCTGGCAGGGTCCGGATGTTCCGCTGGTTGCGGGCGCGTTCCTGGGAGCGGTCTGGGGCGCGGTGCATGGCGAGCTGGTGCTCTCGGCGCGCCCGGTTGGTCGGCGTCCTGACGAGCCGATGGACTCGTCGCCCGTGCGCCGGCTGTCGTGGCGT
Source organism: Phycisphaerales bacterium (assembly GCA_028285065.1). Taxonomy (GTDB): domain Bacteria; phylum Planctomycetota; class Phycisphaerae; order Phycisphaerales; family UBA1924; genus JANQQG01. The sequence continues at coordinate 5,366 of JANQQG010000253.1, forward strand.
GACGCGCGCCGCCTGGCGATGAGCATCTCAACGACGCTGTTCGGCGCCGGCTGGGGCGTGTATGTCCTGCAGTACGGCGCGGTCGCGCTCGATGACTGGATGGCGCCGGCGGCGTTCCTGATCGCGTCGATCTTCATCGGGCTGACACTGGCCGGAACGCTGCGGCTGCTGCGCGACGAGGTCACGTCCGAGCGGGAGCGCCTGGGCGCGGGCTTGCTGCTGCAGGCGGGCGCGTTGCTGATCGTCGTCGTGGCGCTCGCGCTGGCGGGGTGGGCGCAGGCGGTAACGTGGCTGGCGCTCGCGCTGGCCGGGTTCGGCTCGGGGCGTTGGGTGCGCTCGCGCGGGCTGCTCGTCTACGCGAGCGTGCTGCTCGGGATCGGCGTCGCGCGGATCCTGCTGATCGATCCGCTGGGCGGGCTGGCGAGCTCGACGGGCTCCGTGATGGGGCTGGTGACGAGCCGCTGGATGGCGCTCGTGGTCGGTGCATCGGCGTCGTGCGCGCTTGGGGCGTGGCTGGTGAGGCGTCCGGACTGGCGTCCAGGGCGCATCTGGGCCGAGGCGCTGGGATCGATCTCGCTGGTGCTTGCGATCATCGCGATGGTGCACTTCGAGGCGCGTGGGGAGTCGATGGGCTGGGCGGTGATTGCGCTCGGCGGCGTCGGCGCGGTCGTCGCTAGGCTTGCTCGGATGAATGGGCTCAAGTGGACTGCGCTGAGCGCGGTCTCACTCGGTGCGCTCGCGGGGGTTGCGGGGGTGCTCGCTGGTGAGGGTGTCGGCGTCAATGCCCAGGGGCTCGTGTTCACCGAGTGGACGCTGCTGGCGGTCGGCGCCGGGGGCGTGTTCTTCGCGGGATGGTGGGTCAACGGGATGCTGCGGACTGCCCAGCAGGTCGGAAGCGTTGCGCTGGGGTGCGCGGCGCTGCTGCTGGCGGCCTTCTCGCACCCCGACGCTGATCCGACGTGGGTGGCGGGCGCGTGGGGCGCG
>JANQQG010000001.1 GCA_028285065.1 Phycisphaerales bacterium
GAAGGCCTCGAGCAGCCCCGCATCCCCCCCGCCACTGACCTCGAGCCCCAGGCGACGGCGCGCCACGATCGCCAGGCGTCCAGCATCCCGATGAACCTCGATCAGCTCGAGCTGGTCCCCGGCCCGCGAGATAACACCGAGCTCGCCCGCGAGTCCGATCACCGGCATGAGCGCCCGACCGGTGGCCAGTTCCAAGCGGCTCGTGTCACCGCCACGCACAAGGGTCAGCACCGGAGCCCCGTCGGTCCCGGTACGCCGGATCAACAGCACTTCGTCCCCTGAGCCGGTCAGCACCGCGTGGCTGTCGCGGACGCCGGCGGGCGAGAGCCACCCCACTCGCCCGGTGACCCACGAGGCCCGGCCGACCCGGCGAGTCCCATCTGGGCGCTCCTGCTCGACCAGGAAGCCGGTCGTGTCGGCGGACCGCCCGAGCGTCACGCCGTCGGGCAGGTCCGGGAGGTCGATCGGAAGCAGCCCTGGCTCGCCCGGAGCCGGGTCGGCGACAAGCTGCCACGCACCGATCCCGGTCCACAGCGGCGCCTCGGCCTCGCCGGGTTCGGCAAGCAGCGTTTCCCAGGACGGCGCCTCGCCCGTCTGGCTCGCGATGAACCGCCCGTCAGGACTGACGATCGGAAGCACGGCCCCATCGCTGGGAACAGTGCCGACAGGACGGATCGAGACGCGCACACGCGTCGTCAGGCTCCTGCCGGGGGCCGGGCGGGCCACGTTGGGCAGCTGCACCGACTCAACCGGCGCCGGACGGCGCCGGTTGCCGCTCTCGACGCACCCGGGTGCGATCAACAAGAGAACGGAGACGGCCACAGCGGCGCGGACTGATGCACGCCGCACGCCCTGGGCCCCCGTCACGGCTGCTCGCCCTGCTCGGCCTCCTCACCGTCGTTCTCCGGGAGCGTGACGCCGGCCTCCTCTTGCTGAACGCGGATGTCGCGCTCGAGGGTGCCGAGCCGCTCGCGGAAGGGCTCGTTCAGCTCGTCGAGCTCCTCTTCGTTGGTGATCACGATCGGCGTGATGAAGGCGACCAGCTCGGTCGTCCCGATCACGTTCTCCCACGAGCGGAAGAGCCCGCCCAGAAGCGGGAGGTCGCCGAAGAACGGCACCTTGCGCTCGATCTCCGACGCCTCGTTCCGCAGGATGCCCGAGATCACGACCGTCTGACCATCGGCGACGATCAGCTGCGTCGTCGTCTCACGACGGTCCACGATGAACCCGCCGAGCTGCGTCGCCTCGGGCTGGATCGAAGACAGCTCCAGGTTGATGCGGAGATCGACGTCGCGCCGGACTGTGATGCGAGGACGCACACGCAGGTTGATCCCGACCGCTCGGTAATCGAACGACTGGATCTGGTTCCCGTTGTCCGTGACCTGCGAGTCCGTGATGAACGGGATGTCCTGGCCGTCGAAGAACTCCGCCTCCTGGTTGTCGCTCGTGAAGATCCGCGGCTCGGACATGATCCGCACCTCTGTCATCTCGTTGAGCGCCTGCAGGAGCACGTTGATATCGGTGTCGACATTCAGGACCGACGTATCGAACAGACCGCCGAGGACCTGGCGTGACGCGTCGAAGTCCCCTCCGATCGCGATCGCGTTGTCGGGGCGGTTGGGTGTGATGGCCGCGTTGGACCACCGGATCCCGAGGGCCGTCGCGTCCTCGACCTCGATCTCGGCGATCACCGCGGAGATCAGCACCTGACGCCCGGGCTTGTCCAGGTCTTGGACGAGCTGGGAGACGGACTCCATGTACTCGGCCGGAGCCATGACCATCACGGCGTTCTGACGCGCGACGGGCACGATGCGGATCTTGCCGACCAACGCGCCCGAGCCCGCCGAGTCCGTCGGCACGCGCGCACGCTGCCACCAGAACGAGATCGTCCCGGGGTCCGTCGCATCGTCGTTGGCGCCGTCGTCGGAGGCGTCCTCGGCGAAGGGGCTCGACCCCGTGCCCCCGTCACTCAAGCCCGTCTCCGACCGATTCACCTGCGCGAGCGTGCCCTCGAGGGCGAGCAGCGCGTTGAGCTGCTCGGAGAGGTCCTCCGCGGACGCATGCTTGAGCTCGATCACGCGCGGCAGCCCGACGGACTGCGGCTTGTCGAGGTCCTCGACGATCTTGTCGATCACCGCGAGGTTGTCCGGGCTCTTGGCGACCACGACGAGGCGCCCGGCCTCGGGGATCGCCTCGAACGAGAACTGACCCGCCAGACGCCCGACGCCCTGCGCCGACGACGCTCCCTGGCCCTGCCCCTGGCCGGAGGGCGTGCCCTGACCGAACAGCCCTTCGAGCAGGTCACGAACCTTGATCGGATCGCTGTTCTGTAGGTCGTAGATCCGCGGGACCACGGCTTCATCCGGGAGCGGCTGATCCCAGGCCGTCTCGATCTGCTCGCGGATCGCGTCGATGATCGGGTCTTCGGCGACAACGGTGACGGAGTTCTGCTGCGTGTTCGCGCTGACGCGCAGGTTCTCACTGGTCAGCACGCTGCGCCCGCCGTCGGAGCTGGACGTCGCCTGCTCCTGCCCGCCCCCGCGCCCGAAGCGCTGGAAGAACTGGTTGCGTTCGTTGCCCCCGCCAGACGAGCGCCCGTTGGACTCTTCTCCAAACAGGGCCTCGATCGCCTCGGCGATCTGCTCCGCGTCCGCGTAGCGCAGCCGGAACGTCGCGCTGCTCAGAGCAGCGGTTCCCGGCCGGTCCAGCGCATCGACCAGGCGCTCGATGCGCTGGAGGAGGCCGATGTTCCCGCGCACCACGACCTGGTTGGACTCCTCGTCGACGCTGACAGTCGCGTAATCGGGCACGGCATCTTCGAGGATCTCCCCGAGATTCTCCGCCGTCCCGTGGCTGAGCGCGTACACCTTCTCGACGATCGTGCCCAGGTCCGTGCGATCCAGCACACTCTCGTCCGGACCGAGCACCGGCACGTCTTGGCGATCGATCTCCGCGAGGTCGCGCAGCAGGATCAGCTTCGGGGTCTCGACGACGCCGATCCCGTTCTGCTGGAGCGCCAGCACGACCATGTCCAGCGCCTGGGAGCGAGGGATCGGTTCGTCGTTGAGCACCGTGATCACGCGGGACATCACGTCCTGCTGCGGGAGCACGACCTTGCCCGTCGCCTCGACGATGAACGGGATGATGTCCTCGACCTTCACGCTCTTGAACGCCAGCACCGTCGGCTCGTCCGACTGGGCACGCCGCCCGTCGGGATCACGCGCGGGCGCGTCGTCCTCGACGGGGGCAGCCTGACCGAACACCGGAACGGCGAGCGCAAGCGCCACCCCCCAGACCCCCAGCGTCATCCGCTTACGACTCATCGCTGGACCCTTCCTCTGCGTCACTCGCGCCGTCCGGGAGCACCCCGTCCGATCCAAGCTCGGTTGTGTTGACCGCCCCGCCCTCGACCCCATCACCTACGCCCGCATCCCCCACTTCCTCACCTGCATCCCCGTCATCGACGCCCGCGTCGGGTGAGACCGTGCGCACGAGGTCCTCGTCCGCCTCGAACAGCGGGACGTCGAACTCGACACCATCCCACAGGAGCGTCGCGTACCACGGCGCCGACAGCGAGACGACCTCGACGCCCCCGGCTTCCTCGCCGACGCCGATCCGATCGCCGTTGCTCAGCCACACCTGCCCGTTGATCATCGCGATCACATCCGGGCCCCCATAGCGCGTCGGGAGCGGCGGCGGGCCGGGATCCCGCGGCGGCGGCGCCGGCGGGGGCGGCGGCGGGTCCGCCGGGCGATCACCCATCTGCCAGAACAGGCTGCGCCCGTGCACGCGATCGAGCGCGAGCGCCAGGTCCGCCTCGAACGCTTCGCCCTGCGCCTCGAGCGAGTCGCCATCGCCCGACGCGTCGCGAGCTGTCAAGGCAGCCCCCACGAGCGGCCAGGAGGCGACGAGCGCGTAGAGCAGCACGGCGGCCAGCGCCGCGAGCGCACCGATCTGCATTCCGTTCAGGTTCGTCTTCATCGTGCGCCCCCACTCTTGAGCCAGGTCTCGACGCCGATCGTCGCGCGGACCGTGCGTGCGCCGGCGCCGGACGAGGCGCTGCCCTCGACCGCGCGGAGCTCGATCCGCTCCAATGCCGCCACCTCGGGCGCCCGCTCCAGGTCAGCGATCACACTGGTGGCGACCTCGGGGCTGGCCTCGAACGTCACCGTCAGGACCAACCGCTCGAGCGTCCCGCCGATGCCCGCGAGACGCTGTGCCTGCGTCAGGCGCAGCGGCGTCGGGGCGCCCTCGATCCTGCGATCGCGCACCCCGTGTGACGAGAGCACCTCCGCCACACGCTCGTCGAGCGCGACGCGGCTGTCGACGACCGCATCGGGCAGCCCGAACGCGCGGGCCAGTGCTGAGTCATCCGACTCCGACAGGTCGCGCTCGCGCTCGATGAGTCGCTCGAGTCGATCGGCGCGGAGGTCGAGGTCGTCGGCCTTCAGTGCCGCGGGTTCGTAGATGCCGAAGTACATCACGAGGAGGACGCCGGCGAGCAGCGCCCATCGCATCGCCCGAGGCAGGCCCTGGTACCAACTGATGAGCCCTTCCATCACCCACCCCCACTCTTGAGTTCGAGGAACCGCGCCTTGGCCCGCTCCGCCTCGTTGGCCAGGCGTTCCTTGACCTCCGGGTCCTCGACCTTGCGCGACGCCGACTGACGCGAGGTCCAGGCGATCATCGCCTCCTGCTGGGTCATCGCGGCCAGATCCTCGTCGGTCAGGACCGGCGGGATCTCGGCTTCCGCGCCGCGCGCATCGCCGGGACGCACCGTCGTCCGGCCCGAGTCGCTCGAGCCCGTCGGGCGTCGTGACGTCGTCGTCCGCGACGGCCCGCGCGATGAAGACGACGAGCCGGACGAACCCATCCGACTCACGGCTTCATCGTGGTCGGCCCATCCGCGGCGAACCGCCAGTGCGCCGTCCCCCGAGAAGTCCTCGGCCGGCTTGGCGCGGTAGCGCGGGGCCCTGAGCTTGGCCCGTACCGTGAACCGCTCACGTCCGTCCTCGGTCCGCAGGTTCGGGCGGTTCACACCCGTGAAGACGCCCGAGCCTTCCATGTTCGAGAGCAGTTGCGTGACCTGGCCGACCGATTCCGCCGAGCCGGTGACAGTCACGCCATCGCCGACGCGCAGTTCGATCGACTCGACGATGACGCCGACCGGGGCCGCGCCCGCGACGTCGGAGAGCAACTTGGTCATCGGCCAGCGGACGACCTTGAGCGACTCGTACTTCGCATGCGCGTCCTCCCGTTCGGCGAGGCGTTCTTCGACCTCGTCGGGGCTCCCGCCCGCCCTGGCCTCGAGGATCACGTTCCGCCCGGCCGCGATCGCCAGCGGCCAGAGCATGACCACCAGCGCGCACACGACGAGCACCATGCCCGCCTTCGCCGGTGTCGAGACGAGCCCGACACACCGATCGCGTGCGCTCGGACGCTCGGGCGCGGCCTGCTCACGCATCGACGCCAGTGGGTTGAGCCGGCCTGAGGTGTCGAGCGCCGCCATCGCGGCCCCGAGCGCCGCACCGTATGCCGCCAACCACGCGCCGCTGCGCCCGCGACCCGGGAGCGTGATGCTCCCCCAGACGCGTACATCCCGTCCTTCGGCCGCGCTGGTCGAGTCCGGCGGCTCGGAGCCCGAATCGAGCCCCACGCCGGCGCGGGTCTCGCGGATCGCCTCTTCGCCCGCCGCCCGCGCCTCGATGGGCATCGCACGGACCTTCGCCCCGCTCGGCCCGCCCGCGACGACGACCGCGTACGCCCCAGCGCTGTGGTCGGCGCCGGTATCGATGACTCCGAGCGCCTCGATGTCCGCGCGCCCCGCAAGCACGCTCCACGCGCCCGCCTCGGCGATGAACGTCGAGCCTGGCGTGTGCGAGGGCCTCGCCTCGGCCCGCTCCGGCCACGCGCTGACGACCACGCACGCGCGGCGCGCGCGGTCTCGACCGAGCGAGACCACGCCGGCGCCACGCCGATATGGCGGCATCGCGGACCCAAGCTCGCTCTCAGCGAGCAGAGCAAGCGCCGCTGCGCTCTCCGAACCCGTCAGACGCGCGATCCCGCCGGGGTCTGCGACCGCACGGCAGACGCACGCCGCCCCGGGTACGACCTCGACGACCGCAGCACCCTTGGCCCTGCGGAGGAGCCTGCGCACGTGCGACCCGTCCTGGGCGGGGCACGACTCCTCCCACTCAACCTCGACGGACTCCCCAGCACCGTGTGCACACAGCGCGTGCACGCGTCCCCCGTGCTCGTGGAGCACGAGCACACGCCCGTTCGTCCGTCGCTCGCCTCGTCCTGAGCTCACCTGATCCGCACCTCCAGAACCGTCACGGGCAACGCCGAACGGTCAAGTACCACCGTCATTTCGACCGACAGGCCGGACCGCTCGTCCCACCCGCGGCTCGTGACGACGTACGTGTTGGAGCGCACGTCGATGAAGTCATACAACTGGGCGAGGATCGCGTTGGTCATCCCGGGGATTTCCAAGAGATCCGCCAAGCTCGTGAACCCCCCTGGCCTCGTCTCCCGCTCGAGCATGAGCGGGTCGACCAACTCCGGCGGGAACGAGAGGTACTGGAGCACCTCCGCGGGGCAGGTGTTGATGTTCATCTTGCCGACCGCGCCCTCGTCGCCGAGCGAAGTCTCGTTGAGGAGGAAGCCCAACTCATCCTCATCCAGGGGGGGAGCCGTGGGCGTCTGGTCACCGCCGGGGCCCACGTTGCCGACCGCCTGATCGAGCGGGGTCTGGATGAAGTCGGCGAGGCTGTTCGAGTTCGGGACGCGAGCGATGATGGTGGTTGCCTGCCGGCGCGAGACGCCCAGGATCTGCATCAGGTCCGACTCGGTCGCCTCACCAAGCTCCAGACGCTCCAGGCCCGAAACGGCGAGACCGCCGCGACGGCTCACGGCCGTGATCCGCCCGGACCAGCCCGGGTCGAGCTCCCCATCCGCGTTGTCGTTCGGCCAGGAGGCGTCGCCATCGTCCTCGTTGGGGTCGAGCACGCCGTTGAGGTTCCAGTCCTCGCCCCGGACCCACGCTCGCTCGACGCCCGCGACGAGTTCGAGCTCCTCGACCGACCGGATCGGCCCGTTGCGCGGCTCGTAGGGGAACCGCTCCGAGAGGTACCAGGACGCCTCGGCGCCCTGCTCGCGCACGTCGTCGTCCTCGTCGATCCAGTCCAGGATCGCGTCGGCGACATCCTCGCGCATCTCCGGAAGCGTCATCAGGTTCTCGAAGGTCATCTTGTTGATGTTCACCTTCGCGTGCGCATCGCCGGCGCCCAGCACGTAGTCGCCCGGCGACCCGTCGATCGGGCTGCCCGAGACCGACGGAGCCGTCGCGAAGATCGAGCCCTCGGTCACATCCAGCGACGTACGCCCGACCTCGAACCGCGCCCCGCGCAGCGTGCCCTGCGCGACCTCGGCCATGTCGTCGATCATCGTGAACACCGAGTCCAGGTCCGGGTTCTCCGTGTTCGCCCCGAGGCGCGCGAGCGTCGCTTCCACCCCCGCACGCGCGGCCCACTTCGCTCGGACTCGCGACACCGCCTCGCGACCCATGAAAGACGGACGCTTCGAGGACGCCTGCACGCTGAGCACAATCACCGAAGCCGTCGCAA
>JANQQG010000020.1 GCA_028285065.1 Phycisphaerales bacterium
AGCTTCGCGGGGCCAGCGCGCGGAGAATCCTTGCGATGAGTGTTCCACGGCCGAATGACGTGAGGCGGGGTAACGGTGTGGGCGGGGGCCCGCTTCCGAACCACGTGGTCCGCCCTTCCGAGGTCGAGGCACGCCGGAGGCTGTTCTGGGAGAACGTCGTCCGTGACATGCTGACGACGCTCTCGACGCTCCGCCAGCGGAGCCCGGAGATGTTCGACGGGCGGATGTCGATCCTGACGCACGCGGGCGAGCGGATCCCGATCGCCAACGTCTTCCCGATGTTCGCCTGCTCGATCGTGGGGACCCAGCAGGAACGTGTCGCATCGGGCGAGGTGGCCTCGAGCATCTTCAGGATCAAGACCCCGAACGGCGAGGTCTTCACGATCCCCGTCTCGGAGGTGCGGGCCCTGCACGCCTTGAGCCCGGAGCTGGTCGAGGCACTCGAGGAGGCAGCGCGGGCCGGCGAGGGCGAGGAGGACTCGGAGACGCAGCCGTTCGGCTTCGCGGCCTTCCGGTCGATCTCGGCGCCCGCAACGCCAAGCCTCTTCGACGAGATCGGAGGCCCGGAAGAGGGGGATCCGGCGGGGGGCTCGGAGGAATAGCCCGCATCCGGGATTGGTTTGCCGCCGAAGCGGTTTCGGGAGCGGTGGGGTCGGGGGCAAGGAGTCTCGATGCGCACGCTGATCGCCATCCCCGTCTACAACGAGCAGAAGTACGTCAGCCGCGTCCTCGCCCGCGTGCGCGAGCACGCCCCGGGCGACATCCTCGTCATCGACGACGGCTCGACCGACGCGACCCCCGAGCTGCTCGAGCAGGCTGGTGTGCGTGTGATCCGTCACGAGACCAACCGCGGGTATGGGCAGTCGCTCCTGGACGCCTTCGCGTTCGCCTCGGAGCACGGGTACGACTGGATCATCACGATGGACTGCGATGAGCAGCACGAGCCCGCGTCGATTCCTGACTTCGTCCGCGAGGCCGAGCGTGACGACGCGGACGTGATCAGCGGCTCCCGGTACTTCATGCCGGAGGCGACCGGCGAGGGGTTCCCTCCGGAGGACCGGCGTCAGATCAACGTGACCATCACCGATGAGCTCAACCGGCGCTTGGGGCTGAGCCTGACCGACGCCTTCTGCGGGTTCAAGGCGTTCCGGACGGAGTCGCTGCGCGAACTCGTGCTTGACGAGACGGGGTACGCGTTCCCCATGCAGTTCTGGGTCCAGGCTGTGGCGGGCGGGCTGCGGATCCGCGAGATCCCGGTGCGGCTGATCTACAACGATCTAAACCGCTCGTTCGGCGGGCCGTTGGACGATCCGGAGATCCGCCTGGGGCACTACCGGCGTGTGCTGCACTGCGAGCTTGAGCGGTGCGGGGCCCGGCTGCCGGTCGAGGCGCTCGACGGGGTGGACGCGGGGTGTGGCGGGCGCGGATGATGGGGGGCGTGGCGCACGCCGACGACTGCTGTCTGACCGACGATGGGCCGGGGGGCCTCGTGGACGATGTGCGCGTCGAGCCGGCGGGAGCGGTCTGGCGCGATGCGCTCGCTTCGCGCGACACGAGCGAACGCGCAGCGCGCTTCCGCGAGCAGATCGGGCTGCCGACCGACCGGCCGATCGTGATGAGCGGGCACCAGGCGGGCGTGTGGCACGGGGGGATCCTCGCCAAGCGCCTGGCGATCGGCGCTGCGAGCGCGCGGTATGGGGCGGCTCCCGCGTGGGTGGTGGTGGACCAGGACACCAACGATGCAGGGGCGCTCACCTATCCGGTACGCGATGCGGAGGGCGTGCTCGTTGAGCGCTCGTGGCGGCATGGGGGTGAGGCGGGTGCACCGACCGGGCTGATCGAGGCGTGCGATCCGGCGCCGGTCCCCGTGCTCGGTCCGGGTGAGTCGTTCGCGGCTTCCGAGGTTGCCGCTGCGCTCGAGTGGGTGCGCTCGGCGATGGCGGGTGCGCGTGACGAGCCGTCGCTCGCCATGCAGGTCGCTCGTGCGACCGAGTCACTCATCGATGCGCCGGGTGACGATGTTCAGCTCTTCGTTGCTTCGGCTCTCGCCGGGACGGACTTGTTTGGGGAACTGGTCCGCAGCATGGGCGACGATCCCGAGTCGTGCGTGCGTGCATTCAACGTGGCGGCTGCGGCTCAGCCAAGCACCGGTGTTGCGCAGCTCGGTGAGCGCGACGGGGGGACGTCGTTCGAGTTGCCGCTGTGGGAGCTCGTCGGGAGCGAGCGACGGCGTGTGTGGTCGGATGAGCTGGATGACGTCGAGGGAACGCTCGTGCCGCGCGGGCTGATGATGACCGGGATGCTCCGTCTTGCGGGGTGCGAGCTGTTCATCCACGGGACCGGTGGCGGAGGCAGTAAGGGGTACGACAACATCACCGGTGCGTGGCTGACGGCGTGGCTCGGCGAGACGCTCGCGCCGATCGGGGTCGTGACGGCCAGTACGCGCGTCGACTTCGGCGAGATGCCCGGGTCGGCCGGGGAGGTTGATGAGGCTGTGTGGCTTGCGCACCGCGCGCGCCACGATCCGAGGTTGCTGGGTGATACCGAGGCGGGGCTTACGAAGGCGGATCTGGTGGAGCGGATCGAGCTGGCCAAGGCGCTGTCGCGTGGGAGCCGCGAGGCGCGTCGGTTGTTCGATGAGTTGCACCGGTTGCTGAGCGACGTGCGCGCGCGTCGGGCGGAGCAGTTGGGCGAGTTGGACGGGCGGATCGAGGATGCGCGTCGTCGCGCCCGCGAGGCGGCGTTGGTCGGTTCGCGCACGTGGGCGTTCTGCCTGCTCGGTGATGAGACGCTCGGTGCGCTTGCGCGCGCGGTCGACGCGAAGGTGAGCGCATGACGGGGCGACCCTTGGTGCTGGTCGTTCTGGCTGTGCTGCTTGCGTTCTGCGCGTGCGTTGGGTGCAGCGAGGCGCCTGCGGGTGACGCAGGGGCGGAGACGACCCGCGTCGTTGCGCTCAGCCCGGGCGTGGCTCAGGTCATGCGCGACGTCGGGTGCGGGGACCTGCTGGTTGGGCGCCACGGGTACGACGTCTGGAGCGATCAGTCGATCCCTGTCGCCGGCGATCAGGACGGGCTCGACTATGAGGCGCTGCTGCGACTGAAGCCGACGCACGTGCTGCTCGAGCCGGGCGTGCTCGGTGTGCCGGACCGGTTGAGCAAGATGGGTCAGGAGCATGGGTGGACGATCGAGTCGTTCCGCATGCTCACGCTCGATGATGTTGGGTCGTGCGCGAGACGGCTGGACGGGCTCTTCGGCAGCGGTGGATCCGCGGCGTTGGCTGCGCAGCTCGGCGATCTTGCGCGAGCTGATGCGCCCACGCGAGGACGCGTGCTCCTGCTGATCAGCGTCGAGCCCCCCGCGGGTCTTGGACCGGGGTGCATGCACGACGAGGTGCTCCGTGGGTTGGGGGCGGTTCAAGCGCTCGATGAGGATGCTGCTCCGTACGTGCGACTCGACGCGGAGGACGTGCTGCGTCTTGCGCCCGATGCGATCATCCTGATCGCGCCGGTGGGTCCGGGCGAGGCGGGCGACGGCGTCCGCCCGCTGGATGCGTCGGAGCTGGATGAGGCGCTGGGCGTGCTGGCGGGGCTTCAGATCCCGGCGGTGCGTGAGGGGCGGGTGGCGGTGGTGGATGGGGCGATGTCCCTGGTGCCGTCGAGCAGTGTCGTGGGGTTCGGCGAGGCGCTCGAGGAGGCGTTGTCGGTGTGGTGGGGCGCCGCGGCGGACTGACCGCTGGGGTACGCGCCGCTACGATGCCGCCCTATGACGACGACGACCATGTACGACCCGGTCGAGGTGCTCGGTGAGCGGTTCCGTGACGCGATCCGGGCGGCCTATCCGGAGGTGACCGACCCCGATCCGCTGATCGCGCCGGCCCGCAACCGCCAGTTTGGGGACTACCAGTCCAACGCGGCGATGAAGCTGGGCAAGGAGGTCGGGGCGAAGTCGCGCGACGTGGCCGTCAAGATCGTCGAGCAGCTCGAGCTGGACGACCTGGCGGAGGGGTTCGGCGCCGAGAGCATCGCCGGTCCCGGGTTCATCAACGTTCGGCTGCGCGCGGATGTGCTGGCCGGCTTGCTCGAGTCGATGGGCGACGGGCTGGGGATCGAGGCGCCCGCGACGCCGGAGACGGTGGTCGTTGACCTTGTCGGCGTCAACCTCGCTAAGCAGATGCATGTCGGGCACCTTCGTTCGATGATCATCGGTGATGCGCTTGCGCGCACGTTCGCGCGCCTGGGCGAGAAGGTCGTCCGCCAGAACCATGTCGGCGACTGGGGGCTGCCGATCGCGATGGTGACCGAGCGGGTGCGTCGCGAGGCCGCGGCGGGGCGGGTGGACCTGGACAACCTGACGCTGGACGAGCTGAACCGGCTGTACCGAGATGCGCAGTCGTCGTGTGCGCCGGATCGGCGTGGTCTCGAGGCGGCCCGCAAGTGGTGGGCGCACCCCAAGGCGATGGCCGAGCTCGAGGCGCAGGTCGAGGGAGCCGATGAGGAACTGGCGCAGGCGAAGGCGACGCTGCTGAAGCTGCAGTCGCACGAGCCGGACACCGTCGCGATCTGGGAGCGGATCGCGGACGCGACGATGGACGCCTGTCTGGCGACGTGCAAGCGCCTGAACGTGGACGTCGATCCGGACGATTCCGCCGGCGAATCGAGCTACGCGGAGGAACTCGCCGGGCTCGTCGAGGACCTCGAGTCGCGCAGGGTCGCGACGATCGATGATGGTGCGCTGGTCGTCGACCTGACGAACCAGGGCGTGCGTGAGCCGTGCATCATCCGCAAGAGCGATGGCGGCTTCCTTTACGCCACGACGGACATTGCCGGTGTGCGTCGGCGTGTGCGCACGCTGGAGGCGGATCGCGTCGTGTATGCGGTCGATGCGCGCCAGGGGCTGCACTTCAAGCAGGTGTTTCTCGCGGCGACCAAGGCGGGCTACGCGACCAAGGACGGGGCGGATGCGCCGTCTTCGCTCGAGCACGCGGCGTTCGGGACGATCTTGGGCGAGGATGGCAAGCCCTTCAAGACGCGCTCGGGTGAGAACGTCAAGCTGACGGACCTGATCGACGATGCCGTCGCGAGGGCGATGCGCAAGGTCGAGGAGCTGAACCCAGAGCTTGGGCCCGACGAGCGGGCGAAGGTGGCGGAGGCCGTCGCGGTCGCGGCGATCAAGTACGCCGACCTGTCGTCGGACCGGATCCGCGACTACGTGTTCAGCCTGGATCGGATGGTGGCGTTCGAGGGCGCGACCGGCCCGTACCTGCTGTACGCCGTGGTGCGGATCCGGAGCATCTTCCGCAAGGCCCGCGAGCGGTTCGGGGACCAGGCGGTCGGGGGGCACGTGGTGCTCGGCGCGACGGAGGAGAAGGACCTGGCGTTGGCGCTCGTGCGTTACCCCGGCGTGGTGCGCGACGTGGCCCGGACGCTCGAGCCGCACCGGTTGTGCCAGTACCTGTACGAGCTTGCGGGCCTCTTCAACGGGTTCTTCCAGTCGTGCCCGGTGATCAAGGCGGACGACGAGGCGACGCGTGCGTCTCGCCTGCGTCTGTGCGAGCTGACCGAGCGGGTGCTGGTCGACGGGCTCGGGGTTCTCGGGATCGAGACGCTCGAGCGGATGTAGCCCGCTACGGCTCGGTCGACTCGCGTGTGAACATCAGGTGCGGCAGGCGCGTGCCCTCGTCGGTATCTGGCAGTGGGTCGGCGCTCTCGCTGATGGCGCTGTGCAGGGCGGCTCCGGTTCCCCAGGGCTGATCGCGGAGCTCGAGGTCTTGCAGCGTCGCGAGGCGTTGGCGCTCGCGTCTCAGCGGCTTGCTCGAGGTTGGTGGCGGGCCGATGGCGGGGGAGCTGGCGGCTCCCGCGCTGCGCGGTCCGAGGGTGTCGGCGAGGCTGAGCACGCCGATGAGCAGGAGGACGAGCGTCCCGGCGCGGAATGTGAGTGACTGGGCGGCTCGCCGGACCATTGGGGGCACATGCATGTGAGGCGTGCCTTGGCCTCGGGGTTGACCTGCCGTCGCGGGTGCCCTCCGGGGCGCCCGCGGCACCAGAGTGTGCAATTCGGCGCGGGGGGGCCACCGTGAGGTCCGCTCTTTGGGAGTGGGTGGAGTTGCCGCCTCGTCCTCCCAACCGGCGCACTCCGCGTAGGC
>JANQQG010000058.1 GCA_028285065.1 Phycisphaerales bacterium
TGGCTAGCTCCGGTGCGCCGCAGGAAGCGCTTGCGCATTGCGCAGAGTGTATTGGACCCGAGCTATCGCTTCGCCCTGGACTCGTCAGCCTCACGCGGACCGTGCCACGGGCGCCAGCGGCACGCTGGCCGCGTCGCCACGTGCAGCCCACTGAACCCTCCGCCGCGTTGTTGCGTCAACCGGAGACGGCCGGCGCGACCATTTGATAGGTGGTGGGCGCATCCGGCCCGACGGGGAACCCCAGCACGAAGACCCAGAGGTAGAAGAGCAGCGTCCACCCGATCAGCAACGCGATGGAGTACGGGAGCATCGTCGCGAGCATCGTTCCGATGCCGAGGTTCCTCTTGTATCGCGTTGCGACGGCCAGGATGAGCCCGAAGTAGCTCATCATCGGGGTGATGATGTTGGTCGTGCTGTCGCCGATGCGGTACGCGGCCTGGATGACCTCGGGGCTGTAGCCGATGGTCATGAGCATCGGCACGAAGATCGGAGCGGTCAGCGCCCATTGCGCGCTAGCCGACCCGAGCATCAGGTTCACAAAGCAGCACATCAGGATGAACGGCAGGAAGACCGCGGGATTGTCGAGGTTGAGGCTGATCAGCAGATCGGCGCCCTTGACCGCGAGGATCTGACCGAGGCCCGAGTAGCCGAAGAACGCGACGAACTGCGCCGCGAAGAACACGAGCACGATGTAGAGCCCCATGCTCCGCATCGCGCCGGCCATCGCGTTGATCACATCAACATCGCTGCGCATCGTCCCGACGACACGGCCGTACACGAATCCCGGCACGACGAAGAACACCACGATCAGCGGCACGACGCTTCGGAGCAGCGGGCGGAAGGCCTCCGCGCCCGTCGCATCCGGGTCCGGGCTCTGCAGCACGCCCCATCCCGGGAGCCACCCGAAGAGGTCGGCTGTCGCGCTTCCGCCGGGCCCGGCCAGCACCACGATCCCCAGGCTGACCAGCACGGTGCTCAGCCCGGCCCACGCGATGCCTCGCCACTCGCGAGCCGAGACGGGCGCCATCGCCCGCGATTCGCCCGACGCCAAGCGCACCTCATCCTCGCCCTCGTCCGGGTCGTACTCGCCCAGTCGAGGTTCGACGATGTACGTCGTCACGGCCCAGCAGACACCCGTCACGAGGAACGTGCTGGCGATCATGAAGTACCAGTTGACCGCCGGATGGACTTCATACGCCGGGTCGATCAGCTGCGCCGCCTCTTCGGTGATGCCTGCGAGCAACGGATCCACGGTGCCGATGAGCAGGTTTGCGCTGTAGCCACCTGAGACACCAGCGAACGCCGCGGCCATCCCGGCGAGCGGGTGACGCCCGAGCGAGTGGTAGATCGCCATCGCGAGCGGGATCAGCACGACGTAGCCCATCTCACTGGCGGTGTTGCTCAGCACGCCACAGAAGACGACCACCGCCGTGACCAGTCGCGGCGGCGCGCCGAGCACGAGCCCACGCACGATGGCCGTCAACAGACCGGACCTCTCAGCGACGCCGACGCCGAGCAACGCGACAAGCACGGTGCCGAGCGGCGCGAAGCCGGCGAAGTTCTCGACGATGTTCTGCCCCATCCATCGGATGCCCTCACCCGACAGCAGGCTTGTGACTTCGAAGACCTCTCCCTCATGGCCGACACGAGGATCGTCGGCGCTGAGTCCGAGCGCAGACAGAATCGCGCTGGCCACGACGACCCCAAGCGCGAACAGCGCGAACAGCGTCACCGGATGAGGGAGCAGATTGCCAAGCCACTCGATGAGGCCCAGCAAGCGGGCCAGCGGCCCTGACGGCGGCGCGCCGGCCCCTCCGGCCGGACCTCGTGGCTGCTTCGGCCTTGGTTCGTTCGTCATGGACAGAGGTTAGACCCCCCGCAGCCGTCGCCCGCGGAATCGCCACGTTGGCCCTGCTGCGCGCCGGTGCTGATCGGGCAGTCGCGGGTCAACCGGGTGCCATCGGTACGCCGGCTGGCCGAGAGACTGCTCGAGTACGCCCGACGCGTCGGAGTACTCTGCCCGCAAGCCGATCTCTATCAGACGATCATCGATGGGGAATCGAGGAGCGGCATCGTGAACCTGGGGTGTGCCCGATTGCACCGACAAGTGACGGGCTCCGCCTTCCGGCGAGGCCCGCCGGCGGCATGTGCCGCTTCAGGGAGCTCGTCTCATGCGGCGGCCACGGGGTTCGCCGACGCGCTGATTGCCTCTGAAATGGTCTCCGTGAAGTCCTCTGGCGAGAGCGGGGTGCCCAGGCGTCGGTGCCAGCGCGCGCCCGGGTCGATCGTGGAACGCGCTCCCTCGTTTCGAGAGAGCACGACCAACGGACGGAGGGCGCCCCCGATGCGCTTGTCCGCCTCTGCCAGCAGCTGGCTGCATCGGTGCGAGGACTTCGTCGATGGTTCGTGCACGACGATGACGTTCGGATCATCGGCCTCGCCCTCTCGTCCAAGACGGCTGCAGAGCATGGCGTACGAATCGGGCAAGGCGGACGGGCTGAGGTAGAGCGGCCGGAACTCGCTAGGCAGTGCCTCGCTCAGCGTATCGGCGTACGAGGGCCATTCGGTCGCGCCCCCCTGCAGCAACGCGATCTTCATGTCGTCGGTCTCATCGATCGCCGAGCTCGCGAGAGCGTGCAGGTCATCGGCCCCGATCCGCAGCGCCTCGCAGTAGTCGACCGTGGGCCGGATGAAGTCGTTGCCGTTGCGCCCGAGCAACAGCCCGTGCGAGAGCCGATCGGCGAGCGCGAGCACGGCGATCTCGTTGACCCGCTGGGGCGCCTGATGGCGGATCTGATCGATCGACGAGTGGTGGAAGACGATCGGATCGATCAGATCTCGCGGGAACTTCCACGCGCGCATGATTCGGTCCATCGCTTCAGCATGATCGATCTGGAGCATCCGGCGTTCGACGTGCTCGAGCGGCTGGCGGAGCTCGTCCGCGGCGGCGAGGACATCGGCGTAGCGCTCGCCCAGGAGGTCCGCATACACCAATCGCCCGATGTCGTGCAGCAACCCGAGCGTGAACGCTCGATCAGGATTGACGTCCTCGACGCCTCGGGCGAGCCTCGCGGCGATCAACCCGACACCGATCGAGTGCTCCCAGAACTCCCTTGGATCGACCGTGGCGGACGAAGCGCACCCGAGCGTCTCTACAACGCCGATGCTCAGGATGGCCTCGCGGAGCGTGCCCATGCCGATCCGGACAATCGCTCGGTCGATCGAGTCGACTTGGTCACCCCGCGTGTAGGCCGCGGAGTTGGCTACCTTCAGGACCTTGAGCGCGACGGCGTGGTCACGCCGGATCACCTTGACGACCTGTGCAACGGTCGTGCTCGGATTGTCGGTCATCCGGATGATGGAGGTAATCGTTGGCGAGAGCCCGCTCAGCTCGCCCGCATCGTCCAGGAGCTCTCTGATCTCGCTCCGCGTGGCGACCGGCGAGAGCTCCTTGATCGACTCCGCGGTTGCTCGGTTCGTTGGCCTTGGTGACGTCGCCGGCTCGGAAGAGCCCGGCGCCGACGGAGCATCGGTCGGCGTTGCGTCGGCGTCGGGGTTCACGCCCGCTTCGCCATCGGGTCCCTCGAGGATCGTGCTGATGCGTCGGCGGAGGTCCTCGAGAGAGAACTGGGACTTGAGGAGGTAGTCGTGGGCGCCGAGGTCGCGCGCACGGACGACGTAGTCCCGTTCGGCGACGGCTGTGAGCAGGATCACCGGGCAGGACGGTGTGACGGGTGACTTGCTCATCGCCTCCAAGACGCCGATTCCATCGAGCCCGGGCATCCCCACGTCCAGGAGCATCAGATCCGGACGCTTCGAGCGCACGAGCTCGAGGGCCGTGGCGCCGTCACTCGCGACGAGCGTCTCGTGCCCGAGCGAGTCCAGGAACGCTGCGATCGGTTCACGGAAGACGGCCATGTCGTCGACAATCAGCACCCTCGCCATCATGCGGCCTCCTCTTGCATTCCCCAAGCCGGATCACCATCTCGATCGGGTCTCGGTGTACGGGCGAGCCGGATGTCGAAGGTCGACCCCTGGCCAACCGCCGAGCGGACCTCCATCGCCCCATCGTGAGCCGCGATGATCTGTTTGCAGATCGCAAGGCCGAGCCCCGCCCCGCTCGCGAAGTCCGCGCCAACTCCGCCTCGATTCAAGCGGAACGGCTCTCCAAGTTCTTGGAGGATGCTCGGCGGCATCCCGCATCCGGTGTCCGTGATCACGATCCGGATCGCTTCTGGCTCGGAAGTGACGCGGAGCGTGATGGATCCCTCGTTGGTGTGCTTCGCAGCGTTGCTGAGCAGGTTGATCAGGAGCCGTCTGATCGCATCACGATCCCCCTCCATGTCGGCCTCGGGCTCGACGTCGTAGTCGAGGGACACGCGCTCGTCGTCGACGAGCCGTCCGACGACACGTGTTACCTCGCGCGCCAACTCGCCCATGTCGATCGCTTCGCGATTCCACCGTGCGATCCCGCTCTCGATCCGCGCCGCCTCGAGCATGTTGTTGACCGTCTCCGACAGACGCACCACTTCGTCGACGATCGACTGCAGGAATCCCGAATCCGGCGTATCACCCGTAGCGCAGGAACGGACCAAGAACTCGGCGGTCATCCGCACCGCTGCCAGCGGCGTCCGGACCTCGTGCCCGAGCACACCCAGCACTCGCTGGTGAGCAACAACGGCTTCGCGAAGATGATCGCGTTCCGCCTCCACCCGGCCCGCCTCGACGCGGGCGGCCTCGGCGTCCGCGAGATCGGTGGACATCGAGTTGATCGCTCTTGCGAGTGCGCCCACCTCGTCTTCGCCGCCCACGTGTGCTTGAGCGCCCAGTTTGCCGGCGCCGATCAGGGCCGTCGTGGTCCGGAGCGCCCTGAGCCGTGTCGCGACTCCGCCGGCGATCGCGAGGCCTGCCCCGAGGGACACCAGGGCGACCACGATCGACACCGCACCAATCGTCCGCGTGAGGGCGACGACCGGTGCGAAGACCCTCTCAGAATCATGGTGAACGACGAGACTCCATCCGAGGCCAGAGAAGGCACCATGGCCCCGCTCCGCCGCAGTGGACGTGAGCACGTCATCCGTGGGCTCCCAGCTCGCGCTCTGGCCCTTGTGAATGGTGGCGCCCTCCCTCGTCAGGAGTTCGAGCCGCATGGGCAACTCCGAGCTCCGCGAGAGCCGGGCGTCGACGATCCGCTTGACCTCGAGGATGTTCAGGACCGCCTTGGCGACGCCGAGGGGGTTGCCGTGGTCGTCATCGATCCGCAGGCAGATCTCGACCGCGTGCATCTGCGCACTCTGGTCGAAGGCCACGTCCCCGAAATACAGACCCTCCGACCAGGTCCTGGTCCACCACTCCTCGTCGTTCTGTCGGAAGTCCGAAGTCACTCCGGTCAAGGCGATCGGGACACCGAACCGGTTCGTGATGAACAGCTCCCCGAAGACAGGGAAACCGTGTTGCTCTGTTACTCGATCGAGCTGCTGACGGAGGGCGCACGATAGCTCGCTCTCCAAGAGCCGCACAGCCTCCGTGCATGGAGCATCGGGCGGCGCGCTACACCACGACGCGTCGACGCGGTCGATCCAGGCCTCGCGGTCTGGTCGCTCAAGGCCGGCATCGTTGGCGCCTGCAAGCACTCGGCGCACATAGTCCGTCTCCAGCAGGATCGCGAGCTCTGACGCACGCCCGTGCACGCACCTGTCAAGCTCGTCCAAGATGGCGCCGGCCTGATGTTCAGCGGCACCCGTGATCTGCTCGCCCAACGCACGACGGGTCAGCTTGGCCGTGTACAGCCCGAGCGCCCAAGGGACGATTGCGAGGGAAGAAACGAGGATGGTCAATCGTGTCGTGATCCGCATGATGAACCTCGTCGGCGTCCAGGTGATCGACCGACTCGGCCCGCTTGTTGACGATCTGGGAGTGCGTTCGCGGAAGTGCGGTCGACCGCGTAGCTTGATGACCCAAACGGGAGGGGAGCGCCCACAACATCGAGCCGTGCCGGGGCGCGCGTCATGCCTTGCGTGGCGCGGCCGCTCTGTTCGAGCCTGTCATCCGGCATCGGCTGAAGTGTTGGACTCCCACGCGACGCTCACTGTGGCAGATGCACGTCGTTGGGTGCACACCATCAAGGCTGTGTGCGCGCTCGATCCTGGCACCGGATCCATGCTGCACGAGCCCACGCGACCCACTGGATGCGCCGATGCTTGGTCGGGCTGGTTCGGGAATCCCCCGGCCAGGGGTTCGACGCGCGGACGCGCTGCGTTCGCCTTGTGACGTCGCAGCGCCGCGCAGAAGTCGACGCATCACGGCACAAAAAACCCTCGCAGACGCGAGGGTGTTCAAGCGAGGCGGACGAGGATCGAACTCGCAACTCCGGATCGATCGACGCGGCCCCCAAAGGGCGTCATCGCGGTGGGAAGGACGCCAAGCGTTGGGCTTCGCGGTTGCCGACCATCGATCAGGCCCGAGCGATACTCACTCCATGATTGGCCTGGCGGAGCCGACGACCTTGGTCCCGTCGGGCTTCTCGATCTCGATCCACCACATCGCGTCCGCGGGGAGGGGATCCGGGGCCATGGCATGGATGTCGTAGTCGTCGTGGGAGGGCGCGTACTCGCCCCTGCCGACGAACGACAGCGTTCGGTCTTCGGTGCCGATCCACGCGCGGACGATGCTGGCGCCGTCGTCGGAGTACGGGAGCTTGACGACGAGGTGCATCTCCTTGCCGGCCTCGACCGCGCCGTGCCCCTGGGCGAGCTCGACGGTCATCTCGCCGATCGTGGTGGGATCGAGATCAACTTCGTCGTGGGCGTGGTCGTGGTCGCCGTCGTGGTCTGCGTCGTGATCGTGCCCGTGGCCGTCACCATCGCCATGGTCGTGGTCGTCTCCGTGGCTCTCATCGTCGTCGGCGTGATCGTGATCGTGCGTCGTGCCATCGGCGTGGGTGTGGGAGCCGTCGTGGTCGTGCCCGTTGTCTTCGCCCGTCTCGGTGCAGCCGGCGATCGTCAGGCCCGCGATCGCGAGCAGGGCGAGGATGAACGATGGGATGCTTGTCAGCTTCATGGGTGTCTCCTTCGTTGATCGTACTGGATCACCGGCGCTCAGCGGCGCCGGCTCGGCTGCGGTGGATCACGGCGTAGCCCGCCGGGACGACCACCAGGTTCAGGAACGTTGAGGTCAACAGGCCGCCGAGGATGACGACCGAGAGGGGCGCGAGGATCTCGTTGCCGGGCTTGTCACCCTTGAGAACGATCGGGATCAATGCGAGGGCTGCGGTCAGTGCGGTCATGAGGATCGGTACGAGCCGCTCCATCGAGCCCTGCACGATGGCCTCTCGCATCGGCACGTTCTCCTCGGTCATCAGATGCTTGTAGTGATTGACCAGGAGGATGCCGTTGCGCACCGCGATCCCGAAGAGCGTGATGAAGCCCACCAGGCTCGCGATCGAGATCACCGGCGCGGTGTATGTGCCATGACCGAACAACGCCGCGGCGTTCGTGATCGGGTTGGGCGATTCGGTCACGAAGATCGCCAGGACACCCCCGATGAGCGCGAGAGGCAGGTTGACCAGTACCAGGAGCGACACGCGCAGCGATCCGATCGCGAGATTCAGTAGGACGACCATGATGAGCAGCACGACGCCGCCGAAGAGCCCGATCGTGCGGCTGGCCGACTGCTGCGCCTCGAACTGCCCGCCGTAGCGAACGGTGTAGCCGCGCTGCTGCACGATGGGGTCCACGAGCTCACGGACGCGCTCGACGAGATGGCCGAGGTTGGAGCCCTCGGCGACGTTGAGCGAGACAACGGCCTTCCGCTGCGCGTTCTCTCGGGCGATCAGGTTCGAGGCCATCTCCGGGCCGATCACGGCGACCTCATCCAGGCGGACGAGCGCGCCCCCGCGTCCCCGCAGCACCAGGCGTTTGAGGTCTTCGACTGAGTCCCGTTCGGACTCGTCGAGCCGGACCACGAGGCCGTAGCGCCGGAGTCCTTCGTTCACCTCGGCCACCTCGACCCCGAAGATCGCGTTGCGCACCTGCTCGGCGGCCGAGCGGGGCGTAAGCCCGAACGCGGCCAACTCGGCCGGCTGGTACTCGACGGGGAGCGACTGGATCATCACCTCACGGTTGGCTGCGACGTCGCGGGCGCCGGGTAACGGCTTCACGACCGCTTCGATCTCCTTGGCGATGGCGCGCAGGACGTCCAGGTCATCGCCGTACACGTTGATCGCGATCGCGGCGGGCGTCCCGGAGAGGATGTGGCTCAGACGGTGCTCGATGGGCTGGCCGATGTTCGTGGTGATGCCGGGCACGCTGTCGAGGACACGCCGGATGTCGCTGCGGACCTCGTTCTTGGTGTACCCGGGGAGGACCGTGATCTCGATCTCCGAGTTGCTGACCGGCTCCGCGTGCTCGTCGCGCTCCGCTCGGCCCGTTCGGCGGGTCACGCTCCGGACGCCCTCGACTTCGAGCAGTTGCTTCTCGACCGACGACGCCATGCGGTCGCTGGCCACCAGGGATGTCCCCGGTGGGGCCGAGAGGAAGACGGTGAACGTCCCCTCGTTGAACTCGGGCAGGAACGAGGTTCCGAACGTCGAGGCAAGCCAGATGACGAGGGCCGTCGCGACGCCCGCCAGCGAGAGCACGAGCAGACGGAGTCGGATCGCGAGACGGACCGCGGGCTCGTACAGGCGCTTCAGGAGCCGGACGAGCAGGGCGTCGGACGACTCGCGCCTGCTCGGCGTGTCGTGGAGCAGGTAGCGGCACATCGCCGGCGTCACCGTCAACGCGACCAGCAGCGACGCGAGGATGGAGACCACGAACGCGATCCCCAGGGGGCGGAAGAACCGCCCCTCGATCCCCTCCAGGAACATCAGTGGGAGAAAAACCAAGGCGATGATGACGGTCGCGAACACCATCGCCGGCCGGATCTCGTTGCTCGCATCGAAGATCACGTTCAGCTTCGGCCTGCGCTCAGCCTCCGGCCTCGTGCCGTTCTGCTTGAGCCGGCGGAACACGTTCTCCACGTCGATGATCGCGTCGTCCACGAGGCTACCGACGGCGATCGCCAGCCCGCCGAGGGTCATCACGTTGATGGTCTCGCCCATCCAGTTCAGGACGAGCAGCGCCACCGCCAAGGAGAGTGGGAGCGCCGTGAGCGTGATCAACGTCGTTCGGGCGTTCAGGAGAAAGAGCACCAGGATGATCGACACGATGATCGCGGCGTCCCGCAACGCATGCACAACGTTCGTCAGGGACAGGTTGATGAAGTCCGACTGTCGGAAGATCTGGCGATTGATCGCCACGCCCTCGGGAAGCGACGGCTCCAGATCGTCCAGCATCTCGTCGATGCGGTCGGTGATGGCGAGCGTGTTCGTCCCGGGCGCCTTCTGGACCGTCAGCACGACCGCCGGACGCCCCTCATCGGCGCCCGTGCCACGCTTGAGCGCAGGCCCGAGGCGGACCTCCGCCACCTGACCGATCGTGACCGGAGCGCCATCGTGGTACTTGATGATCGTGCCCGCGATGTCCTCGGCGGAGCGGACGCGCCCGCTCTGACGGATCGGGAGTTCGAGGCTGTCCGCGTTCGGCAGGTAGCCGGCGCTCAGGGTGCTGTGGGCCGCGCCTGCCGCCTCGATGACATCGGCCACCGTCAGGTTGTACAGACGGAGTTCTTCCTGCTGCGCGAGGACCTGGTACTCGGGGAGCTCGCCGCCGATCACCGAGATCTGGGCGACCCCCGGTACGGCAAGGAGCTTGGTGCGCAGGTCGAACTGTGCGTAGGCCCGCAGGTCCATCGGCGACACGGAGCCGCCGGGCGATGACACGGCCAGAAGCATGATCTCGCCGGTGATGCTCGTGATCGGCGTCATCTCGGCGTGGGCATCCGGCGGGAGGTCCTCGCGCACGGTGTCGAGGCGCTCCGAGACGAGCTGGCGGGCGCGGTAGATGTCCGTGCCCCACTCAAACTCGATGTACGCGATGGACAACCCGATCGCACTCGCCGTCCGCACACGACGGACGCCGGGTATCCCGTTGACGGAGCTTTCGATCGGGAAGGTGACGTACTGCTCGACCTCGTCGGCCGCCAGTCCCGGCGACTCGGTCATCACGACGACGGTCGGAGCGTTGAGCTCCGGGAACACATCGACCGGCGTCCGTGGAAGGCCGAGCGCCGCGACCGCGACGACTAGACCCGCGAGGACGAGCACGAGCGACGCATGGTCCAGCGAGAAGCGGATCAGTGACTTGAGCATGCGGCCCGCTCCTCAGTGGTCTTCGGCGTGGAAAGTCCCGTCGGCATGGAAGTGCCCACCCTTCTGCATGACCCCGCTCTGCTGGGTGGCGAGCTTCAGCTCGAAGGCTCCGTCGAGGACCACCTGATCCTGGAGCGAGATCCCGCTGTTGATCACAACCCATCTCCCGTCATCAACGCCCATGTCCGCCTCGACCCGGATGGCCTTGTTGGGGTTCGCCGGGTCGCGACGGAAGAAGACGTGGACGATGCCGTCCTTGACGATCGCCGCACGCGGAATGGCCAGCGCTGGTCCGCCCGTCGAATCGACGACAACCTCAAGGAATGCCGAGACGCCAGGTCGGATCCAAGGCCGGCCCGCGTCTGGTGTGGCAAGCAGCGTGAACGTGCGTTGCTCGGGATGCGCCTCGAGGCCGAGCGTGACGCTCGCGTCCACGCCTTCGCCGGCCGGGACGCCCGGCGTCGTTGGCGGGACGATCCGCGCAGTGGGCGCCTCGGCGAATCGGGCCAGGTCCGCCTGGAGCGCCATCGCCCGGAACCGCACCTTGCTGGGGTCCACGGTGGACAGCACCAACGACGGCGCTTCCGCGAACGTGCCGTCCGTCAGCGCGAGCGCCTCGACGATCCCCGGTTCGGTCGCTCGGACCTCAATCCAGTCGATGGTGCGATACGCCGGCACGGTTGCGCCCTCGTGCTCGACCGGGGCGTCGAGGCGTGACTCAGGCACACCAGATGCGGCCGATGCGCGGTGCATGGCGTGCTCGCGCGTCCGCTCCGCGTTGGCCAGGGCGGTCTCGGCCTGACGCAGCTCCGCTCGCAAACGCGGCAGGCTCGCCTCGATCTCCGCGGCCTGCGCTTCCAGTTGGGCGTTGCGGACCTCAGCTCCCGACAACGAGGCAAGCCGCTCGCGTGTGATCGCAAGGCGGCGTTCCGCCTCGGTGATCCGAGCGTCGGCGACCTCGATCGACGCGTGGGCCGCCTCGATCGCCTGCTCTCCGACGATGATCTCGTGCAAGAGCTCCGGCCACGCGGGCGAGCGGAACCGGTACAGCACGTCTCCGGTCTCCACCCGCTGATACTGGTTCACTTCCAGCTCAACGTGCCCCGGCAGCGTCAGCCGGTACTCGTGACGCGCCAGCGGCCTGAGCTCGAACGCGCCTGGCACGCGGATCGTGCTCTCGACTCGGCGCCGCTCAACCGGAGCGAACGTGATGCCCAGGTTGTTGCGCACGGTCGCTGGGATGTCGATTCGGTTGGTTGGCGCGTCCGCCTTCGCTTCCTCTTCCTGCATCGAGTCAGCTTGCTGACTCCCGGGAGAGCAGCCGCTCAGGGCGTACGTCGCCATCGCCAGCAGCGTCATGAACAGGACAGTTGTCTTCATCGCGACACCTCGTCGGGAGACGCGTCCGGGTGTCCCGTCGCGTCGTCGGTGTTGGGTTGGGTCATCGGCGGTCCGATCAGGCCAGCGACTTCGACCGCCGCCAGCGATTCGGCCAGGCGCGTGTCGATCAGGTCCATCTCGATCTGTCCGGCCCGCGTGAGGCTCTCCAGCAGGACCAAGCCCGCCCCCAGTCCACCCTCGCCGAGTTCGAGCAGGCGCTGCGCCTCGTCGAGCTGTTGGTCCACCAACGGCACGATCTCATCTTCGAGTTGGCGGAGCTGATCGCTGAGTGATGCATGACGGGCGCGCGCCTGAGCCAGATGACCAGCGATCCGCTCATACTCCGTCTCGAACGCTGCGCGCGCCAGCGCACGTTCGGCCTCCGCCTCGGCGATCCCCTGGGCGTTCGCGTTGAGCACGGGGATCGGGACGGCCCCAAGGAATCCGATGCGAGACTGGCCCTGGTCGGCTTCGTAGAGCGGGCCGATCGTCAGGTCGGGGTACTGCTTGCGGATCTCCCGGCGAAGCGTCCGCTCCGCCACCTCGTACTCGTGACGCAGGCGAACGAGCGTCGGATTCCTCCAGGCGAACTGGTCCGACTCGGGCTTGCCTCCGACGACGCTGAGTGACCGGGCTGGAAGCGGGGTGATCGGCGCGTCTGGCGAAAGACCCATGATCGCGCGCAGGCGTTGCTCCGCATGCTCGGCCTCACCGCGCTCGCGCACGAGGGACCGTGCGAGCCCGGCCCGTTCGAGCGCAAAGAGCGTTGCTTGCGTCCGCGCCATCTCGCCCGCATCTGCGAGTGCGGCCGTTGAGCCCACCAGCGACTCGACCTCGCCCAGGAGCAACTCGATCCGCTCGACCCGCAGGCGTGCGGCTGACCACTCCAACCACGCCCGGCGCAGTTCATTCCGCACCCCCCACTCCTGCTCGGCAACGCGACTGAGAGCCGCGTGGAGCGATGCGTCGGCACGCGCCTTCTCGGCCTCGAGCCGACCGGAGATCGGGATCGTGAACGCCAGGCCCGGGGTGATCACCCATGGACTCGAAGCGCTTTCGATCAGACGCAGGACATCGACCGAGAGCTCGGGATCGTCCCATCGTCCCGCGTGCTCGGCGGTGGCGGCGCTCACGCCAGCCCGCAGACGCGCAAGGCGAAGTTCCGGGCTGTACACGAGCGCGACGATCTCTCCCTCGCCGAGGCTGAGGCCGTCTGCGGGGTCGAAGGGTTCCGGCGTCTGCTCATCGCGTGTCAACTCGCGTACGAACGCGCGCACGCTCTCGTCGCCGGGCGCACGTTCGGTCCACGCCGCCTGGTGTGCGCCCAGGTCCAACGGGGATGCTTCGTAACTCTGACAGCCGGCCAGCAGGGCGAGCGCGACGAGAACGCCGACACCGGCCCCGAGCCGGGGAAGTTCGTTTGGCAAGTCTGATTCACTCCGAACGAGCGTGCATACCGATCCTGGGTCGGCGCGCGACAGCACACCGACCACAACTGGCGAAGCCAGCCCTGATCAGGTCAACAGCACGAATGTTCGGAGGTGGTCCAGGTGGTCCGGCGGGCGACCGCGCGCTCGCGCATCGGGCTCCGATCGCTCCAACTCGGCCAGGTTGAGCCCGATCCAGCTGGGAGGCCCGACGTCAGCGATCGCGACCTGAGCCGTCGGGCTCCACGGCCGGGGCAGCACGGTCTTGTCGCCCTCGGCCGGATGGTGGTGATGGTGGTCGCGACAGCAGCAGTCGCTCGGGTCACCGTGGTGGGCCCGCTCAGCCTCGTCGTGCGATTGGGAGTGGCCGCCGTGCGAGTGGGTGTGGGTGTGGCAATGCGCGTGCCCATGGGTGTGGGGCTCCGCAGCGTCGCCGTGGTGCGCGAGCGCATGTCCAATCGGGCCCAGAGACGCCAGTGTGGGCGCAAACCCAGAGCCTTGCGTGGATCCAAGCCACGCGAGCAGCACCAGGAGCCCGAGGAGCCGGTGGGCCTGCGACATCCCAAGAGTCTAGCCGGGGCGGTGGCGACACGTCACCCTGAGACTTCGGCATGCGAATGCGACCGACCCGGCGGGCACCGGGTCGGTCGCGGCTGGGCACCGTGCGGCTCGTGCGTGGCCGCCGGAGAAGAAGAGGGACGGGGAAGCGGGTTGGTCGCGCGGCCGGTCAGCGCCGGGGCGCCGTTGCGCTCTCGCAGCGCTCCCGCGCACACACGCTTGGCGCCGCCGCCGACCCGACCTGACTGGCGGCGAGGCCGACACACTCAACCGGATGCCGTCGGTCGGGCCGGAGTCGGCGCGCGTCACCGGCACCGATGACATCGCGCTGCACGCGCTCTGCGTAGCCCGGCCGACAGCGCTTCACAGCGCAAGCCCAAAACGAAAACAGGCCCTGGCACAAGGCCAAGGCCGTTTCCCAAGCGAGGCGGACGAGAATCGAACTCGCAACCTCCGGATCGACAGTCCGGTGCTCTAACCAATTGAGCTACCGCCCCGGTAGCGTTGAGAAATATACGCAGGCGCTCGCCCGTGTCAAGCCTTCAAGAAGGCGACCGGCTCCGCTTGCTCGGACGGCTGAATCGCAGGGACCGAGAACCCCACGCGCGGGGCCTCACGGATGCCCAGGGCATCCCCGTTCGGACCGACCTTCTGGCCCTGGATGTACACGAAAACGCAGGCAGCGGCGAGCGCCACGGCCGCCAGGAACAGCAGGCCCGTGTACACGTCAGGGCCCGGCTTGGCCCGTGCCTGTCCGCCCGGCATCTGCATCCCGAACTGGCTCATCGTCTGGCTCCTTCCGGGTGGGCGGGTTACTGGATCGAGGACAGGGCTTCGTCGTTGGGCTCGACCGTCACACCGGCCTCGGTCGAACCGAGGGTGATGCGGCCGACGGCGGTCTGCGCCTCGACGCTGACGATCTCGATCGAGCCGACGAAGAGGTCGCCTCGGACGATGTCGAACTGCATCCCGTCGCGGACGCCGCCGGACGAGCCTTCGTCGATCACGACGAGGCGCTCACCGGAGTCGACGTCGGTGACATCGATCACGCGGGTGCGGATCGAGACGCCGGGGTCGAACGTCTGCACGGAGTCGCCGGACGCGGGGTTCATACCCGACGCCATCGTGCGGCGGGCCTCGGCCAGCTGCTCGCGCATCGCGCGGATGTTCTGGGTCAGCACCTCGTTGGAGTTCTCCAGCTCGGTGATGCGCTCGACGAGTTCGATCTCGCGACGGCTGCCCTCGAGCAGCTCGGTCCGGAGACGCTCGCCCTCGTCACGCAACGCGGCAAGGAGCTGCGTCTGCTGACGCACGGTCGCGGCGAGCTGACCGACCTTGGACTCGGCAAGCTCGCTGGCCTGCTCGACCTCGTTGAGGTCGGCACGGGCCTGGCGCTCGCCGGCCTGGGCGCGGGACAGGTCGGTGCGCAGGCCGGCTCGGTCGGCGAGCAACGCGTCGCGCTCGGCTTCGAGGTTGCGCTTGGCCGACTCCCAGGCGCTCGCCTGGGCGCTGTTGGCGCCAGCCTGGACGTCCAACTGCGTGCGGAGCGCCTCGGCCTCATCGGCCAGGGTGCTCGCGTTGGCGGCGTACGTCACGGTGAGGGCCGCAAGCAGCACACTCAGCACCGCACAGAACACGACAAGAACCTTCGTCACGATGTGCACGACTTGCTCCTGGGATCGAGGGCAGCACGCCCCGGCTGCCGCGGGCGTGAGAACGGGCACGGTGCCCGGAACCGCCGAAGCGGCACACAGACCGCGGGACCCAACCCGACCACGCGCGGGGTGGGCGAGAGTGATACCGCACAAGTGCTGCCGCTGTCAAACTCTGGCATAGGTCGGATTACCGATCTGGGGCCCCAGACACCACGGAGGCCCCACGATCAGCGAGCTTCAGAACCCCGACCGCCGCGGCGATCCGCACCCGACCATCGGGATCCGCCATCCCATCCTCCAGGGCTGGCAGGCGTTCGGGGTCCCCGATCTCGCCGAGAACATTCGCGGCCTGAGCACGCAGTGTTGCACGGGGGCTTGCGAGAAACTCATCCGCAATGAAACCCCCTCGGGGCAGGCCCAGACGGGCCAAGGACGAGGCCGCGGCCAGACGCACCTCGGCGGGCATCGGGTTGCCCATCTCGTCCCGGCGGGCGGTCAGAACGATCAACTGGTCCGCCGAGACCTCATCACCGACTTGACCGATGATCTGGGCGGCGAGCGCGGCGGCCTCGAGGTCCGTCGGGCGGGCCGGATACAGGGCCGCACGGATCTGGTGGATCGCCTCCGGATCCCCGAGCTTGACGAGGGCCTCGGCCACCTGGAGGTCGACGAGCTGGTCCGCCACGGCTCGATCGCCGGCGCGCGCAGGCTGGGCCCGGGCGGTCTCGCGGAGCATCGGAGCAGCGCTGCGGTCGCCCATCTCACCGATCACGAAAGCCGCGAGCCCACGGACACCCGGGTTGGGGGACTCGAGCATCGAGGCAAGCGGACTCGGGTCGACGGGCTGTCCGTTGGCGTGCAGCGCCCAGATCGCCGCGGCACGCACGCGCGGGGATTGGTCCGTCAGCAGGGGCCTGACGCGCGGGGCCGCCTGTGCCAAACGAGCCCTCGCCACGCCCATCGCGGCGACCGCACGGACGCCCTCGTTGGGGTCCGTCAGCGCATCACCGACGAGCGGGAGCAGGCGGCGAGGCGCGTCGATCAGTCCCTCGATTGCGTTGGCACGCTCCTCCGGCGAGCCGTTGGTCGCCATCGAGACGAGCAGGGCGATCGCCTGCTCGCGTCTCATCGAGAGATCGAGCGGATCCCGCGGCTCGGCGGCGGCGCTGCCAGACCGAGGCTCCGGTGCGGTCGGGCCGCTCGAGCAGCCGGCAAGCGCGACCAAGCAGAGCACCCCGATTGCCGCACATCGATTCGTCATCTGCGCTGCCTCCTCTTGTCCCAGGGTACGGATCGGACT
>JANQQG010000114.1 GCA_028285065.1 Phycisphaerales bacterium
TCGAGGAGTACGAGGTTGCGGGCGCTCGGGCGGCACGGATTCGGCGGGACATGAACGTGTGGCCTTCGTGCCCGCAGTGTGGGAACGATCGTCGGATCCGGCACCGTTCGGGAGGCCAGGTGCGCACGGAGTTGTGCTTCACGTGCGTGGGCGATCCGGGCCCGCAGCTCGAGTCGGACGAGCTGTTGGCGCAGTTGCGTCTGGAAGCGCGGCTTCTCAATGCGGATCACGCGACGTGGGGGGCGCAGGTGATCGCGGATGGCGGGGCGCCTCTGCGTGAGCTGGAGGTTCGCGAGGTGGCACGGGCGTTCGCGATCGACCCGACGTTGAGCGTCTTTCGGGATGGCACGTGGGAGCGCCCGGTCTCGGGGGAGGGCGCAGCGCCGGTACGCGATGGGGTGGCCCCTGATCCTGTCGGCGACCCCGCTACACTCCCCGACCAACCGGACGAAGGGAGCGATGAGGATGACGGAAGCACAGGCTGAGGCGACCCAGAAGCCGCAGGTCGCGTTCGAGGACTTCGCCAAGCTGGACCTTCGCGTCGCGCGGATCGTCAAGGCGGAGGAGCACCCGAACGCGGACAAGCTGCTGCGTCTGCAGCTCGATGATGGCTCGGGCGAGCCTCGTCAGATCTGCGCCGGGATCAAGGGGCACTACGACCCGGCGACGCTGGAGGGGCGCCTGATCGTGATCGTGGCCAACCTTGCGCCGCGGAAGATTCGGGGTGAGGAGTCGCGCGGGATGCTGATGGCCGCGAGCGACCTGCCCAAGGGCGGGGACGCTGCGGACGAGCGTCGGGTGATCCTGCTGCGTCCGGACGATGAGATCGCGCCCGGTTCGATCGTCAGCTAGTTGGCTCGGTTGGGCTGTTGATCAGCCGGGTCGTCCTCGGCGGTCGGGCGGGGGGCCGCCGGCGCCGGGGGGACCACCGCGCCTGCCCTCGAATCCTTGGCGGCGGGTGTCTTGGTCGCGTTCGCGCGGGTGCTCGGGGCGTGAGAGCTTCTCCTTGAAGACTCGGATGAGGACTTGTACGTCGTTCTCGACGTACTCCTCGATCTTGAGTGCGCGCTCGTCGAGGCGCTGGCGGAGTCGTTCCCACTCGTTCTCTGCGGTTGCGAGGCTCTCGCGGTGGACGATGGTCAGGTGCTCGCGGAGCGTGCCGTAGGCGCTCTCGAGCTCTTCTGGCTTGGTGCCGTCGAGTTCGGCTCGGGCGATGCGTTGTGCGACGAGGGCTGCGGCGCGTCGCGCCTTGAGCTCGTTGACGCGGTGTGCGAAGAGCGCGGGGTTGTCCTCGGCGGTGGCGATGACGCCCCAGAACTCGGTTCGGAGGCGCCTGACGAAGCGCTCGTGCATGTCGGGGTTCTGCTCGCGGAGTTCTGCGAGCTTCGTGGCGCGTTCGGCGTCAACGGCCTGGAGGAGGTTCATGATCGTTGTGAGCTGGCGGGCGGTGACGGGTTCGTCGTGGCTCGGCGGCGCGCCTTCGGGGCGTGCGACGCCGTCGGCAACCCGCATCGGGTCACCCTGACGCATGCGGCGCCCGCGGTCTTCGGCGGCGCGGCGGAAGGGGAAGCAGAGGTCGCGCGCGACCTGCATGGGGGCCTCGCCTTCGTCGAGGCGGACGATGAGGCCTTCGAGGTGCTCGCGGAGGTCGTCGGCCTTGAGCGTGGAGTACTCGCTGGCGTTGTCGCCTCGGATCTGACCGGCGGCGGGGGCGCGGCGGTCGGGGCGCTCGGCGCGAGCGCCGTCACCGGGCTGAGAGGGGGTGGGGGCCGGCGCGCCGGCGGCGAAGATCGCGAGGGCTGCGCCGAGGCCGAACGCGCTGAGGAGGCGCAGGGCGGAGGCGGTGCGTCGCTTGGGTGTCTGGACCGTGCGGGTGTCCATCAGGAGCCCTCCAGGTCGGTGTCGGCGTCGTCGAAGAGCTCGAAGTCGCCGATGCCGGTGCTGAGGTGGCTGTCGATCAGCTCGAAGCTGGACGAGATCCCGTCGTCGAGTGCGGTCGAGGAGACGTAGGAGACGTCGATCATGTCGAACATCTCGGTGAGGTCTTCCTCGAAGGCTTCGTAGGCGACTGGGATCGGGTCGACGGGGTCGGGGACCGTGCCCGGCCCGAGGATCGTGACGACGATCGCGAGGCCGGCGGCCGCGGAGACGAGGCCGGTAAGGACCTGGACGGTGCGGCGTCGCCACATCGGGATGGGGGCGCCGACGTCGGCGTCGTCGTCGAGTTCGGTCGGCGCGCGAGCGCCGTTGATGATGGAGCGGGTGGCGACGAAGAGCTTGTCCTCGAGTGCCGCGGGAGCGGCGTCGCGGTCGGCGAGGCTGAGGCGTGCGAGTGAGCCGTCGAGTTCGACGATGCTGGCCTCGAAGACTCGGTCCTCGAGGTCTTCGCCAGCGCCTGCGGCGTCGGCGGATGCGAGTGCGTCCAGCTTGCCTGCGATCGGCGCGAGGTCGGTGAGCGACCCGGCGAGATGCGCGGGCATGCTTGCACGCTCCGCGGCGCCGAGGCGCTCGAGCATCGCGTCGATCGGGCGCAGCTCGGGCGGCAGGTGGTCGTTGTTGTTGCGTGGGGTGGGGGTCATGATTCGATCACACCTTGCTCGGCGAGGAGCATCTCGCGCAGCTTCTTGAGCGCGCGGTGGTGGCGGGCGAGGAGGGTGCCGAGGGGCTCTGCGAGCAGGTCGGCGATCTGGCGGAAGGACATGCCGGCGTGGTGGCGGAGTTCGACGATCTCGCGGTCGGATTCTGAGAGGCGTCCCATGGCCGTGCGGAGTGCGCCGAGGTCCGCGGGGAGGTCCGCGTCGTCATCTGCGTGTCGGTCGGTGCTGACGGCGGCGCCGTCCATGCCGGCGAGGGTGGTCGGGTCGGTGGGTGAGGCGTGACGGCGCGAGCGTCGCATTTCGTCACGGACGCGGTTCATCACGATCCGGAAGAGCCACGACTCGAAGCGGCCCTGCTCGGTGTAGCCGTCGCCGTTGGCGGCGGTGAGCTTGGTCGCGACGGTTGCGAAGACGGATTGTGTGATCTCCTCGGCCAACTCGTCGCTCCTGCACCGGCTCTTGGCGAGTGCGTAGACACGGCGTGCGTACAGATCGATCACGCGGCGCCATGCGTCCTCGTCGCCCGTACCGGCAGCCGCCAGGATTTCCGGCAGGTCATCCGGCACGGGATGTTCGTCTCGAACGCTCAACGCAAGTCGCCTCGTCTCGGTCCGCTGGGCTCAACGAAGCCCGGATCCGGCTATTGCCCGGACACAGGCCGATCATGCTGGATTATCGGGTATCGTGGCCGGATGGGCGACAGGATCCTCTACAGCGTGGTTGCGACCCTCCCGGACGAGGCTCTGGCGGGGGAGTACATGGCGTGGCTGGCCGGCGGGCACGTCCAGGGTGTGATCGATGGCGGGGCCGAGTCTGGCGTGGTGGTGCGGCTGGATCCGGAGTCGGGGGAGCAGGGGATCCGCGTGATGTCCCAGTACGTCTTCGGGGACCGCGCCGCGTTCGATCGCTACGAGCGTGAGGCGGCGCCGGCGCTCAGGGCGGACGGGCTTGCTCGGTTCGGGGCGGAGACCGGCAAGGGCGTGACGTTCCAGCGGAGCGTCGGGGTCATCGCGGGGATTTGATGAGGCCTGGATGCTCATTGGCCGAGGCACGGGTCACATTCTCCGGAGTCGGAGTCTGCAAGGGGCGCTCGCCTACGCCGCCCCGACCGCCTCGCGCTCGGTGACCTCTGCGGCGTTCTGCTCTGGGTCGAAGGGCTTGCCTTCGATGGTGAGGCCGTGGGAGACCAGCGGGCCGTGGGGCTTGCGTGCGGCCTCGACGAGCTTCTTCTTTGCCTTGGGGTTCGCGTATCGGCTGAAGAGCATTGCTTTGACGTTTGCCCAGATGCCGTTGAAGCCGCTGAAGGTGTGGTTGACGGCTGTTGCCTCGTATCCGGAGTGGACCATGCACTGAGCGCAGTCGGGGTTGCCGCTGGCGCGCCCGTAGTTGTCCCAGTTGGTGGTCTCGATGAGTTCCTTGTAGGTGTCTGCGTAGCCGTCCTGGAGGAGGTAGCAGGGCTTCTGCCAGCCGAACATGTTGTACGTGGGCATGCCCCAGGGCGTGCACTCGTACTCGCGCTGGCCCATGAGGAACTCGAGGAAGAGGGGGGACTGGTTGAAGACCCAGCCCTTGCGTCGGTTGGAGAGGATCATCTCGAAGAGCTCGTTGGTCTGCTTGCGTTCCTGGAGGAACGCGGCCTGGTCGGGCGCCTTGGGGTAGGCGTAGCCGGGGGAGACCATCATGCCTTCGACGCCGAGCTTCATCATCTCGTCGAAGAAGCCGCGGACCGCGTTGGGGTCTGCGCCTTCGAAGAGCGTGGTGTTGGTCGTGACGCGGAAGCCCATGTCGACGGCGAGCTTGATGCCCTCGATGGCGGTCTTGTAGGTGCCCTCGCGGCAGACGGCGAAGTCGTGGTGGTGCTCTTGGCCGTCCATGTGCACGGAGAAGGTGAGGTACTTCGTGGGCTTGAAGAGTCCTTCTTCGAGCTTCTTCTTGAGCAGGAGCGCGTTGGTGCAGAGGTAGATGTACTTCTTGCGCGCGATGAGGCCTTCGACGATCTCCTTGATGTCGGGGTGGAGCAGGGGCTCGCCGCCGGGGATGGAGACCATTGGCGCGCCGCACTCTTCGACGGCCTTAAAGCAGTCTTCTGGGCTGACGTTGCGCTTGAGGATGTGGGCGGGGTATTGGATCTTCCCGCAGCCGGCGCATGAGAGGTTGCAGCGGAAGAGCGGCTCGAGCATCAGCACGAGGGGGTAGTGCTTGTTGCCGCGGAGTTTCTGGCCGACGACGTAGCGTGCGACGGTCCACATCTGGCTGATGGGTACACCCATGAGTGCTCTCTGGCTCCTTCCCCGCCGGATCCGTGGCGGATGGTGGGCAGATGCTAGCGGGGCCCGTGCTTGCGGACACCTGGGAGGCGGGCGATCAGGCGTTGGTGGGGGTCGAACGGGGTGAGGGGGTGTTTCGTACACTCGGTGGAGGGCCGCCCTGATCACCCTGCGAGGCCCCTGATCAGTCGGGCGCCACGCGGGAGTGACCGTCACGCATGAGCCAGCGGAGCGACGAGGCCCTCATCTCTGATTATCGATCTGGGGACGCCTCGGCCTTCCGGGAGTTGGTGTCTCGTTATCGGGAGGACCTGCTCCGGTTCCTGGTGCGTCTGATGGGGTCCAGGGCGGCGGCGGAGGACGTTTTCCAGGAGACGTTTCTCCAGGTTCACCTTTCGGCGGGCGGATTCGACACGGCCCGTCGGTTCAAACCCTGGTTATTCACGATCGCGGCGAACAAGGGGCGGGACACGCTTCGTAGGAACACGCGTCGGCGGACGCTGGACCTGTCCGCCCCGGTCCCCGGGCCGGGCGAGGCAGGGCGGACGTTCATCGACTTGATGGAGATCGACGTTCCGAGTCCGGATGAGGCGCTCGACGAGCAGGAGCGTTCTCAACTCGTTCAGAAGGCCATCGATCAGATGCCCGACGCGCTCAGAGAGATCCTGCTGCTCGCGTACTTCCAACGGATGAGCTACAGCCAGGTTGCCGAGGTGCTGGAGATCCCGCTGGGGACGGTCAAGAGCCGTCTTCACGCGGCGGTTGCGTCCTTTGCGCGGTCCTGGCAGGCGGTCACAACGGAGAGCCGCACCGATGACTGACGGATCGACAGGTGGTGGTGACGCCCACCGACACGAGGAAGGCCCCGGGCTGTGCGCGGGCGACGGGGCGGCCCTGGACGCGCTGGTCGCGGCGGGGTTCGACCCGGAGCAGGTCGCTCCGGAGCACCGTGGGCGTGCGGAGCGCTTGTGCGCGCTGCTGGGCACGCTCGAGTCGGGTGATGGCGTGGGCGCGGACGCGGGCATTGCGGATCTGATCATGGCGCGGATTGCGGGCCAGGATCAGCGGGCGCCGGCGTTGTGCCCGGATGATGAGGATGCGCTCGATGCGCTGGTCTGCGAGGGGTTCCGGACCGGGCGCGTCGCTTCCGGTCTGCGCAAGCGCTCGGAGAACGTGGGTGCGTTGCTGTCGCTGCTCGACTCGCCCGTCGAGGGCGAGTCGGACGGCGCGGGGGAGTCGCTCGTCGAGGCGACGCTGGCCAGGGTGCAGCGTGAGATCGACGCTGAGGAAGTCGGGCTGACGATCGAGGCGCGGCGTGGTGGGCTGCGCCGGATCGGGATCCCGGACCTCGTGTCGGTGGCGGCGATGCTGCTGATCGGGATCGGTGTGCTGTGGCCGGTGAGCGCGCGGTTCGCGTCGGAGCGTGAGCGGGCGTTGTGCCAGGCGAACTTCCAGGCGGCGGGGCTCGGGTTCGGGCAGTACGCGCAGGACTACCGGGCGGCGCTGCCGATGGCTTCGGCCAGTCCGGCGGGGCAGCGGTGGTGGGAGGTCGGGTCGGTCGAGCGGTCGAACTCGGCGAACCTGTTCATGCTGGTTCGATCCGGGCATGCGGAGCTGGATGCGCTTGCGTGCCCCGGGAACCCGCATGCCGTGCGTGACATGGTTGGGGACCAGCACGACTGGGCAACGCTTCAGAACGTCTCGTACAGCTACCAGAACATGTTCTCGCGGGAGCGGCCGCGCTGGGACTCGGTGATGCCCGGTGTGATCGCGGTGGACCGTTCGCCGGTGGTGCTGCGTGCCCGGCGGGGCGAGGTGATCCGGACGTTGGAGAACTCTCCGAACCACGGGGGGTTGGGGTCGGGGCGGGGTCAGAACGCCCTGATGTCGGACGGGAGCGTTCGTTGGCTGCCGACGCCGGTGCTGGACTCGGGCGACAACGTCTGGCTGCCGCGTGATCTGGAACGCTTGATCGAGGGGGCGACGGACCCGAGGCGGGCTGCTCCGCTGGAGGGCAACGAGTCGCCGCAGGGGGCGGACGACGCCTTCGTGGGTCCCTAGGGGGCTGGCTGGGCGGGTCCGGGCCGGAGCAGTTCGGCGGTTTGTTGGGGTTGCCCAGGTTGCCTCGGCGGGTTTCGTGCGTCTACTGTTGACGCTCGTCCCTCCCGGCTATTGATGGCCTGGCGGGAGCGTGATCTGTCTGGAGCACAGTGAGATGTCGAAGAACAAGAGCCACAAGGGCACCCTCAAGCGGGTGAAGGTCACGAAGTCTGGTCTTGTGCGGCACCGTCGCGCGTTTGGCCAGCACCTTCGTTCTCGCAAGAGCGGGAAGCGTCTTCGTCGCCTCCGTCAGGTCAAGTCGATGTCGAACCCCGAGGCCAAGCGCCTCGAGACGCTGCTGTTCCGTCGCCTTCGCGGTCGGGACCAGTCGCGTGCACACCTGAAGCGCAACCCCTCTCCGGAGGAGCGTCGCGCACGTCAGGAAGCGGCAGCGGCCGAAGCAGCAGCCTCGAAGGACTGATTGAACGAGTCAGTTCGTCACTGTCAGAGAAACTCGCACGGCACGTCGGGATTCGAAAGCCGGTCACCAGATGACCGCTCCGCACGGGCCAGATTCGGAGATCGATCATGCCCCGCGTTCGCAAGGGTGCCGCCCGGACCCAGGCCCGCAAGCGTCTTCGTCGTGATGCTCGCGGCTACTTTGGCTCTGCTCACAGTCATCCCCAGCGGATGCGCGAGGCTGTGCAGCGTGCGAAGCGTTTCGCGTGGCGCGACCGTCGTCAGCGCAAGCGGAACATGCGTGCCCTGTGGATCACGCGTATCACGGCCGCGTGCCGCATGCGTGGGACTCGGTACAGCCAGTTCATGAGCGGTCTTCGTCTTTCGGGGATCCTGCTGAACCGGAAGATGCTGAGCCAGATCGCGATCGAGGATCCTGCGACGTTCGACAAGCTCGTCGAGACGGCGATGAAGGCCTCGGCGGCGCAGCCGGCGAAGCAGGCTGGCTGATCGGGCGAGGTGCGGCGTCGCTATTTGGCGTCGCGCCCCAAAGCACACATCTTGTAGAGCACCCGGGCGCCGATGCTGGCGTCCCATTCGGTCTTGCCGGGTGTGACCTCGACGAGGTCCATCGAGGTGACGGTGCGCCCGGCGTGTGCCAGGGTCTCGATCAGGGTCGCGAGTTGGTTGAAGCTGAGTCCGCCGGGGACGGGTGTGCCGGTGCTCGGGCAGAGCGCCGGGTCGAGGCCGTCGATGTCGACCGAGAGGTGGACGTGGTGTGGGAGCGGGTCGATGGCCTCTTCGCAGAGGTCGGCGAACGAGGCGCCGCGGTCGAGCTTGCGGGCGGTGTCGATGTCGAAGAGGACGGCGATGCGCCCGTGTTGGGCTCGTGCGTACTCGAGCTCGCCTCGTGAGTAGTCGCGGATGCCGATCTGGACGAGGCGTGTGATGGCGTCGCAGCGCTCGAGGGCGTTGTGCATGACCGAGGCGTGGGAGTGTGTGAAGCCCTCGTATGCGGGGCGCAGGTCCATGTGGGCGTCGACCTGCAGGATGCCGAGGCCTGCCCCGCCGCGTCCGCCGGAATCGGGCATCGCGCCGACTCGGCGGCTGACTTCCTCGATGAGGCCGAGCGGGACGGAGTGTTCGCCGCCGAGGACGATGGGGACGCGTCCGGCGTCGAGGACGGATGCGCACTCTTGCTGGACGTGTGCTCTGATGCGTTCTCCGACTTCGTTGACGCGTTTGATGGCGTCGGGATCGGACCGTTTGCGTGCCGCGCGTGCGGCTTCGTGTGCGTCGGCGTTTGCCTCTTGGATCCAGCTTGGCGCGTTGCGCATGTGGATCCCGCGCTCGTAGATGGCGCCGAACTGGCGGTCTTCGAGGTCGATCTGACGGGAGGCATCGACGATGGCGGGGGGGGCCTTGGCGGTGCCGTCGCCGTAGCTGGTGGTTGCGTCGACGGGGACTGGGATGACGACGATGGAGGCTTGGTCCTCGGGGCACTCCGCGCCGAAGAGCCCGTTGTCGATCTGCGCCGGTCCGTCGGGATCGATCGTCGTCATGAGCGCAGTCTACCGGGGGGTGGTGGGGGTGAGCCGCGGCTATCCTGAGGGCGGTGAAGTACGCGATCATCATCCCGGACGGCGCGGC
Source organism: Phycisphaerales bacterium (assembly GCA_028285065.1). Taxonomy (GTDB): domain Bacteria; phylum Planctomycetota; class Phycisphaerae; order Phycisphaerales; family UBA1924; genus JANQQG01. The sequence continues at coordinate 9,014 of JANQQG010000114.1, forward strand.
GGACCTGGCGATGGAGGAGCTGGGCGGGCGGAGCCCGCTCGAGGCGGCCCGGACCCCGAACCTCGATGCGCTCGCGCTGTCGGGGCGCGTCGGTCGCGCGGCGACGACGCCCGAGGGGTTCAGCGCCGGCTCGGACGTTTGCTCGATGTGCCTGCTCGGGTACGACCCGTCGGTGTTCCACACCGGACGGGCGCCGCTGGAGGCTGCGGCGATGGGGATCCGGCCGGGGCCCGACGACTGGGTGTTCCGGTTGAACTTGGTGACGACGGACGCCGACGGTCGGATGGTGGACCACTCGGCGGGTGGGATCGGTGACGCAGAGGCTCGTGAGCTGGTCGAGGGGCTGCTGGCGCACTGGCACAAGGTCTACCCGGGGATTGCGAGTGATCTGACCCTGACGCACGGGGTGAGCTACCGGTCGATCTTGGTGGATGCCTCCGGGCGCGACTACGCGTCGATGGAGGCGACGCCTCCCCACGACATTCCGGGTCAGGCGTGGGCGCCGGCGCTTCCGCGGACGGCGCGCGGGGCGCGTTCGGGTGATGCGGAGGTGATCCGGGCGCTGATGGAGTCGTCGGCGGGGTACCTGGAGGCGCACCCGATCAACCGGGCGCGGCGCGATCGGGGTGAGCGGCGGGCGAGCATGGCGTGGATCTGGGGTGCGGGGCGGCGACCGGTGCTGGATCCGTTCGAGGAGCGTTTCGGGCTCCGCGGTGCGATGACCACGGCGGTCGATCTGCTCGCGGGCATCGCGTCGCTGATCGGCTGGGATCGCTTGGATGTGCCCGGAGCGACGAGTTACCACGACAACGACTATGCGGGTCAGGGGCGTGCCTCGGTCGAGGCGCTGGATCGGTACGACATCGTGTGCTGCCATGTCGAGGCGCCGGATGAGGCGGCGCACCAGGGTGACTGCGCGACGAAGGTCGCGTCGATCGAGGCGATCGACGAGCACGTGGTGGGGCCGATCGCGGAGAAGCTGCGGACGTTCGGGGATCCGGAGACGGATCGGGACGCGGAGGGTTGGCGGCTGCTGGTGATGCCGGATCACTACACGCTGCTGGGGACGCGCAAGCATGACGCGACGCCGGTGCCGTTCTTGATCGCGGGTGGGTGGGTGCGGTCAGCGGTTGAGCGTCCGTTTACGGAGGCTGGGGCTGCGGAGTCGGACCTGGAGGTCGATCCTGGGCATGAGTTGATGGAGTACTTCCTCCGCGGCGGGGGCGCATCGAAGCGATGAGCAACGAGCACGACAAGAACGAGCGGGACGGCGGCGAGGAGCGCAGCGCCGGGGATGCGTCCACCGGTGGGTCTGAGTCCGCGTCGTCGCCCGAGCCGACGCCGCGGATCGATGCGGGCTCGATCTATGACGTGCACGAGGAGCATGAGCCGTGCCCGTCGTGCGGGGTGGAGCTGGATGCCGATGCGGTTGTGTGCATCGAGTGTGGATACGACATGCGTCAGGCGCGTCATCTGACGCCCGAGACGGGGCATGACGTGGTGGAGGAGCCGAAGGAGGTTCCGGCGCTGGTGAGCGAGGGGCGTGGTGGCGCGAAGGTGTGGCTGATCGTCGGTGGGGCGTTGGTGGTGGGTGCGATGGTCGGCGCGGGTGTTGGCGCGAGCCAGGCGGAGGCGGGCTTCGGGGCGATCACGGCCCGGGTTCTGCTGACCGGATACCTGGCGGTCTTGCACGGTGCGACCGGGCTGGGGGCTCTGTTCATCGTGGCGCGCGCGATGGGGATGACGTTCAGCGACAGCAAGCACCACGCCCATGGCGTGGATCTCGGCGCGGCCCGGATGCTGGTGGGCGTCGGCCTATTCCTGCTGCTGATGTCGCTTGTGTTCCCGTGGGGCGGGTTGGGGCAGGCCCTGAAGCTGCTGCTGGCGTGCGGGGCGTACTTCCTCGTCCTTTGGGGGCTGTTCGGGCGGAGCGCGATGCACACGGCTCTGATCGCGTGCGTGCATGCGGTGCTCGCGGCTTTTCTGTGGATCGGGTCTTGGCTGTCAGCGATGGCCCTTTGAGTGCGGCGTGGGTTCGGCGTGCCTCGTTGAGCGGGTAGACGGGGCTCGCTACGATCCGGTCGCTTGGCCCCGTTCGGGGCCGCGGCCCCTCCCCTCCGTTCGGTCCCAACCCGTAGGAGTGTCCGACCTTGCGCAAGGCAACACTTATCGATGCGGTTCCTCTGGTGCTCGCGATCGTGCTCGGGCTGACGGCCATGGTCGCCACCCCGGCCTCGGCCCAGGAAGAGAAGGTCCTTCGGATCCCGATGACGACGGTCGGTCCGGGCACGCTCGATCCGATCAGCGGCTCGACGACGTACGACAACCGTGCGTGCTGCCTGCTGTACGACACGCTGCTGCAGTACAAGTACTTCGTCCGCCCGCTCGAGCTCGAGCCGGCGCTCCTGGCGGAGATGCCTGTCGTGTCCGCCGACGGGACGACGTGGAGCTTCAAGCTCAAGAAGGGGATCCGCTTCCACGACGACCCGTGCTTCAGCGGGGGCAAGGGGCGCGAGCTCGTTGCTTCGGACGTGTTCTACTCCTGGAAGCGTCTGGCCGATCCGAAGCACCGCTACAAGAACTGGTGGCTGGTCAAGGACCTGATCAAGGGGTTCGACCAGTACAAGGAAGACTCGGCCGGCGGGATCGACTACGACGCCGACGTCGAGGGCTTCGAGCTCGTCAACGATCACGAGTTCCGCGTTCACCTGAACAAGCCGAACCAGCAGTTCCAGTGGCGCCTGGCGATGTTCCAGTTCTCGATCGTCCCGCGGGAGGCCGTGGAGACCTACGGCGATGACTTCAACCGTCGCCCGGTGGGGACGGGGCCGTTCATTCTTCGTCGTGAGGCGGATTGGCAGAACGGCGTGAGCCTGACGCTGCACAAGAACCCGACGTACCGCGATGAGTTCTACCCGGACGAGTTCGAGGAGGGGGCGAAGGCTGATCCTGCTGAGTGGCGCGAGGCTGCTGGCGCGAAGCTCCCGATCGTGGACAAGATCGAGTTCAGCTTCTACGTCGAGAGCCAGCCGATGTGGTTGGGCTTCGAGGCGGGGAACCTGGACTTTACGACGGTTCCGGCTGACAACTTCTTCGATGCGTTCAGCCGCCGGAACAAGGAGCTGCGCCGCAGCTGGGAGCGTCGGGGCATCAGCGCTCAGAAGGTCCCGCTGTTGGACTTCATCTTCCGCGGTTTCAACATGGACGACGAGCTCGTCGGCGGGTACACGCCGGAGAAGCGTGCGCTTCGTCAGGCGATCAACCTTGCGATCGACCAGGACGAGCTGAATGAGGCTCGGTACAACGGGACGGTCATCGTGTACGACGGGCCGATCCCCCCCGGGCTTGACGGCCACCCCGAGAACCACACCGCTCCGAACGCGTACCGCGGTCCGGATTACGAGCGGGCGCGTTCGAAGCTGCAGGAGGCCGGCTACACGATCGGCTCCGACGGCAAGGTCACGGATCTTCCGGTGATCGAGTTCTACACGTCGCGCGGCGCCGAGAGCGAGAAGATCGTGGCGGTCATCCAGCGGAACCTCGAGACGGTCGGCATCCGCCTGAACGTGCGGTACGTCGACTTCCCGACGCTGATCGAGAAGGTCAACAACAAGAAGGCGCCGATGTTCAGCTTCGCGTGGGGTTCGGACTACCCGGACGCGGAGAACAACCTTGCGCTGTTCTACGGGCCCAATGAGTCGCCCGGCTCGAACCACTTCAACTACAAGCGTGCGGAGTACGACCGGATGTACGAGCGTGCGGTGACGATGCCGCCCGGCCCGGAGCGGACGGCCTTGTACGTCCGGATGCGTGACATGATCATCGAGGACACGCCCTACTCGGGTTCGATGGCGCGGACGCGGAGCTACCTGATCCATCCGTGGGTGAAGAACTTCAAGGCGACCGAGGACTTCTACGACTACCCGAAGTACATGGACGTCGACATGAACCACCCGGATCGCGGCGACAACTGAGGGGTCCTGACGACGCATGTGGGCCTATGTCGCGCGAAAGCTGTTGTACAACATCCCCGTTTACCTGGGGATTTTGTTCCTCGTGATGGCGGCGCTCCGGGTGAACGACCCGGTGTACGCCTTCCTCGGGAAGTCTGCCTCTCAGGACATCATCGACACGACCCGTCGTGAGATGGGCCTGGAGACGCCGTTCCTCTTCGACGTCGCGTTCTGGCGCGGCCCGTGGAAGGAGCGTGACGTCGGCCATGGCGGGAGCGCGATGGTCAAGGGCGGCGGGAACGGTCGCTTCAAGGTGACCTGGACCGCGGCGATCGAGCCGGGCGAGTACGAGTTGCTCGCGACGTGGCCGGAGATGTCGGGAGCCGCGACGGACGCGGGGATCCAGGTCTTCGACAGCGCCCGTGCGACAGAGCGACCGGAGATCGATCAGTCGATCCCGGTGGGTGAAGGGGAGGGGGACGTTGAGGTCGGCGGCACGTCGTGGCGTCAGTTCGCGACGATCCGTTTCGAGTCGAGGACCGCTCGTCTGGTGATGACCAACAAGGCGGACGGGCGTGTGATTGCGGATGCGATCATGCTTCGTCCGACCGAAGAGGGTCGTGAGCCGATCGTGCTGGACAATGCGGATGCGGGCGATGACCCGGATCCTGCAACGCTGGGCGAGGATCCGGGCGCCGAGGCGCTTGGGCCCGACGGGCGTTCGTTCGAGGCGGTCGGCAACGAGTGGACTGCGAGCAAGTTCGGCCGGAGCCTGTGGGACAACCAGTACTTCGCGTTCCTGTCGCGCGTGTTCACGCTGAACTTCGAGGAGCGGAGCTGGCGGAGCGATAAGCGTCCGCTGGGCGGGATCCTGGCCAACGCGATCCCGAAGAGCCTCTCGATCACGGTGCCGACGATCATCCTGTCGACGATCATCGGGATCTGCATCGCGCTGATCTCGGCGTATTTCCGCGGGCGCGCGGCCGACCGGATCCTGGTGGTGATCGCGGTGTTCGGGATGAGCATCAGCTATCTGGTGTACATCATCTTCGGGCAGTACTGGGGGGCGGCGCTGCCGCAGCAGAACAACGCGACGTTCCAGCCGTTCGCGATCAGCGGGTACGAGGGGTGGATCGGGTTCCGCGAGGGTGGCGAGTTCTACTTCACGCCGGGGATGTGGGTGCAGTACTGCCTGCTTCCGGTGATGATCGGCGTGGTGGTTTCGATCGGGTATGACACGCGTTTCTACCGGGCGGTCATGGTCGAAGAGACGAACCGCGACTACATCGTGACCGCGACGGCCAAGGGCGCGACGAAGCCGAAGATCATGTTCGTGCACATGCTCAAGAACGCGATGATCCCGGTGATCACGCGCGTGATGAGCACGCTTCCGTTCTTGATCACGGGTTCGATCCTTCTGGAGATGTACTTCCGCATCCCGGGGATGGGCTTTGAGCTGATCAACGCGATCAACAGCACGGACTTCCCGGTCGTGCAGGGCTTCGTCGCGGTGCTCGCGGCGTTCTTCATCGTCACCATCATCCTGACCGACGTGCTGTACGCCCTGGTCGATCCGAGGGTCCGCCTGTCATGATGCTCAAGCGGTTCCTTCGATCCCGCGGCATGCGCAAGCTCCGGCGCAACCGGATGGCGATGGTCGCGTCTGCCGTGATCGGTCTGTACGCGTTGGTGGCGTTGTTCGCGCTGTTTGGCGGCGTGTCGCTCGACGATACGAAGAGGCGTGTGTGGCGGGAGAACACGCCCGGCTTCCTCCAGCCGATGAGCAAGGAGATCGCCGACTACACGCTGGACTGGCACGCGGACAAGTGGCTGCGTCCGAAGATGGAGGCCGCGCGGCGTGCGTCGGACGAGCGTTCGCGTCAGTTCTCGTTCGACACCGCGGCGCTCGGGCAGCGGACGCTCGCGGACCTGCCCGGCGATGAGCTGATCGCCCTTTGGGACGAGGCCGCGGGGATCTACGACGAGTGGCGGGAGCTTCAGGACACCGCTGACGAGGCCAACGAGGAGCTGGAGTTCTTCAGGATCGACCTCGACGCGGAGCGTGCGAAGGACGCGCCCGATCAGGACATGATCGAGGAGCTCGAGGGGGAGATCGAGTACTACGAGGGGCAGCTCGAGCAGGCGGCCCGCGCCCCGGAGCTGGCGGCCGACCTGCGTGCGAAGCTGCTCGAGTTGCACCCGGTGCCGACGGGGGTGCCGGGGATGGTCTACCGGGCCAAGCTGTGGTTCGGGACGGACTCGAAGGGCGCGTCGATCATCATCAAGGGTCTGTACGCGACGAAGATCGCGTTCCAGATCGGTTTCGTGACGGCGGTGGGGGCGGTTCTGATCGGGACGCTGCTGGGTGCGGCGGCCGGGTTCTTCGGGCGTTTCGTCGACGAAGCGGTGATGTGGATCGTGTCGACGCTGTCGTCGATCCCGTACCTGGTGCTGCTGGCGGTGTTGGTGGTGATGTTCCGTGGGAGCATCTTCGACAACGAGGCGCGTCCGGCGCTTGCGTTGGTGCCGTTGTATGCGGCGTTCGGCATGACGTTCTGGGTGGGGACCTGTCGCGTGATTCGCGGCGAGGTGATGAAGATCAAGGAGCTCGAGTACGTGCAGGCCGCGACGGCGATCGGGTTTGCGCGTCCGTACATCGTGCTCCGGCATGTGGTGCCGAACACGGTGCACTTGATGTTCATCAACTTCTCGCTGCTGTTCATCGCGGCGATCAAGGGCGAGGTGATCCTGAGCTTCCTGGGGCTTGGGGTGAAGGGCCAGCCTTCGTGGGGGATCATGATCGCGCACTCCAAGGACCAGGTCTCCAGCGGGTTTTTCTGGGAGATCCTGACGGCGACGGCCCTGATGTTCGGGCTGGTCCTGGCGTTCAACATCCTGTCGGACGCCCTTCAGGACGCCTTCGACCCCAAGCACGTCTCCTAGGGCAGGCACGACATGAGCAAGACCAACTCCGGCGAGCCAGTCCTGAAGGTCAGACACCTGACCACACGCTTCCGCACCGATCGCGGGGTCGTGACGGCGGTCGATGACGTGTCGTTCGACGTGTACCCCGGTGAGACCGTGGGGATCGTCGGTGAGTCCGGGTGCGGCAAGACGGTGACGAGCAAGTCGATCATGCGTCTGCTTCCGGAGCAGGTGACGATCATCGACGAGAAGTCGGAGATCATGTTCGAGGGCGAGAACATCGCGCGGCTCTCGGAGAAGCGGATGCGCGAGGTCCGGGGCGACCGGATCGCGATGATCTTCCAGGAGCCGATGACTAGCCTGAACCCGGTGTTCCGGATCGGTTGGCAACTCGACGAGGCGCTGCGCTACCACACGAAGCTGGGGCGCAAGCAGCGGCGCGAGCGTGCGATCGAGATGCTCAAGCTCGTGGACATCCCGAACCCGGAGAAGCGGATCGACGAGTACCCGCACCAGCTCTCGGGCGGTATGCGTCAGCGCGTGATGATCGCGATGGCGCTGTGCTGCGAGCCGGACGTGCTGATCGCGGACGAGCCGACGACGGCGCTGGACGTGACGATCCAGGCGCAGATCCTGTCGCTCATGAACTCGCTCAAGGAGAAGCTCCAGACGGCGATCATGCTGATCACGCACGACCTGGGCGTTGTGGCGCAGGTCTGCGATCGCGTGGTCGTGATGTACGCGGGGCGGGTGATCGAGTCTGGGCCGGTTGCGGACATCTTCCGGCGGCCGCAGCATCCGTACACGCAGGCGCTCTTGGACTCGATCCCGAAGCAGGGCAACAAGGAGCGCGGGCTTCGTCTGGCGACGATCCCGGGGATCGTTCCGAGCCTCTGGGATCTGCCGCACGGGTGTCGCTTCCAGGACCGCTGCAAGTTCAAGGAGCAGCGGTGCGTGGACGGCGAGCCGGTGCTCGAGGACGGTCCGGACGGGCGTCCGGTTCGTTGTCACTTCCCGCTCGATGAAGCGCGTCACCCGCAGCATCTGGCCGGACGCCACGCGGAGGGAGCTTGAGCCATGGCGCTTCTCGAAGTCCGTGATCTGCACAAGCGGTTTCCGAAGCACGGCGGCGTGCTCAACCGGGTGGTGGGCAACGTCCATGCCGTCAACGGCGTCTCGTTCGACGTGAACGAGGGTGAGGTCGTGGGGATTGTCGGCGAGTCGGGGTGCGGGAAGAGCACGCTGGGCAAGACGGTGATCCAGCTGTTGGGTGCGACGGAGGGGTCGATCAAGTTCGACGATCAGGAGCTGACCTCGCTGTCGCACGCGGAGATGATGCCGTTCCGCCGGAAGATGCAGATGATCTTCCAGGATCCGTACTCGTCGCTGAACCCGCGTTTGACGGTGCGTCAGTTGCTTCGCGAGGCGATCCGTTTCCACAAGGTCGTCGGGGCTGATCAGGTCGAGGCGCACATCGACTCGATCATCGAGAAGGTGGGGCTGCGTCCGGACTCGAAGGACAAGTTCCCGCACGAGTTCTCCGGCGGGCAGCGCCAGCGCATCGGGATCGCCCGGGCGCTGTGCCTCAAGCCCAAGTTCCTCGTTGCCGACGAGCCTGTGTCTGCATTGGACGTCTCGATCCAGGCTGCGGTCCTGAACCTGATGATGGACCTCAAGGACGAGTTCGGCCTGACGATGATGTTCATCTCGCACGACCTGAAGGTGGTCGAGCACTTCTGTGATCGCGTGCTGGTGATGTACCTCGGGCACGTGGTCGAGGAGCTCACTTGCGACAACCTGCACGCGGATGCGCGTCACCCGTACACGACGGCGCTGCTCGGGGCGAATCCGATCGATGATCCGACGCAGCGGCGCTCGCTGACGATCCTCAAGGGTGACGTGCCGAGCCCGTACAACCCGCCGCCCGGGTGCCCGTTCACGACGCGTTGTCCGGTGGTGAAGGACCGGTGTCATCAGGAGATGCCGCCGCTCGAGGACAAGGACGCGACCCCCGGGCATCGTGCGGCGTGCTGGGAGGTCGAGGGCGCGGGCGTCGCATCCAGCGCTGCTGCCGGCGAGGGGTGACGGCGGCTGACCCCATCCTGCTGGACGGGGCGATTGGGACGGAGCTGATCGCGCGCGGGCTCGATGCCGACACGCCGGCATGGACGGCGAGCGCGAACCTCGATCATCCTGAGTTGGTTGTCAGCGTGCACCGCGCGTACAGCGAGGCGGGCGCGGAGGTTCACACGGCGAACACGTTTCGGGCGACGCCGAGCGCCATGGGTGATCGGTGGCGTGAGGCGCTGGTGGCGGGTGTCGAGCATGCTCGTGCGGGGGGCGCGCCGGGGGGACGCGTTGTGGGCTCGATCGGCCCGGTTGAGGACTGTTACAGGCCTGATCGGAGCCCCGGTGCGGGCGGGCGAGCGCACTTCGACGCGCTCGCGGCAGCGTTCGTGGATGCGGGCGTCGACGCTGTGCTCTGCGAGACGTTCCCGCGCATCGATGAGTGCGCGGCGTGCGTGGACGCGTGCGTGGGCGCGGGGCTTCCGTGCTGGGCATCGCTCACGCCGGGACCGGACGGATCGCTGCTGACGGCGTCGGAAGTGGGCGAGGGGGCGCGTTTGCTGGCGGGGCGTGGGGCGGCTCTGGTGTGCGTGAACTGCGTGGGGATCGAAGTGGCGGCACCGTTCGTCCGGGAACTGGCCTCGACCGGTCTGCCCTATGGCTTCTTCGCGAACGCCG
>JANQQG010000119.1 GCA_028285065.1 Phycisphaerales bacterium
ACGCCGAGCGAGGGCTCGTGCGCTTGGGCAAGGACGGGATGCGTCTGGATTTCGGCGGGATCGGCAAGGGCTACGCCGCCGATGCGGCGCGCCGCGTACTCCGCGAGCAGGGGTACGAGACCGTCCTCGTCGACCTGGGCGGCGACCTCGCCATCGGCGCGCCCCCTCCGGAGCAAGAGAGCTGGCGCATCGAGACGCAGACCGGCGGCTTCAAGGACACCCTCGTCCTCGCCGACTGCGCCGTCGCCACCTCCGGCGACACATTCCGCTTCATCGAGATCGACGGCGTCCGCCGCTCGCACATCCTCGACCCGCGCCCGCCGCACGATGCGCTCGGCATCCAGCGTCACGTCGGCGCGACGGTCATCGCGGACGAGGCGTGGCTGGCCGATGCGCTCGCGAGCGCGATCAGCGTCTTGGGCGCGGAGGACGGACGCCGGGCCGCGGGGCGGTTCAAGAACGTCCAGACGATCGTCGTCGAGCTACCGGACTGATCTCGCAGGCAAGGCGTCTACTGGCACTCAGCCGGCGCGTTGAAGAAGCAGTTGATGAAGTCGAACCAGTCCTGGGCGTTGTTGAACCCATCGAAGTTGAAGTCCGCCTCGCCGACGGGGCCGCTCTGCGCGAAGTAGTCGTTGATGAAGTCGAAGAAGTCCGTGTCGTTCATGAACTGATCGCCGTTCCAGTCGCACGGGCAGGAGATCTGACCGTTCATGAAGCGAAGGGCGTACGCGTACGCGTCGTTGCCGATGGCCACGCCCATATGACGACCGGGCAGGTCGTCGGCGGGCGGGTGGATCCCGCCCCAGATGCGTGACAGCGATGTCTGATCGCTCGCGTCGCGGTACGTCGCCCACTGGAGCTCGACCGTCATGCTCGGGCCGTCCTCGAAGACCAGGAACTCGTCCTGCGGGCAGACGAAGATGCCCATCCCACCGGGGAAGAACTCGGAACCCGTCATCATCGTCATGACCTCGGCGGCCGCACGGCTGTACGTGCTGTGCCCCGAGACGTACCCCGCGAACGGCGGCGTGACGAAGCTCGGACGCTGGTAGGGCCACCAGTTCTCGGCGAGGATCCAGCCGACGCCCGCCTCATCGGTCGCGGGCACGGGGATGTAGTCCGGGCCACGCCAGGCGTACAACGCGATCTTCCCGACGTTGATGTCGAACGCCTCGGGCGGCTCGGCGGTGGCGTCACCGGCGAGATGCTCGAAGCGCGCACCGGGCTGGATGTCGGCCAATGTCACCAACTCGATGTACCCGGGGCGGAGCGTGATGCCGTCCTCGTGGTAGTTGGGCAGGCCCATGTCGGAGCTCTGGCCCTTGTCCGCCATGTAGCGCAGCGCGGACACCGGACGGATGTAGTCGTACCACCCCTTGACGCCCCACGCGCTGATCGCGCAGTCGTGCATGGCGCCGGCCATGATCAGGTAGACCTTCACATCCCACTCGAGGTCACCCAGGATCGGCCCCTCGCCGCCGAACTGCTTGACGAACATCGGGTGATCGCTCACGTAGTTCAGGATCGTGAACCAGTGGCCGGGGGGCGTCTCGGAGTCCGGACCGTCGGCCCAGAACTCCGCGAGGATCCGCGTGTAGTCGCCGCGCTTGACCATCTGGGGCGTGTAGGCCATCCCCGTCGCGGGGTTCGTGTCGTGGCCGAGACCGGGATCACCACCCTCGAAGAAGTCGTAGTAGGTCGCCCACTCATTGACGCCGACGAGCGCGGTGTTGCCGAGCGCGCCGGGCGAGATGTCGATCATCACGCCGTCGCTCGGGTCGAGGTGGCTCGACCAAACGCTGACCATCTCGAAGCCGTAGCGGTAGTAGTCATCGCCCTCACCGCCGAGCAGCGGGGGCGGGCCCGGGTCGTGGAAGCACCAGTACTGGAAGGGCTCATCCTCAGGACGCGTGTTGACAGTCGCGTCGGCGGGCTTGAGCGCGAACGAATCGACGGCTCCCCACTCAGGGCTCAAGAAGCCCGGGTACCCGCCGGGCACCGGGTTGCCGCTCTGGTCGATGAAGAACTGAAGCGCCAGCGGCTGCCAGCGGTTGGGGTCCTGGATGTCCGGGTTGCCCGGGAACGCCGGAAGCAGCGGCGGGTTCATGGGCTGGTAGTACGCGTTGTTGTAGCTGAACTGCTCGCGCGACCCGTCGGTCAGGCCGTGCGCGATGATCGTCGCGGCGATGCGGTTGCCCAGCGACGCGGGGTTGTTCTCGTCCGTCCGGTCGTACGACTCGTCGTACCCGAGCCCGAACGTCATCAGGTTCTCGAACAGGACCAACGACTGCGCCGCGCCAGGAGAACTCTGGAAGCGGTGACGCAGCAGCCGGTAGCACGCGTAGCTGATCGTCTCGTGACGTGCGGCCTCGATGTCCGCAGCCGTCGCACGCTCATGATGGAGGTACTGGTCGACGCCCTCGTCGTAGGCTGCCCATGCATCCCACATGGCGACGCTGGTATGGAAGAGGTTGCGCGCGTGGACCGTCGGCCTGGCGAAGTCGACGCGGATCGCGTCGAGCAGGGCGTCGTTCCAGAGGCGGGCCACGCTGTGCGTCGGCGCCCCTCGCAGCTCATTCCCGTGCCCGTCGGTCCAGACGTAACGTCCGCGCGACTGCGCGTTCGCGTCCTCGGCCATGACCATGCACGACAGCATCGCGGCGCTGGCGACCATCGTCGCCCGGATCGTCTTCATATCTGTACTCCGTCCTCTTCCGGACACGCTCCCCACGAGCGTGCCCCAGCCCGGATGCAACGACTCCCGGGCCGGTCTCTCCCCCCAGCATGGCCCGACCACCGGATCAAGGCAAGGCTTTCGTCGCCCATGGGTTGCGATCCGTCGACCTTCCCCGACCCTCCGTCCCAATACTGCCAGATTCCGATCCCCCTACCCACCAAACAGAGGCGACCGGACGACCACGCCCGCCCCCTCCAGCCCCGCCCGGACCCGGCCCGCGATGGCCTCAGACCGCGGCGTGTCCCCGTGCAGACACAGCGTGTCGCACCGGATCTCCAGCGGCCCCCCGTCCGATGCCTCCACCACCCCCTCCGTCGCGAGCCGCACCGCCTGGGCCGCCGCGCGACCGGGGTCCGTGATCAGCCCACCCTCGTCGCGACCGAGCAGCGAACCATCCGGCGCATAGACCCGGTCGGCGAACCCCTCGGGGATGACCGACAGGCCCGCTTCGAGCCACGCCCGTTCACCAGCGGACCCGGCGAGCGCCGTCAGGGCGAGCCGACCAGCCCGCGCCGAACGGACCGCATCGGCGACCGCTCGCGCCACCCCAGGGTCCACCGCCGCATCGTGGTAGAGCGCCCCGTGCGCC
>JANQQG010000121.1 GCA_028285065.1 Phycisphaerales bacterium
CAAGGACGACGGCTCCGACATCGACCTCATCGCCGACGCTGGCCTGGTGGCTGACGGTGCCGGCTGCGGGCGCGGGGATCTCGAGCGTGATCTTGTCGGTCTCGAGCTCGAGGATCGGCTCATCGCGGTCGACGTGGTCGCCCTCGTCCTTGAGCCAGGCGGCGATCACCCCCGAGTGGACGGAGTCGGCGATCTCCGGGATGACGATCTGGGTCGGCATTGAACTGCTCCGGCGCCGCCTGGGGCGCTCATGTCAGGCCGATGCGGAGGCGGATGCCTTCTTGGCCTCGGGTCGCGGGTTCGTCTTGTTGGTGGGCGTGCCGTTCTTGGCGGGCGCGTCGTTGTCGGGCTTGGGGCCGATCGCGTGTGTGATGATCGACTCCTGCTCCTGCTTGTGCTTGGACTTGGAGCCGACGGCGGGCGTTGCGCTCGCGTCGCGCCCGAAGTACCAGACGCGATCGACGCCGACCTGGTTCTGCAGGGCGTCGGCCATGTAGAGGAACGCGCCCATGTTGCGGGGCTCTTCCTGGACCCAGGCGACCTCGGCATCGTCGGGGTACCGGGCGAGCAGTTCCTGCATGCCGCGGGTGTAGAAGGGGTAGAGCTGCTCGACGCGGACGATGGCGACGTCCTCGCGTCCGATGAGGTCGCGCCGTGCCGCCAGCTCGTGGTAGATCTTGCCGGAGCAGAGCGCGACGCGCTTGACCTTCGAGCGGTCCTGCGTCCCGCCGGCGGGCTCATCACCGACGGGCGTGAATGCCGGGTCGTCGATCAGCTCGCGGAAGCGCCCGTTGATGAGGTCATCGACGTCGCTGGTGGGAACACGGAGCATGCTCTTGGGTGTCATGACGACGAGCGGCTTGCGGAACTTGCGCCGCAGCTCGCGTCGGTACATGTGGAAGGTCTGCGCGGCGGTCGAGGGGTAGACGACCTCCATGTTGTCGTTGGCGCACAGCAGGAGGAATCGCTCGAGGCGCGCCGATGAGTGCTCGGGTCCTGCGCCTTCGTACCCGTGGGGCAGGAGGAGGACCAGGCCGGACCAGCGGTCCCACTTGATCTCGGCGGACGCGAGGTACTGGTCGATCATGACCTGCGCGCCATTGTTGAAGTCGCCGAACTGCGCCTCCCACATGACGAGCATGCGCGGGTCCGCGAGCGAGTAGCCGTACTCGAAGCCGAGGACGCTGAACTCGCTGAGCGGGGAGTCGTAGAGACAGAACCGCCCCTGGGTGACTTCGCCGTCCTCGTTTGGCCGGCCGGCCTCGTCGGGCAGGGGCGCGATCGGGCGCATCGCGTTGAGCGAGTTGTACCGATCGCCGGTCTCGAAGTCGCGCAGGACTGCGTGGCGTTGGCTGAACGTGCCGCGGCGTGAGTCCTGGCCGGACAGGCGGAGTGCGTGGCCCTCGAGCAGGAGGGTGCCGAAGGCGAGCAACTCGGCGTCGGCGTGGTTGACGCGTCCGGTGTCGACGATCTTCGAACGCTCGCCGAGCAGCTTCTTGAGCTTCGGGTTGAGGTTGAAGCCTTCGGGGACGCGTCCGAGCGCATCGCAGATGGTCCTGAGGGTCTCTTCGCTGACGCCGGTGTCGACCGGTTCGAAGGAGTAGGCCCCGTCGTAGCCGTCCCAGCGCTTGGAGCCGGGGTCAATTGTCGGGTCGTGTGGCTTCTCGCGTGCTGCCTGCTGCGCTTGCTCGAGGGAATCGAGCAGTCGCTGCTGGATGAGCTTCATGTCGTCGTCGGTGAGCACGCCATCGGCAAGGAGCTTCTCGGCGTAGTTCCCGAGGACGCCCGCGCCCTTGCGGTCCTTGATGAGACGGGCGAGGAGGGGCTGGGTGAACGAGGGCTCGTCCTGCTCGTTGTGCCCGTACTTCCGGAAGCAGACCATGTCGATGAACACGTCCTTCTGGAAACGCTGGCGGTACTCGGCCGCGATCTGGGCGACCTCGACGACGGCTTCGGGGTCTTCACCGTTCACGTGGAAGGAGGGCGCCTCGATCATCAGGCCGACGTCGGTGCAGTATTTGCTCGTGCGGGCGTCTTCCTGACCGGTCGTGAAGCCGATGAGGTTGTTGATCACGACGTGGATCGTTCCGCCGGTCGCGTAGCCCTCGATCTGCGAGAAGTTGAGGACCTCGGCGACGACGCCCTGGCCGATGACCGCGGCGTCGCCGTGGATCAGCACGGGGATCACGCGCTTGCGATCGGTGTCCCCCCGGAGGCGCTGCTTGGCGCGGCAGCGTCCTTCGACGACGCCGCCGACCGACTCGAGGTGGCTCGGGTTGGACGCGAGGGCGAGGTGGACGGTCTTCCCGTTGCGGAGCTCACGGGTGCCGGAGTAGCCCTTGTGGTACTTGACGTCTCCGCCGCCGTCGGCGAAGTCCTCTTCCCAGTTGTCCTCGAACTCGGTGAAGATCTGCTCGTAGGTCTTTCCGAGGATGTTGTTGAGGACGTTGAGGCGCCCGCGGTGGGGCATGCCCATGACGAGTTCCTCGGCCCCGAGCTCGCTGAGCGCCTCGATGACGCGGTCGAGGAGCGGGATGAGCGCTTCGCCGCCCTCGAGGCTGAATCGCTTCTCGGTCGGGTAGCGTTTTCCGACGAACCGCTCGAGCTGCTCGGAGGCGAGCAGCTGCTCGAGGACGTGCACGCGCTCGCCGCGCGTGAGGGTGGAGGCCCCGCCGAAGCGTTCGAACCGCTCGGCGAGCCAGTCGCGTTCTTCGTCGTCGGAGACGTGCATGAACTGGGCGCCGATCGGGCCGCAGTAGACACGCTCGAGGAAGTCGATGACCTGCCGGAGCGGGAGGACCGCATCCAGCGGGAGCGAACCGGTCGAGACGGGCTCGTCCAGGTCGGACTCGCTCAGGCCGTGGTGTGACAGGGACAGGGCGGTGGATCGCTCGGGCTCGCGACCGAAGGGGTCGGTGCGTGCGGCGAGGTGCCCGCGCCGGCGGTAGCTGTCGATCAGCCCGCTGGCGGCGGATTGGACCCTGAGGGCCTCGCCGATCTGCTGGGCATCGCCGACGCCCTGAGCGCCCTTCTTGGCGCGGTGGGCCTGGGCGAGGTCAAAGCCCTGGAAGAAGGCCTGGAGATCCGGCTCGAGGGAGCCAGGATCGGCCTTGAACTTGGTGTACTGGTCGTCGAGATACTCGGCGCTCCAGCCATTCACAGCGGATGGGACAGCTCTCGGAGAGGTCGTCATTCCCTCATCCCCGGGGGGAGACCCCCCGAATGCCAGGGCCAGAACGCGGTCAATGAAAATCGTAGCCCCGAGGATCGGCAGTTTTGCCATGCGGGGACAGGATTTCCGGCCCTTGCACGCATCAGAGCGTGATTGCTTGCCACCCGGAGCAAGGGGGTTGGCCCGAGAGGGGAGCGCGGAGCGCGGTGATCAGCCGAAGCGTCCGGTCACGTACTGCTCGGTCTCGGGGAGCAGCGGGTTCTGGAAGATCTGTTCCGTGGGCCCGTACTCGACGAGGCGTCCCAGGTACATGAAGGCCGTGTAGTCCGAGACGCGCGAGGCCTGCTGCATGTTGTGGGTGACGATGATGACGGTGTAGCGCCCGGAGATCTCGTGGACGAGTTCTTCGATACGCGAGGTCGAGATCGGGTCGAGTGCCGAGCAGGGCTCGTCCATCAGCAGGACTTCGGGCTCGGCCGCGACGGCGCGCGCGATGCAGAGGCGCTGCTGCTGGCCACCGGACATGCTCAGCGCAGACTCGTTGAGTCGGTCTTTGACCTCGTCCCAAAGCGCGGCCGCCTTGAGGGAGCGCTCGCATGCCTCCATGAGGACGCTCTTGCGCCGCTCGCCGTCGATGCGCAAGGGGTAGACGACGTTCTCGAAGACGGACATCGGGAAGGGGTTGGACTTCTGGAAGACCATGCCGATGCGCTTGCGGAGCTCGATGACGTCGACGTCCGGGGCGTAGACGGGACGACCGTTGAGCATCATCTCGCCTTCGGTGTGCACGCCGTCGATCAGGTCGTTGAGTCGGTTGATCGAGCGAAGGAGCGTGGACTTGCCGCAGCCGGATGGGCCGATCATGGCCGTGACCTTGCCTCGCGCGACGCCCATGGTGATCTTGTAGAGGGCGCGGGCGGTCTGGTTGTAGTAGAGGTCGAAGCCCTGGATGTTGAGGACGTGGTCCTCTTCGCGGAGCGCAGGGTGGACGACGGCATCGACTGCCTCGCCGGCGCGGATCGCCTCGGTGACGCTCTTGCCTGCGGGACCCGCGGCCGGGCTGGGGACCTCCATCGGCTTCTCCATCAACGGGTGCGACGGCGCGAGGGTCATCAGAAGGCTCCTCCGACGAACTTCTTCCTCAGCCCCGCGCGGATCCGGATCGCGGCGATGTTGAGGGTAAGCACGATCAGGATCAGAAGCAGGGTCGTGGTCCAAACAAGCGGCTTGGCGGCCTCGGAGTCTGGGCTCTGGAATCCGACGTCGTAGATGTGGAAGCCGAGGTGCATGAACGAGCGTTCGAGGTGGACAAACGGGAACTCGCCGCTGAACGGGAGCTTGCCGGCCTGCTTGACGACGCCGACGAGCATGAGGGGGGCGACCTCGCCGGCGCCGCGCGCCATGGCGAGGATCATGCCGGTCATGATGCCGGGCATCGCGCGTGGGAGCACGATGCGCCGGATGGTCTGCCAGTGGGATGCGCCGCAGCCGTAGGAGCCCTCGCGCATGGTGCGCGGGACGGCGGCGATTGCCTCTTCGGTTGCGACGATGACGACCGGGAGTGTGAGCAGTGCGAGCGTGAGGCTCGACCAGAGCAGTCCCTTGTCGCCGAAGGTGGGCGCCGCGTTCTCGCCGGTGCCCTTGGCCTCGAAGAAGCCGTTGAAGTAGGGCGTGGTTGCGATGACATAGAGGGCGCCGATGACGGCGAACGCCCAGAGCCATCCGCCGAGCGCCATCCCCCACCGCTGTCCCTTGGTAGCCATCGCGCCGGGGCGTGGACGGGTGTAGAGGCCGCACATGATGGCCATGAGCGCGATGAAGAACGTCAGGCCGAGGAAGAGCCACCACTTGGGGATGCCGAGTTCGAGTTCGGTCGATGGGCCGGTGTCGACGTACTTGCCCATGGCGTAGCAGAAGAAGCCGAGTCCGAAGACGCCGTAGACGATGGAGGGGACGCCCGCGAGGTTGTTGACGGAGATTCGGACGATGGAGATGAGCAGGCCCTGCTTGGCGTACTCGCGCATGTAGAGGGCGGCGATGACGCCGAGGGGGACGACCGCGATGCTCAGAAGGAGGGTGAGGAGGACGGTGCCGAAGATGACGGGGAAGATGCCGCCCTCGGTGTTGGCCTCGCGGGGCGAGCCGGAGACGAACTCCCACCATCGGGAGCCGTAGACGCCGAGGCGTCCTCCGAGCGACAGATCGCCGGGCTTGAACATCCGCACGACGTCCGACATGCGGAGGGGTTCGTCGGGCTGGGTCTGGCGGAGGGGTGCCATCATGCCGGAGGCGTGCTCGCGGATGATCACGCGGAGCTTGTCGTTCTCGGCCTTGAGGTCGCGGAGTTGGGCCTCGATCTCCTCGATGGCCTGGTTGGTGGCGACGCGCTCGGCCTCGACGGATTCGATCACGCCGTCCAGGCGGTCGTCGGGCATGTGCGGAGCGGACCAGGGGTGCTCGAGGCCGGCGAAGAGGATGCCCGCGAGGCCGATGAACATCAGCACGCTCGAGAGCAGCGATGCATCGCGGCTGACGCCGAGCGAGCCTGGCGCGCGCCCCCGCCTGCGGACCACGGAGGCGCCGAAGAAGGCCCCGGCGGTGAGGGCGAGGATGAGGATCCAGATCGGGACGCTCAGCGCGGTGCGTCCCTCCTTCTCCCACTGTTGCATGCGGTCGTGCTGGAGGTGGGCCGCCTTCTCGCGGAGGCGCTGGCGTTCGAGGCTGGAGTTCTTGCGTCCGAGCGGGCCGCGTTCGATGCCCTTGATGCGTTTGCGGAGCTTGACGGCACCGGGGTGCAGTTGTTCGAAGGCGTCCCAGGCTTCCTCCGGCGTCTCGGCGATGTGGATCCGGCGCCGGACGTTCAGGGTGCCGTCGGCGTTCTCGGCGAGGACTTCTTGTTCGACGCGTCGCTCGATGCCGTCGATCAGTTCCGTGACCTCGGCGGGGACGTCGCCACTGGCGTCGGGTGCGACGTCGACGGTCTCCTGGATGAGGACGCCCTCGAGTGTGCCGACGAAGGGGCCCCAGGCCTGGCGCTCAACGAAGACGGCATCTGGGGCGCGCTCGACGGAGTCGATGCGGTAGAGCGGGACCCAGCGGAAGGGCTCCTCGGACCCGACATCGCGGTTGCCGAGGCGGTAGAGGCGGCGCATCGGTCGCCCGTCTTCGTCGAGCGCGCCCTCGGGGAGTTCGCCGGCCTCGCTCAGGCCCTCGATCAGCAGACGCTCGCGCTCTGGCGGCGTGTACGTCTCGGTGCGCATCGGCAGGCCGAGGAACTCCTCGGTCTGGCCGGATTCGTTCGTCATGGTGACGCGGTCGATCGGGCGCGGCCAGAACGAACGCATGCCCTGGTAGACCGCCATCGACAGGAGCC
>JANQQG010000135.1 GCA_028285065.1 Phycisphaerales bacterium
CAAGGAAGCACAGAGCACGGAGCACGAGATGCTGCGTGCCCGCGTGCACGAGCGGTACGCCGGACGCGACCGCGCGTGGATGAACGATCGCCTGAGGAAGGCACTCGCGCTGGGGCCCGACGAGCCGCTCCGCGTGCTGATCCCCACCAGCCGCCACACGACCTACGTCCAGCACAGCGCCGAGGATCTCGCCGGGGCGATCCGGCAACGCGGGCATGAGGCGAGGGTCCTGCGCGAGCGCAACGAGACCGATTCCATGTCGTCGGTCGCGTACCTGCGCGCGATCGAGAGCTTCGAACCCGATCTGATCATCGCGATCAACTACACGCGCAGGGCATTCGCGTCATTCTGTCCCGACGGCCTCCCGGTCGTCGCGTGGGTCCAGGACGCGATGCTCCACCTCTTCGAGCCGACGACGGCCGATGCCCAGGGCGAGCTCGACGTCCTGCTCGGGCACCTCGATCGCGTGCTGTTCGCGTCGCGCGAGGACGGCGGGATGGGGTACGACGCCTCGCGCGCCCGGAACCTGCCCGTGCTCGCCAGCGCGACCAAGTTCCACGCGCGTCCGTGCAATCGATCGCTCGAGGAGCGCCTCGCGTGCGAGGTGATGTTCGCCTCGCACCACGCCGAGGCGCCCGATGCGCTGCACAGGCGCAAGCTCAAGGAGAACGCGAGCACGCCCCAGATGTGTGAGCTGCTCGAGGTTCTCCGCCCGAGAGTGGAGCGATCGCTACGCGAACCGGGGCGCCTGCCGCGCGCTGAGACGCTCGGTCGCATCACCACCGAAGTCCTCGAGTCGTTCGCAGCCGATCACCTGGATGGCGCTCAACCGACGCGCGAGGACGCCGCGAAGCTGCACAACACGTACACGATGCAGCTGGCCGACCGGCTCCTCCGCCACGAATCATTGTCGTGGGCCAGCGAGATCTGCGAGCGTCGCGGCTGGCGTCTGCACCTGTACGGGCGCGGGTGGGACGCTCACCCGACGCTGTCGCGACACGCCAAGGGAGAGCTGCCCCACGACGAGACGCTCCGGGCCGCGTATCGCTCCGCACGCGCGAGCCTGAGCCTGACCGCCCACACGCCCGTGCATCAGCGCGTCATGGAGTGTGCGCTCTCCGGCGGGCTGCCGATCGTGCGACGCCACGCCGGAATTGTCGACGAATGCCTCGGCTGGACCCAGCACGAACTGGCGCGCGAGGCGACACCGGCCGCCTCGCGGCTCGGCACCCGCGAGCACGGCTTCCGCATCGCGGATCATCCAAGCGCACTGTCGACGATCGCCCTCTACCAACGCATCGGCCTCCGCTCACCCTTCCCGTGGACGGAGGAGCCCGGCCAGGAGGACGCCCGCGCATTCTGGTGGATCGGCGAGGGCAGCCTCGCCCGCCGACGTCGTGACGCGAAGCGACACGCGAACACGCACAACCCCGCGGCCCTGCTGGGCGACCCTGCCCTCGTGAGCTTCTCGGACCGCGCCTCGCTCGAGCGCCTGCTCGAACGCAGCATCGAGGACGATGCGTGGCGCGCAGCCACGAGCGCCATGATCGCACGACGCGTCCGTGAGGGCTTCACGATCGGGACGCTGCTCGACAACATGACCGAGGTCATGCTCGAACCCCCCACCGACGACTGAGTCTGCTCTACGCGACACCGATCCGGTGCGCCGCACGCCAGGTCCGCAGGACCGACATGGCCCGAGCAACGCTCGCATCGGCCAGCTCGGAGCGTGTGTCGGCCCACGCGACCAGGTCGAGGTCCGTGTCGGCCGCGCCCGCGACTCGTAGGGCGTCCTGCTCAAAGCCGTCGCTCACGAGCACGGGGGCAACGCCCGCCCGCGCGAGCCAGAGCGCGGCCTCAGCGGGATCGCGCGAGATGGTCACGTCGGGCTCGTCAAGCAGCGCAACCTCGTCCGTGCTCGATCGATCGTCGAACACCAACACCCGCAGCCCGCTCGCCACGCCATGACGGACCAGACGCCGCCCCGTCGCGCCGAGGCCGACGACCAGCGCGCGCTCGCACCCGACGCCACGCGCGACCATGCGCTCGGCGATCCGGTCCGGATGAACGCTACGCGTCACGAGCGACGTCCAGGCGTGATCGACGTCGGTGGCATCGCACCAGCCCTCGCGTGCGCAGCGCCGCCACCAGCGTTCGAGCGCGCCCAGCCAGGACGGCTCCGAGGACTCCACCACCGGCGCGACGCCCAGACCCATCGCGATGCCGGTGCAGGCCGCGAGCCCGAGCTCGCGCGATGTGAAGCGTGTCTCGAGGCCACGCGCGCGGACGACGCCGACGCCTGCCTCGGCGCCTCCGTTCTCATCAGTAAGCGCGGCCATCGTCGCCTGGAGGAGGACGCCCTCGCGGATGCTCCGCGCGAGGCGCCGCTCGGTCAGGTCGATCCCTCGGTGGCGCCACCCCCGTGCGCGCGCTTCGCCGAACGCCCAGGAAAGGACCCACTCGTGCCAGCGCGCCATGTCCGCGAAACGTCTGCTCAGCCCGTCGGAGCGGACGCGATAGGCCGCCAGCACGCGATCGACTCCGCGCCAGCGTACGCCCGTCACGCCCATGCGGAGCACAAGGTCGTAGTCCTCCGCAACCTCGACCGTCTCATCAAACCGCACGGAGCCGAGCGCTCGGCGCGAGAACAGATGAGCGTTGGTCTTGAGGCGGTTCCAGTCCAGCAGCTCGTCGAGGCCGACCCAGGGTTCACCGACGGGCGTCTGACGCCCCAGCGGCAGGCCGGCGTCGTCGATCAGTTCCCAGCCACCGAAAGCGCACCCGTGCGGTGTACCCTCGGCGCCAGCGACGAGACGCTCGAGCGCATCGGGCGCGATGAGGTCGTCCGCGTCGAGGAAGTGCAGGTAGGTGCCGCGGGCTTCGTCAAGTGCGCGGTTGCGCGCACGCGCCACGCCTCGGTGCTCCTGCGTGATCAGCCGGATCCGCTGGTCCTGCTCCGCGAGCAGGCGCACGATCGCGGGCGAAGTGTCCGTCGAGCCATCGTCGATCACGATGCACTCGAGGTCCGTCAGCGTCTGTGCGCGGACCGACTCGATCGCCTCGGCAATGGTCAACGCGCCGTTGTGCATCACGATCATGGTGCTGACAAGCGGTCCGGTCGGCATCTTCGTTCCCTTACGCGGCCCCAAGCCCAGCGCCGCCGGCCTCGTCGACCAGCGCTCCGCGCCACGGCGCATCGGCCTCGCCGAGCTCCCGGGCGACATCGTTCCACGTGACCAGACGCGGCACCGTCGCGAACCGCACCCGCAGGCGCCCGTCTCCCTCCGGCGTGATCCCGACGCGGTCCCAGGCGCCCCGCTGCTCGAGTACGATCCGCGGGTCGACGATGATGGGCGCATCGGCGTCGTCGACGGCGCCTCGCACACGCCGAGCGCGGTCGTCACAGATCACCACGCGCAAGCCGCGCTCGCGTGCGATGCTCGCGACGACCCGGCCGTTTGCGCCGTAGCCGACGAGCGCAACAGTCGACCCGAAGGTGAGCCCGTCGAGCAGGCGTGCGCCGATGCGGGTCGGATCGATAGCCTGGCGGGCGATCCCGCCGCCCACCTCGGCTCGTACGCCCTGGGGATCACTCGGGGCACCGTCGATGAAGCCCTCGCGTCCGAGCGCGTCGATCCATGCACGAGCCGCAGGCGTCCAGTCAAGCGATCCGTCGGTCGGGTCCTGGCAGCGTCCGAAGAGCGTTGCCCAGTAGATGGTCCTGCCGATCGCGTCGGGCGCGAACGACGCGTTGGGCACGTGGTCGCGCAGGATCGATACGCCCTCGGCAAGTGCGCCGGAAGGGGAGGGCACGTCCATCAAGGCCGCCATGGTTGCGTAGTTGAGCGTGAGGCTGTCGAGGGCGATCCGGAGGTCATCGCCTCCGCAGCCGATCTCGTTGCGCCCAAGCCCTCGCCGGTGCGTCCGCGAAAGCACCGCGACGTGTGCCTCGAGCATCTCGCGCGATCGTTTGCTGATGCTGCCCTGTCGCAGACGGTACGCGACGAGCACAGCGTCGATCGCGCGCCAACGGACGCCCTGCTCGGCAAGGCGCACCCAGAGGTCGTAGTCCTCACACCTTGACTCAACGAAGCGCGCCGCGCCCAGCACGCCGCGCCGGAGCATCTGGCTGTGCGGGACCATGCGGTTCCCCCGGCGCAGCTCCTCGATCGTCACGCCCATCGCGGGGGGCGTCAGCGGGCGCCCGATCGGATCGCCGCACTCGTCACGGAGCTCGTAGCCCACGCAGACACCGTCCGCATCGGTGCGCTCCAGGACGCCCACCATGCGCTCGTAGGCGCTGCGGAGGACCAAGTCGTCGGCGTCGAGGAAGTGGACATACCGCCCGCCCGCCTCGGCCCCGTGGGCTGCGTCGAGCGCGTCGAGTTCGTCGAGCCCACGGTTGCGCGCGCCCCAGAGACCGCGGTTGGGTTGGGAGACCATCGAGATGCGCGGGTCGTCTTCGATGATCCGCCGGACGATCCAGGGGCCGGCGTCGGTGGAGCCGTCATCGACGACGACGCAGCGCCAGTCGTCGTGCGTCTGCGCGCGGAGCGAACCGATCGTCTCTGCGACGGTCGCTCCTGACTGGTGAAGCGGGATGATCACGCCGACTCGCATCGCGTCGTCACCTGTGTCCTCTCGGATCCGGGCGGAGGGAGGCCGTGACTGAACATCGGCCTCGAATCCGGCCTCGCTGGTCAAAAAGAGCTGCCCAAGGTCCGAGAACCACACAACACCCCCGCGCTCGCGGCACCCAGGCGACCCTCACGATCCCGCCATCGAGAGGAGGCGGGTGGACCGGCCCTCTAAACAGACCGATAGAACCGTTCGACCCGGACTCTCGCGAGGGCGGACGCTCCATGAAAGACACGATCGCCGACCTGCTTGTCGTCCTGCTTCCAGCCGGAGCCTCGCTTGCGCGCTGGCGTCGGTCGGGGCAGCTCGGGCGTCAGCTCCCGCTCCTGAACGAGCTGGCCAAGTCGCACGGGCGACTGATCCTTGCCGGCTTCGGCGGACCCGATGACCTCGCGATCGCGCACGAGCTGGCGATCCCCGCCGACATCCTCTTCAACGACGGGGACCAGAACGACCACAAGGCGTGGGCGCGGGCCCTGCCCGACGAACTCGCCGAGCTCGTCGACGGGGCCGAGAGCGCGATCGTGCGAACGACACAGTTGAACACACCGAGACTCGCTGTCGCGTGTGCCGCGGCACTCAAGCACCGTGGCATCCGAACGGCCCTGATCGCGCGCGGCTCGGCGATCCCCTCACGCCTGCTCGGGCGCGACCTCTCATTCGACCACACGCGCGTCCGGCGCGCCACAGCCGACGAAGCCCTGCTGACCAGCGCAGCCGACCTCGTGGTCGCGCCGACCGGCAAGATCGCCGACGACCTCGCCTGGCGCTACGCGCTGGGCCCGTCACGGATCAGCGTCGTGCCCACGCTCGTCGCCGCGTCGAAGACGGTTCCCACCCCCGTCGATCGCGATGAGGCGACGCTCCTGTTCGCCGGTCAGCTCGTTGCGCGCAAGCGCATCGACGTGCTGATCCGGGCGGCCGCGGAGCTGCGCGATGTGCACGCGATGCCGACGCACGTGCGCATCATCGGCGATGGGCCCGAGTTCGAGACGCTCAACGCGCTGGCCTGCGAGCTGGACGTGAACGTGACGATCCACCGGGCCGCACCGCACGAGGAGCTCGTCGAAGCGATGCGCCGGTGCACGATGTACGTGCAGGCCTCGGAGTACGAAACCCACCCCGAGACGGTCATCGAGGCGATGTCGCTTGGCTGCCCCGTTGTCGTCGCAGACGCGCCGGGCCTGGCAGCCGTCGTGAATCACCCCACGATCGGCATGCGCGTCAACGCGAACCCGACCGACTTCGCACGCACGATCGCCGGGCTGCTCGCAGAGCCCGAGCTGCGCCAGATGATGGGCGAGACCGCTGCGCAGACGATCCGCGAGAGCTGCTCGCTCGAAGTGGTCCTCCCGCTCGAACTCGAGGCGCACCGCCAGGCGCTGCGCACGGCCCAGTCGCGGGCACAACTGGCCGCCTAAGCGCCGACGCCACGCGCTCGCAGCATTCATCAGCGAGGGACACCCGGCGGCCTGTCGTCCGACTCGTTCTCTGGTTCGTCGTCACCATCTTCACCGTCGTGGTCGTCCGCATCGGCGTCGGTGTCGCCATCGTAGTCGGCGTCGGCATCATCGTCCGGCTTGGTGGCATCCGGCTTGGTTGCGCCGGCGTCCGGGGCCGGGTCGGGCGCGGGGCCAGGAGCGTCGGCGACGCCGATCGTCGCGACGACATCGGCGAGGCGCTCGGCGGGGACGGCCATCGCGATGCTGTACATGCGGATGCGCCACGCGTCATCGCGCGCGTCGTAGGCCATCACGCCGGTCGCACGGAGCGGGCCGAGCAGCGGGCTCTTGAGCGACTCGTCGAACCAGGCGACATCCTGGCTCGACCCGAGCGTGACGTTGCGCGAGACGACCTCCACCGGCCACCCCGCGCCCGCCGCCAGGGCGGACCCGTCGTTGTCGCGGAGCTGCTGGAGGCTGAGGCGCTCGCCGGGGGCGGTGCCGATGAAGACCGCGTCGGGCGCGAATGACCCCAGGAACGCGTCGACATCGAGCTTCTCTGCGGCCGAGTGCATCGCATCGAGCGTCGCGCCGATCGCGCGGACCATGAGCTCGGAGGGCGAGGGCTGGTCGATCGGGGCCGGGCGCTTGGTGGTGCGCGACCGCTCGAAGATCGTGAACAGCTCGGCCGGATCGACCGGTACGACGTGCTCGCCCTCGATCACCCGCACGTCCGGCTCGATGCCGAGCAAGCGGAGTTCCTCGGCCGCCTTCTCGGTCTGACGCAGCCACGTGCGATCGCGCGAGCCGACGAACATGGTCACGTCGATGTCCTTGAGCGCAGCGAGGTTGGCCCAGTCCTCTTCCTCCGGCGGCGCACCGGGGAGGACGGTGACGGAGAGGATGTCGCGTGGGTGCTGCGTGGCGATGCGGAACGCAGCCCGCCCGCCGTTGGAGACACCCGCGAGGTGGAAGCGGTGCCCTTCGACGTTGATGTGCTTGAGGACGTCCTCGAAGAGGACGGGCATGACGGAGTCATCACCGGTTCGGAAGAGCTCGTCGTTTGGCCCCTGCGGGCTGACGACGACCCAGCCGCGCTGGCGCGCCTCGGTCTCCCAGTACATGCTCAGGCCCGCCTGGACCATCTCGCGGGTCTGCGCGCCGGGGGGCAGGGCGATCAGGACGGGGTAGGCCTTCTCGGGGTCGTACCCGTTGGGGAGCACGAGTGCGTAGAAGAGCTTGTGACGCCCCTCGAGCTGCACCTCCTCGAAGGTCACCACGGGCGTGGCCTGGGCCAGCGCGCGAGCGTCGGGCAGCAGCAACACGCACGCAAGCAGGAGGACGGGGAACAGGCGTCGCGCGCGGGCGGACATCGACGGGCTCCTTCCTTGCCCCGTTCCAACGAGGCACGATGACAGGGCGGCGGGCGCCACGCGGGCGCACACCGTCACCCTCCTTCTTCACGATACCGGGGGTGGCACGAACAGACGCACGTCAGTGCGGGAGAGAACGATGAGAACAACGACCGGCTCGGAGCGGCGACGCGCTAGGCGACGGCCGAGAGCGACTGAGCGCGCTTGAACTCGACCGCGACGATCTGACGACCGTCCCGCTCACGCGTGACCCGGACGATCCGGGCGTCCTGCAGGGCGCGCGTCGGGAGCACGGGCAGATTGGTCCAGGCGACGGCCAGGTCGATCGCCTCGCCCGGGATCAGCGGGCGCGGGGCCTCGACCTCGAGCAGAGCGCCGCCCGCGGACAGGTCCAGCGTCCGCCCCGGCAGGTACCGCTTGTGGGCGGGCCGGTAGATCTTGCACGAGCGCTCGATCTCCTGACGCTCGAAGCGTCGGCGCTCGCGTGCGGCGTCTCGCTGGGCGGGTGCGTCGGTGAGGGTCAGCGTCATCAGGAAGCCTCCTGGATTGTCCGGGCCGATGCCCCCGATTTAGGCGGGCACCGCCGGGTTCGTCCGCTTCGCGCTCTGGTGATCGACCGATGGGGTGCGTCAGTCGGCGAAAGGTGAGGCGAATCGGCGCAGGCCGCACAACCTGCGCATCGGACTGGGCCACTGATTCCCCTCTTTTGGCGGATCGGATGCCCTGGGAGGCTTGTTCGTGGCTTGCGAGGCCCGCTTCTTCTGTCGGACGGTCGTGCGCGCCGATCAAGTCGCCCATGCATGCGAGTGTGATCATCCCCACGAACGGGCGGGCGCGCCAGCTCGCCCGCTGCCTCGAACGCCTCGCCGGTCAGGACCTCGAGCCCGATCGGTACGAAGTCCTCGTCGCGATCGACGGCCCCTGCCCCGTCAGCCGCAACGCCGCCGAGCAGGCCTGGTCCGAAGCGAAGGGACGCGCGCAGCTCCGCGTGCTCCCGCTCGGACACGCCGGCCTGGCCGCGGCTCGCAACGCGGCGCTCGACGAAGCGCGCGGCGACGTGATGATCTCGATCAACGACGACGTGCTCCCCTGCGAGGGCTTCGTCCGCGCACACCTGGACACCCAGGAGATCGCACGCGGACGCGGGCTCGGGATGGACTCGGGCGGGGAGGGTGGGTGCATCGTCAGCGGGCACTCGCCGTGGGTCGTGCACGCGCCGGACCGGCTCTTCGACCGCATGGTGCGCGAGACGCCGATGGTGTTCTTCTACGCCGAGATGGAGGACGAGGCGCGCGAGCACACAGGTGCGGACGGGAGCGGACGGATGGACGACTGGCGGGACTGGGGGTTCCGCCACGCGTGGGGGCTGAACATGAGCGCGCCGATGTGGGCCGCACGCCGGATCGGGGCATCGCCCGATCGTGCGCGCACCGGCGAGGTCTTCAAGGAGCTGCCCGGCCGGTACGGGTACGAGGACCTGGAGCTTGCGTGGCGCTGCTCGACGGAGTTCGGGATGCCCGTGGTGTTCCGGACGGAGGCGCGTGCGCCGCACGACCACCGGATGGAGCCGCGCGGCTACCTCGAGCGCGAGGCGCTCCTGGGGCGGAGCGCGCCCGGGTTCGCGCAGGCATGTCCCGAGTGTGCGCACGACGTGTTCGAGCGTGACGTCGCCTCCGACGAGGAACACGCGTACTCGCTCGAGTTCCTCGAGCGAGAACACGCCAACGCGGAACGACTGCAGTCGCTCTTCGAGGCGTCCAGCGAGATGAGCGCGGCCATGGCGGACGGCCCCGCCGGGCGCGCGCTGGTCGACCTCGCCTACGGCGAGCACCTGCTGGTCAAGCGCTTCTGGTGGCGCAAGGGCCTGGTCGAGGCCCGGTCGCTCGTCGGAGTCTGAACTGTCTGGATGGCCGCTCGCTACGTGCGGGCATGCGCGCGCGTGGTGCGGGCGCGCTCGGCCTGCGCGATCCTGCGCTCGCGGACCTCGCGCAGATCAAACGCTTCCCGTGCCGACGCGGAAACGGGCTCGTCCTCGGCGATCGGGAGCACGGGGACCGACGCCGGCTCGACGCGTCGGGCCGAGCGCTTCGCAGCGAGCGTGCGCCGCGCGCGATCGAGCAGCCACGGACGCGTCAGCCAGCCACGAATGAGGTAGTGGGCGATCTCGCGCTTGGAGTGGCTTGCGCGGACGAGATCAACACGTGAGGCGAGCACGCCATCGATCACGCCGGCGACGGTGAACTCGTGCGCTTGAACGAGCGTGTGTGCCCGCCCGACGCATCGGGCGTGGTGCGCGTCCGACCCGCCCACGGCGGGCAGGGCGTGCTCGGTCGCCCAGGCCTCGGCCTCGTGGTTGGCCGTGTGGTCGATTGTCTTGGCGTTCCACGTCTCGATGGCGTCGAACCCGACACGTTCAAGCGTTGCCCGGCCGACGCCGGAGCGGAACTTGTCGAAGGGGTGAGCCGCGACACCGATCGCGCCCATGGCGTGGGCGATCCGGAGGCACGCGTGGCTCGTTAGGCCCGGCTCGGGGCGGAAGGCGCGTCCGAGGACGAGGACATGGCCTTCCTTGGTGGAGACCTCAACGCCCGGGATAACGAGGAAGCCGTCGACCGGTCGCCCGGAGGGATCTGCCAGGCCGAGGTCACAGAGGCGTCTGTAACCGGCGTCGGTGTCGTGATCGGTGATGGCGATGGCGTCCAGGCCGGCGTCCCTGGCCGCACGGACGACGCGCTCCGGGGCATCGAGCCCATCGGAGGAGGCGCGAGTGTGCACATGGAAGTCGACCGCGAACACGTCCATCGTCTCCAGTATCGCCACGGGCGGCCCGGGGCACACGGAGAAGAGCGTGAAGCTTCCGCAAGCGTCTGGTGAAGGGCGAGTTAGGCGTGCTCGACGCGGGGGGCCTGGTCCGGGACGGTGCGTTCCGCATCATCCTTGGGACGATGGGCCGCGTGATTTCCCGCCGCCCTGCCCGGCGTGACGTCCGATCGCACGACTACCTCGTTCTGGGGTATCTGAGCCGAGATCGGCGAGGACGGGGCGGTTGCAGACCCCCCCGCGTCCTCGGACGACCGGGGCGCCTCCTCGACGACCCGGCGCATCTTCCGTCCTGGCTTGAACTTGACGGCTGCGCGCTCCGGCACGGTCACCGGATGGAGCGTCTTCGGGTTCTGGGCGGTGCGAGCGGCCCGGACCTTGACCTCGAAGACGCCGAAGTCACGGAACTCGAGCCGGTTCTTGTCGGCGAGCTCGGTGACGATCTCGTCGAGGAACTCCTGAAGGATCCGCTTCACGACGACCCGCTTCTGGCCCGTCTTGTTGGCGATGCGATCGACAAGGTCCTTCTTGGTAATCGTGGCCATCAGGATCTTCCAAAGACCGGCGCAGGGCCGGGGGACATGTGGGCTGCGGCCCCCCGCAAAGCGGGGCCGACTCTCAGGGATCCGACACGGCCCGCGGAAAGGACGGGGAGGGGCCGGCGAAGCCGACCGGAGAAGACCGGCGGCGACGCGCGTCGGACCGAGCCAGTATGAGGCTCCGCGGTGGCTCGGTCAATGTGGACGATCGAAGCACGGCGCAAATCGCCCGCGAAACGCTCCATGGACGGTTTCGGGCCGCGACAATGGGGAATTGCTGTGGAAATCGGGTGAGCAAGCGCAGCGCGCCTGGAGCGTGGCGCGCGCAGTGCGCCCGTGCGCGCTGAGAACGGCGCTCAGCGACGCGTCCAGAACCGGATCACCACACCCGCGTACACGCCCGCCATGCGCCCGTCGTACTCGAACTCCGCGTCGCCGCTCCCGTCCGAGAGGGCGAAGCCGAGCTGACGCCAGCCGAACTCGACGCCGACGTTGTCGGTCGGGTGGTACCGGAAGGCGACGTCGATGTCGAGCGACGCGCTCGACGCGTCGCCGGTTGAGAACCCGCCCGCGCTCACGCCGAGATCGACCGAGAGTTGCTCGAGCACTCGCAGATCAACCCGCGCGCCGATGATCGGCTCGAGCCAGATCTGATCGGCGCTGGATGCGCTCGACCCCGAGCGGACGTCCAGGCCGATGTCCGTCGCACGGGCGCCCGCCAGCAACTCGATGGCCAGGACCGCGTCCAGGGCCGAGGCCGGGTCGTCCGAGCGTCCCGTCAGGTCGATCGGGTCGAAGCGGTAGCCGACGGTGAACTGGTACGTGGCGAAGTCGAAGTCGACGTCGAGGGCGTCGCCGGGCGTGACGCCCACATCGCCGATGGTGAAGGCGTCGTCGGCCGTGGTGTCGTCGCGCTCGAGGCTGAAGGCGCTGGCGGAGAAGTTGAAGCTGAAGCGGTCGGCCCGGATCTGGAGCTCACCGGCTGGGCTGACGCGCGGGGTGTCGAGGTTCAGGTCGCTCACAAACACTCGGTCGCTCGCCCCCGCGCCCGGGAGCTTGATCTTGCCGGACGGGCTGACCCACCACGCGATCGGCTCGGCGTGGATCGTCCACGCGTAGTGCGGGTCGAGCAGCAAGTCCCGAGACCCGTCGTCCTCGATCGAGTGCGCGGCGCCGGCGTCCGGCTGAGGCGTGCTCTCGGCGAGAGCGACGGCGCCCGACGAACTCGCGGGTTCCGCCGGACGTTCAAAGCGGAAGGCGTGCGAGGACTCCTGTGCGCCCGCGGGTGAGGCGATGGCCGCGAGGAGCAGGAGCGAAGCGGCGCACCAAGTGCGCGGCGTGTGTTGAACTTCATCGGGCGTCATGTTTCCCTTTCGTGGCGCAGTCGGGCAGGATACCCGACTAGAGACGGAGAAAGGCGCAGGGCTTGGATCGGACACACGAACAACCAGAGGGCGCAGGACACGACGGGGTCGAGGTGGCCCCAGGCGTGTCGGTGCCGCCGGACGTGCTGCGGTTCAGCTACACCCGGTCGGGGGGCCCTGGTGGTCAGAACGTGAACAAGGTGGCGACGAAAGCCGTGCTCCGTGTGGCGGTGCGGGATCTTGGGCTTGCACCCTGGGCGGAGCGTCGCCTGGCCTCGCTCGCGGGCTCGCGCCTGGTGGGAGTCGACGAGGACGGGGGCACCGATGAGGAGGCCGGGGAGGATCAGGCCGCTCCGGGGGAACTCCTGCTCACCAGCGAGGAGTACCGCAGCCAGAAGCGCAACCGCGAGGCGTGCATGGCGAAGCTGCGTGAGCTGTTGGTCGAAGCCCTCGCACGCCCGAAGGTGAGGAGGAAGACCAAGCCGAGCCGGGGGGCCGTCGAGCGACGCCTGCGCGACAAGCGGGAGACGGGGGAGAAGAAGGAGCGTCGGCGGAGGGTGGACGAATGAGCGGGCACATCGGATCGGCCCCGGGCGACCGACGCTTGATGCACATGACGGCTGTGTTCGTCGTCTGGATCGGTGTGCTCGCGATCAGCGCGGCACTGGGCGGATCGGTGACGCTGTGGATCCTCGGGCTCGGCTTGGTCGGGTTGACCGTGTGGGGTGTGGTGACGATCAGTGCCGCACTCCGGTCGACGCGTCGGGAAGTCCGCGCGCTGCACATCGTCTGCCCCGGGTGCGCGTACGACCTGGCCGGGCTTCGCACGGACGAGTGCCCGGAGTGCGGGCTCCCGCTCGACGCGAACCAGGTGCGCCTTCGCAAGCGGTTCGAACGCGTCATGGCGGACGAGCCAGAGGACGACCCGTGAGCGCGCGCTCCCCACTTCGGCGCGCGTGGCTCTGGTGGCTGGGCGCGCTCGTGCTGTACGGCGCGGCGGCGGCGGGGTGGGCGCTCGCGGAGGTGAACGGGCTGACACCGTCCCGTGTCGTGACGATCCAGGGCACCCACGGGATCGGGTACCGGGAGAACTGGGGCCCCGGGGACCCTGAGCCGTCCCCTCCGCTGACGCTGTTCGCGTGGACGGCGCAGGTCCGTGACGTGGGGGCACTCGCCGAGCCGCGTGAGCGTGACGTTCGAGTTCGAGGAGGTCGAGGTGATGCCCGGCGGTCCGCGCGCGGATCACCCGCAAGTGCGCGGGGAGATCGCGTACCCCGTCGCGCGACGCCTGCGCTCATTGGGCGTTGTGTGGGGCACCGCCGCGCTTGCACCACCCGGGCCGCAGGACGGTGTGATGACCGACCTCACCGCGCAGCTCAGGAGTGAGTCGCCATGCATCCTGCGCGACCCTGCGCGCGCATGGGAGAATCGGCAGCGCGGCGTGTGGCTCGTTGGCTGGGTGATCCTCGCGGTCGGCACGATTCCGCTCGTTCTCGGGTCGTTGCTCGTTGTGTGGGCGGATCTGCACGCGCACCGCTGGGAGCGTCGGCTGCGGCGTCGGCACATGTGCCCACACTGCGGGTACAACCTCTCTGACAGTCTGGGCGATCTCTGTCCGGAGTGCGGAAAGCACGCGTGGGAGTAGATGCCCCATCGCCGCACAGCGCAGACGCGCCAACGATCCGATCATGAACAGGGCCAGGCTCACGCTTGCGATCGAAACGTCCAACCCCGGCGGGGGCTCCGTAGGCGTTGCGCTCGGACGCGTCAGCGCCGACGGCTCGGTTCATCTGCTCGGCGAAGAACGCCTCCGCGAGCTGCGCCGACACGACGATGACCTCGCGCCCGCGATCGAACGCGTCTGCGCCGGCGCGGGGATCGGCCCGAGCGATCTCGATCGCGTCGCCGTCAGCGCCGGGCCCGGTGGGTACACGGCCACGCGCATGGCGTGCGCTGCGGGCGCGATGATCTGCCAGGCAACGGGCGCCGAAGCGGTGCGCGTACCGACGGCCCTCGTCGTGTGGCGCACGCTGGATGAGTCCGTCACCGAGCGCGGCGTGGCCGTCTTGCTCGCGAGCAAGAACGGGCAGTCATGGGCGTGCCTGTTTCCGTCGAGCTACAAGTTCGGCGATCCGGTCCCGTCCGGCGCGATCGTGGACGCGTCGAGCTTGAGCGCGCTCGAGTCCGCCGGCGCTGCCGCGATCGCCTCCGATCGGCACCTGCCCGTCGAGATCCGCTCGATGGGTGTTGGGATGGGGATGACGATCACCGAAGCGTGCCCATCGGCGATCTCGTGCCTGGGTGTCAGCGCCGTGCTCCCCGGGTGTGATGCCGCCGAGCTCGTGCCGATCTACCCGCGCGAGCCGGATGCCGTCACGCAGTGGCGCGAGCGTCACGCCGAGAAAGACACAGGCGATGGGTCGGGGTCGGGCGCGGACAAGCCCAAGCGGTAGGCGCGGGTCCGTTAGCCGGTGATCTTCTCGAGCTCGTCGTCGTCCTTGGCGATCGTGAAGAGCTTGGAGAGGCTCGAGACGTCAAAGACGGTCCTGATCTGATCGCTCATGCGGAAGAGGACGACGCTCGCGCCGCGCTCGGAGGCCGCGGTGCGGATGGCCGTGCACGCACCGAGCGCCGCCGAGTCGATGAACTCGATCTCGCGGAAGTCGAGGACGACGAAGCGCGGCGGGGCCGCGTGGAGCAGCTCGCTGCGGACGCTGCTGGTCACGGCGCGTCCTTCTCGCTCATCGAACTTCGGTCCGAGCAGGCGAACGGTGAACGTCGAGCCGGG